>NZ_JBHYGX010000061.1:0-27519 GCF_042739975.1 Streptomyces sp. NPDC059080
GGCCCGGATTCTCGAAGAATCCGGGCCTTCGTCTTCAGTAGCGGGGACAGGATTTGAACCTGCGACCTCTGGGTTATGAGCCCAGCGAGCTACCGAGCTGCTCCACCCCGCGTCGTTGTGTCCTCAACTTACCACGGCGCGGGGCGGGCCCCGCACCGGCCCCGCTGCGCTCGGTGGCCGCCGGGAGGACCGGCGGCCACCACGGGCGGCACGGGCGGTCAGCCGCCGGAGCCGCCGCCCTTCTTGTCCGCCTTCTTCTCGGCGGCGGCGGCGCGGTCCAGCGCCTCCTTGAGCTTCTTCTGGGCGTCGCCGTACGCGCTCCAGTCGCCGTCGACCCGGGCCTTCTCGCCCGCCTCGTACGCCTTCTGTGCGTCGGTCAGCGCCTCCTGCACCGTCTGGTCGGACGGCGGCTGGGTCGTCTCGCCGCCGGTGGGCGGTTCCTCGCCCGGTGCGGTGCTGCTCGGTGCCTTCTTGCCGAAGACGACGTCCAGCGCGTCCTTGAGGGAGTTCTCCAGGACGGGCTTGTTGTCGCCGTAACTCACCAGCACCTTCTTCAGGAGCGGGTAGTTGGTGTTGGCGCCGCGCAGATAGACCGGCTCGACGTAGAGCAGACCGCCGTCCAGTGGCACGGTCAGCAGATTGCCGTACTCGATCTCCGAGTCACCGAACTTCTTGAGGATGTTCAGCTCATTGGCGATCTGCGGATCGGAGTTGAACTTCGACTGCACCAGCTGCGGTCCCGGCACCGGCGTCTCCGACGGCAGCTTCAGGATTCTGATCTTGCCGTAGTCGCCGCTGGTCGCGTTCGCGTCGACGGCCATGAACGCGCCCAGGTTGTCCCTCTTGTTGGGCGTGAACGTCGTCGTCAGCGAGAACGTCTGATCCTTCTGGTCCGGCATCTTCATGCTCAGGTAGTACGGCGGCACGGAGTTGCCCGACTTGTTCGTCGGATCGTTGGGGATCTGCCAGCGCTCGGAGCCGGTGTAGAAGGTGCCCGGTTCCGTGACGTGGTACGTCGTCAGCAGCTGCCGCTGGACCTTGAAGAGGTCCTGCGGGTAGCGCAGATGCTCCATCAGCTGCGGGCTGATCGCGCTGCGCGGCTCGACCGTGCCGGGGAAGGACTTCATCCAGGTCTTGAGGACCGGGTCCGCCTTGTCCCACTGGTAGAGCTTGACCGTGCCGTCGTACGCGTCGACCGTCGCCTTCACGGAGTTGCGGATGTAGTTGACCTGGTTCTGCTGGGCCATCACCGCCCGCTGTCCGTTGGTGAGCGAATCGGCGGTGGTGTCGCCGAGCGTGGTCCGCGAGGCGTACGGATAGCCGTTGCTGGTGGTGTACGCGTCGACGATCCACTGGACCCGGCCGTTGATGACCGCCGGGTACGCGTCACCGTCGATGGTCAGCCACGGCGCGACCGCCTCGACGCGCTCCTTGGGCGTGCGGTTGTACAGGATCCGCGAACCGTCGCCGATCGCCCCGGAGTAGAGGATCTGCGGCTCGCCGAACGCCACCGCGTACGCGGCGCGGTTGACCGGGTTGGCGAGGCTGACACCGCTCTTGCCCTGGTAGGTGTAGCTCTTCTCGCCGCTGTCGTCGGAGTAGTCCAGCTCCTTCTGCGGACCGCCGACGATGGAGTACTGCGTGGTCTTCTCGCCGTAGTAGATCCGCTGCTCGTACGAGGGCAGCTTGCCCTTGGACGGCAGGTCCGACTCGGTGTACTTCGGGCCGCCGCCCTCCGAGATCTCGGTGCCCTTCGCCGCCACCGCGCCGTAGCCGTGGGTGTACTTGAAGTGGTCGTTGATCCAGTTGCGCTCGGGGATACCGGCGATGTTCAGCTCGCGCAGACCGATGACGGTGTCCTGCTCGACGCCGTCCTTGTCCTTGTACCGGTCGACGTCGAGGGTGGAGGGGAACTGGTAGTAGCCGCGCACCTGCTGCTGTTGCTGGAACGCCGGGGAGACGACGTTCGGGTCGAGCAGCCGCATGCTGGCGGTGGTGTCGGCGTTGTCCCGGAGCTTCTGACTCTCGCCCTTGCTGCCGGGCTGGTAGTCGCCCTTGTAGCCGGTGACCTTCGAGTCCTGGATGTCGTACGCGTCCCGCGTCGCCTTGATGTTCTGCTTGATGTACGGCGCTTCCTTGGCCTGCTCGTTCGGCTGGACCTGGAACTTCTGCACGATCGCCGGGTACAGACCGCCGATCAGCACCGCCGAGAGGACCATCAGGCCGAAGCCGATGACCGGCAGCTGCCAGGTGCGGCGCCACAGGGTCGCGAAGAACAGCACCGCGCAGATCGCCGCGATGAAGAACAGGATCGTTTTCGCCGGGAGATAGGCGTTGGCGTCGACGTACCGCAGGCCCGTCCAGCCGTCGGCGGACCGCAGCCCGCTCGACTTCACGGCGAGGCCGTAGCGGTCGAGCCAGTACGCGATGGCCTTGAGCGAGACGAAGATGCCCAGCAGCACCGACAGATGGCCGGTGGCGGCGGCGGTCGCGCGCGAGCCGGGACTGGTGAGCCGCAGGCCGCCGTAGAGGTAGTGGGTGAGCGCGGCGGCGACCAGGCAGAGCACCGCGGCGGCGAAGCCGAAGCTCAGCAGGAAGCGGTACCAGGGCAGGTCGAAGGCGTAGAACGCGACGTCCTTGCCGAACTGCGGGTCCTTCTGCCCGAACGGCACGCCGTTGATCCACTGGAGCCAGGTGCGCCACTCACCGGACGCGGAGGCTCCGGCGACCAGGCCGACGACCGTGGAGATCGCCAGCAGCACCCACTTCTTGAACGGCGCCAGGCTCATGCGGTAGCGGTCCAGGCTCTGCTGCTCCATGGACATCGCGCTGAGCGGCGGCCGCAGGCGGTGGGCCAGCCAGATGTTGACGCCGACGACCACTGCCATCAGCACACCGAAGACGGCGAAGAGGCCGATCTTCGTCCACAGCGTGGTGGTGAAGACGGAGGCGTATCTCACCGAGCGGTACCAGAGCCAGTCGGTCCAGAACCCGGAGAACATCACAAAAAGCATGGCCAGGACGGCCAGTACGCCCACCGTCATGAAAAGGGTCCGGGCCCGCCGCGACGGCCGGCCGACTCTCATCCGTGGCCCGGAGGGGCCTCCGCCGCGGTCCGGCATCTGGAAAGCCAAGGTGCGCACCTCGAAGTTCGCTGTCGTGTGGAACAGGCCCGGAGATAGTAGGACCCACTCCACCAACTTACGAAGGCTTTACCCGGTTCCCGATTTCCGGGGTTCACAAGGCACGATGTGAAACATGACGAACAACCCCGTGGACGGCACCCCCCTCGCCGCCTCTCCGCTGACCCGCGCGGTACTCGAGATCGACGAGTACAGCGCCGGGCTGGGCTGGGACCAGCCCGCCCGACTCTTCGCCCTCGTGGACTCCGCCAAGCTGCGGGCACAGGAGCCCGCACTCGCCTCCCAGCTGGGCATCGACGACGACGCGGCCGCGTCGCTGACCCCCGTCGAGCAGGACGAGATCCCCGCACAGACCCCGCTCGACGAATTCCTCGCCACCATCGCCTGGCCCGACGCGGTCGCCGGGTGCGCGCTGACCGTGGAGCGGCTGATGCTGCCGCCGTCGGCCGAGGACTCGGTGCCCGCCGGGCTGAACGAGAAGCAGCTCGCCACGTGGGTGGCCGAGCACCCGGACCGTCAGGAGGTCCGGATGACGGTGGCGGTGCTGCGGGACGGCTCCCGGGAGTCTGCGCTGCGGCTGCGCGAGAAGGACGCGACGTCCGAGGTGCTCACGGGCGCCTCGCTGGTGCCGGGCCTCGCGGACGCGCTGGCGGCGACGTTCGAGGCGTGACCGGGAACGGGCGGCGTACGGGGCGGTTCCCCGTACGCCGGACGCGGCCCTAGCGGGATGTGGAGCAGCTGGGCAGACCGGCGGTGTGCCCGCTGCTGATCTTCTTCAGCGCCTTGACGGCGTCACCTATGGTGTCGACCTTGACGAGGGTGAGGCCCTCGGGGGTGTCCTTCGCCGCGGAGGCGCAGTTGTCCTTCGGCGTGAGGAAGTACTCGGCGCCCTTGGCACGGGCGCCGACCGTCTTCATGGAGATGCCGCCGATCGGGCCGACCTTGCCCTGGTCGTCGATGGTGCCCGTACCGGCGATGAACTTGCCGCCGGTGAGGCTCTGCGGGCTGAGCTTGTCGACGATGCCGAGGGCGAACATCAGCCCGGCGCTGGGGCCGCCGACATCGGCGAGCTTGACGTCGATGGAGAACGGGAAGATGTGGTCGACGCCCGCCTGGATACCGACGAGGGCGCGGCCGCCGTCGGCCTTCACCGTGGGCACCGTGACGTTCTTGCGGCCGCTCTCGGGCCGCTTCCCCTTCTTCTCTTCGGCCGCCGCGGTCTTGGCCGGGATGACCGTGAAGACGACCTTCTCCCCCGGCTGGTGACGAGTGACGAGCTTGGTGACGTCGTCCTTCGCCTTCACCGGCGTACCGTCCACCGCCTTGATCACATCCCCGGCGTGCAGCAGTCCGTCGGCGGGCTTGCCCTTGAGCACGGAGGCGACGACGGTCTGGGTGGCGACGGGGACGTGCAGTTGGTTCAGCGCCGCGACCTTGGCACTCTCCTGGGACTGGGAGAACTCCTCGGCGTTCTCCTGGTCGGCCTGCTCGGCGGTCTGTCCCTCGGGGTAGAGCGTCTTGTGCGGGACGACCGCGCTGTCGGGGTCGAGCCAGCCGTAGACCGCCTCCAGGAGATTCATGGAGTAATCGGGTCCGGTGACGCGGACGGTGGTCATGTTGAGGTGACCGTTCGTCGGGTACGTCTTGCGGCCGGAGATCCGCAGCACCGGCTGGCCCTCGTGATCGCCGAGGGTGTTGACGGTGGGGCCCGGCGACATCTCGGCGTACGGCACGGGAATGAGCACCCCGGCGCAGAGCAGCGCGATCAGCATCAGTGTCGAGGCGAGCAGCGTCGCGGTGCGGCGTGGCATGGAACGACAGTACGGGACGGGTATGACAACCGGCTCGCGGGGCCGTCCGTACGAGGCGGGCGGGCCGACCGGTGTCCGCCCGCCGACCGGTGTGCTCCGGTGCGGCGGGCGGACGCCGGGTCAGACCAGATCGGATCCGGAGTGCTCGCGCTCCATCGCGGCCCGGAAGCGTTCGTATCCGGCCAGCTCCGCGATGTCGCCGCCGCTTCTGCGGTTGCGTTGTGCCCAGGTGCTCCACAGCATGGCGGCGAGCGCGGCGAGGACCGGAATCAACAGCCAGAGGAGCGCACCCATAGTGGCCTCCCGAAAGTGTCCCACCGCTATCGACGAATAAGCAGATTAACCATCTGCCAGGTCAACGCTCACGCCAGGGGGCGGGTTACGCAACCGGAACCCGCCCACCCGGTCGGCTCCGCGTCCGGGGGCCGTCCGGGCGGCGCGGCGGGGCCGGGCGCGTGACCGAGGGGCGCGTCGTCAGGCGCCGACCCACTCCTCGGTGCCGTCCGAGAAGGTCTGGTGCTTCCAGATCGGCACCGTCGCCTTGAGGTCGTCGATCAGCCTGCGGCACGCGGCGAACGCCTCGGCGCGGTGCGGGCAGGAGACCGCGACGACGACGGCGAGGTCGCCGACGGTCAGGTCGCCGACCCGGTGGACGGCGGCCAGCGCGCGGACCGGGAAGTCTGCGGCAACCTTCTCGGCGACCCGGCGCAGCTCCGCCTCGGCCGTGGGGTGCGCGGAGTAGCCCAGCGCGTCGACGTCGGTGCCGCCGTCGTGCGAGCGGACCGTGCCGACGAACAGCGCGGTGCCGCCCGCCGCGGCGTCGCCGACGGCCGCGAACACCTCGTCGACGGAGAGCGGCGTCTCGCGGATCGCCAGCAGCCGGACGGGGTCTGCCGCGGCCCGTTCTCCGGGGTGGTCACGGCCTGGGGTCGGGGTGACGTGCGTGCCAGACATGCCGCCATCGTGCCGCACCGCGCCCCGGAAGGGGAATGGCCGTTCCCCCGGGCGCGGGGCGCGCGGACCGGAGGGTCCTCCAGGGGCAGCCCCTGCGCGCCGTGCCCGGGGGCCGCGTCAGATACGGCGGCGGGCCTTGCGGGCGCGGCGTACCAGGGCGGCGGTGCCCAGGAGGGCGACGGTCGCACCGGCGGCACCGGCGGCGGTGGCGTCCTTGCGGCCGAGGCGGCGTCCGGCGACGGTGTGCCGCCCGGCGACCTCCTCCAGCAGCTCGGCGAGGACCTCCTCGTTGGTCCACCGGGGCCGCCAGCCCGCCTCGTGCAGCCGGCTGCCGCTGACCACCCAGGGGTGCATGGTGTACGCGAGGTCCCCGGCGGGCGAGGGGGTCAGCCCGATGCGGTGCAGCCGGGCCGCGGCGCCCAGGGCGACGGAGGACGGCAGCTCCATGCGCCGGATGCCGGACAGCTCCTCGACCTCCTCCTGGTCCAGCCAGCCGTCGCAGCCGACCGCCAGCTCGCCCTCGACCTTCTCCAGGGCCGCGTACTCCAGGGCGCCGACCAGGTCCTCGACGTGGCAGAACTGCCAGGCGGGGCGGGAGCCCGCGACGACCAGGAGGCGCGGCGACTCGAAGTACCGGGTCAGCGCGGTGTCGGTGCCGCCCACCAGGACGGCGGGCCGTACGACGGTGCAGTTCAGGCCGGGGTGGGCGCGGGGCGCCCGCTGGGCGAGGCGTTCGATCTCCAGGAGGTCGCCGACCCCGGTGGCGTCGGCGGTGGCCCGCAGCTCGGCGTCCTCGGCGAGCGGGATGTCGTTGTCCGGCAGCGCGCCGTAGACCATCGCGGAGGTGCAGAGCACGACGCGGTGCACCCCGGCGGCGGCCGCGGCGGTGAGGACGGTCTGGGTGCCGCGGACGTTGTAGGCGGTGCGGGCGGCGGCGTCGGACTCCAGGTCGAGGTCGAGCGCGAGGTGGACGATGACGTCGGCACCGTGCAGCTTCTCGGCGATGGCCGGGTCCCGGATGTCCAGGATGTGCCAGTGGGCCTCGGGGATGTCGCCGCGCCGCTCGTCGATGGCGATGACCTGCTTGACCTCGTCGGACGCGGCGAGGGCGCGGGTCAGCAGCGCGCCGATGCCGGTTGCGGCTCCGGTGACGGCGATGACGGGGCGGCGGCCGGGCCGCGGGGCCGGTTCTTCGGTACCGCGTCCGGTCTGCGAGGTCGGGGCGTCAGCGTTTCGCGCTGCGCGAACGGTCGGATCTGGGGAACTCACCGGGCGTCTCCAGCGGTTGTCTTCAGTGCGTATGCGTACCGGCGCGTACGTACAGGTGGCGTCCATCCTGCCGCAGGCGTCCCGAGAGCGGAGCACCGAGCCCCGATGCTCTGAGGGTGTCTACGCTGGAGGGTGATGTCGGGCAGCCGCCGTCGGCCCGGGGCCGGCGGCCCTACGAGCCGAGGAAACCCGTGAGTGACACCCCATTCGGATTCGGCCTTCCGCCGGAGGAGCCGGAGGACGGCGACAACGGCAAGAAGAAGGGCGGCCAGGGAGGTAGCCAGGGCCCCGCGGACCCGTTCGGGTTCGGCGGCGGGAGCGGTGGCGCGGACAATCCGTTCGCGGCGCTCTTCGGCGGCATGGGCGGCCCGGAGGGCCAGATGAGCCCGGGTGACCTGGGCGCCGCCTTCCAGAAGCTCGGCCAGATGCTCTCGTACGAGGGCGGGCCGGTGAACTGGGAGATGGCCAAGGACATCGCGCGGCAGACGGTCGCGCAGGGCACCGAGGCGGGTGGCAAGGACGCGTCCGTTTCGCCGGGTGAGCGCACCGCGGTCGAGGAGGCGGTGCGCCTGGCCGACCTGTGGCTGGACGGCGTGACGTCGCTGCCGTCGGGCGCCGGGACGGTCGTGGCGTGGAGCCGGGCGGAGTGGGTCGAGGAGACCCTGCCGGTCTGGAAGGACCTGGTGAATCCACTCGCGGAGCGCGTCGGGTCGGCGATGGGCGATGTGCTGCCCGGTGAGATGCAGGCCATGGCGGGTCCGCTGCTGGGCATGATGCGCTCCATGGGCGGCGCGATGTTCGGCACCCAGATCGGGCAGGCGCTGGGCGTCCTGGCGGGCGAGGTCGTCGGTTCGACGGACGTGGGCCTGCCGCTGGGTCCGGCCGGTAAGGCGGCGCTGCTGCCCAAGAACATCGCGACGTTCGGCTCCGGTCTGGGCGTGCCCGAGGAGGAGGTGCGGCTCTATCTGGCGCTGCGGGAGGCCGCCCACCAGCGGCTGTTCGCGCATGTGCCGTGGCTGCGCTCGCATCTGTTCGGTGCCGTGGAGGGGTACGCCCGCGGCATCAAGGTCGACACCTCGAAGCTGGAGGACGTCGTCGGCCAGATCGACCCGCAGCACCCCGAGGAGCTGCAGAATGCGCTGCAGCAGGGCATGTTCCAGCCGGAGGACACCCCGGAGCAGAAGGCCGCGCTGGCGCGGCTGGAGACGGCGTTGGCGCTGGTCGAGGGCTGGGTGGACGCGGTGGTGCACGCCGCCGCGGCGCCGCATCTGCCGTCCGCCGACGCGCTGCGCGAGACGCTGCGGCGGCGCCGGGCGACCGGTGGCCCGGCGGAGCAGACGTTCGCCACGCTGATCGGGCTGCAGCTGCGGCCGCGGCGGCTGCGGGACGCCTCCCGGCTGTGGGCGTCGCTGACGGACGCGCGGGGTCTGGAGGGCCGCGACGGTCTGTGGGCGCACCCGGACATGCTGCCGACCGCCGCCGATCTCGACGACCCGGACGGCTTTGTGCACCACGAGCAGATGGACTTCTCCGAGCTGGACAAGATGCTGGGCGACGCGGCGAGCGGTGGTGCGGAGCCGCGGAAGCCGCAGGCGTCCGGCGAGCCCGGTGAGGACGGCAAGGACGGCGAGGACGGCGCCAAGGGCGACGGCGGCCGGTGAGCCTGCATGACGAGGCGGCGCGGGCGCTCAAGGAGTGGCCCGCGCCGTCGCCCGCCCAGGAAGAGCTGCGGCTGGCGTATCTGGAGCATCTGACCGCGCATCCCGACAGCATGGTGAAGCCGTGCAAGGCGGGGCATCTGACGGCGAGCGCGCTGGTGATCGACCCGGCGGGCGGGCGGGTGCTGCTGACGTTGCACCGCAAGCTGAAGATGTGGCTGCAGATGGGCGGCCACTGCGAGCCCGGCGACGCCACGCTGGCGGACGCGGCGCTGCGCGAGGCGCGCGAGGAGTCCGGTATCGCGCGGGGGCTGGAGCTACTGCCCGGCGGCCCGGTGCGGCTGGACCGCCATCACACGCCGTGTGCCTGGCATCTGGATGTGCAGTTCGCGGCGGTGGCGCCCGAGGGCGCGGTGGCGCGGATCAGCGACGAGTCGCTGGATCTGCGGTGGTTCCGGTACGACGAGGTCGCGGCCGTGGCCGATGAGTCGGTGGTGCGGCTGGTGGAGGGCGCGCGGGCGCTGCTGTAGGCGGCGAGCCGGGCGAAGGGCGGGCGGAGCGGTGTGGCGGGCGGCGGGCGGGTGCCCGTCGGCCGGGGCCGTGCGTCGCGTGGCGGGCGGTGGCCGGGCAGTCGTCGGCCGGGGCCGGGGCACCGGCGGCCGGAGGGCCGGGCCCGGTTGGCTCCGCCCACAGCCCTGGCCGGCCCCTCAGTTGGTGAAGATGTTGCCCTGGTTGGAGCCGCGGGCGCCCTGCTGCCCCATGCCGAACTGCGCGGCGAGGCCGGAGCCTATGACGGCGTTCTGCGGCGGAAGGAGTTCGCTGGGCTGGACCAGGGCGTATCCCTGGCCGAGGAAGCTCAGCTCCCAGCCTTCGCCGGTGGTGCCGCGGCGCCGCCAGACGCCGGAGGAGTGCGTCTGGGCCTGCATCTGGACCCGCAGCGACGCGGACCAGGCGACGACCGCGTCGGCGTCGGCGTTGATGTAGGTCTCGGGGGTGACCGGCAGCATCAGCGGCTGGCCGGAGGTCATGAGGACGACCTTGCCCTGACCTGCGATGTTGAGCTGGTACTTGCCGGTGCCGGAGATGCCGTACCGGCTGTCGACGGAGACGGCGTCCCAGTGGAGTCCGGAGTCGAGCGCCAGGACGTAGCTGCTGTCGACGGTGAGGCCCTGGTGGTCGACGTCGAGGATGTGGACGTACTGGGCGAGGTTGGCGAGGTAGACGGTGCCCTGGCCGGAGATGCGCATCAGGTCCAGGCCCTCGCCGGTGACGGCGCGGGCGCGGTGCTGGCCCTGGGTCTGGTAGTCGCCCTCGAATTCGAGGAGTCCCTGGTAGGCGACCATGGAGCCCTTCCGGGCGAGAAGGTCCTCGTGCCCTTCGAGGGCGACGCGCAGCAGCTGGGAGTTCTGCAGGGCGTAGCGGTCCTGGGTCTGTGCCTCGGTGTGGGCGAAAAGCGGGCTCTGCATGTTCCTCGGTCCCCCTTCAGCCCCGGGCCCGGAGCCGGTCGGTGCTGTCCTCGCTGGGCTGGACGACGACGAAGCCCTGGCCGGAGAAGCCGAGCTGGTACGCCTCGCCGCTGCCGCGTCCGATCATCGAGGACGCCTTGAAGCTGCGCTTGCCCTTCATCTTCAGGTGGGTCGACCAGGCCACGAGGGCATCGGGGTCGACGTGCGTCTCGTCCTCGCCGCGCCCGCAGTCGACGACGATGGGCGTGCCGCGGGAGGTGAGGGCGACCCAGCCGGTGCCGGATATACCGACGTTGAACAGCCCCTGACCGGCGAACTTGGCCATGCCCTTGACGCGTTGGACGCCCCACTGGAGCTGGGCGTCGAGGGCGAGGAGGTTGGTGCCGCTGACGGACAGCGACTCGCCGTTGAGGTGGATGCAGACGACGTCGGCGCCGTAGTCGGCGAGGTAGAGGATGCCGTCGCCGCTGCACTTCATCAGCGGGGCGCCCTCACCGGTGACCCACTGGGAGGCCATCTGGCGGACGGCGGGCGGGCTGGGCTCGTACTGGATGAAGCCTTCGTAGGCGACCATCGATCCGGTGCGGGCGAAGACGTCGTGGCCGCTCTGCATGGCGATCTTGGCCATGGCGCTGCCGTGGTTCTCCATGCGGGCGGCGGGCGGGGTCGGGGCGTAGCCCGACAGCTGCTGCTGGGTCATGGTGGCGGGCTCCCTCAGACCTCGTAGGGCTGGACGACGATGAAGTTGCCGGGTGCGCCGCGGAATTGGAGGTTCACGGACTCACCGGAGTGGCCGGTGTAGGTGTGACGGCGCATGCTCACCTGGCTGGAGACGATCACCTGCGCGGCGGCGGACCACGCGACGACGGCGTTGGCGTCGGCGAAGGTGGCCGGCGTGACGGGCAGGACGACGGGGGTGCCGCGGGTCTTGACGACGACGGTGCCGGTGCCCTGGAACTGCAGGGTGAACAGGGCGCCCCCGGGTATGCCGTGGCCTTCGACGCGGCGCACCTCGTGCTGGAGCGATTCGTCGAAGGCGAGGACGCTGTCGGCGGAGACGCACAGGGCGTCGCCCTGCAGCTCGACGGGGTGGATGTGGGCGCTGTCCTCGGCGAAGAAGACCTGGCCCTGGCCGGTGCAGCGCATCAGCTGCATCTCCTGGCCGGTGGCATTGCCGACGATGCGGCCGCGGAGGCCCGCGCCCTTGTAGTGGAAGTCGACCTTGCCCTGGTAGAGCACCATGCTGCCCTGGCGGGCGAGGACCGGCTGCCCGTCGACGCCGAGGTCGACACGGACCAGTTTGCTGTTCTGGAGCGTCCAACGCTGCCCGGTGGGTGCTTCTTTGTACTTCTCCAGCACAACGCCGAGACCGGGGCCACCGTCCTGCGGCACGGCCGGTGCCTGCCTGGGGTGCGGCGCGCCGGGGGCCTGCCCGTACGGGGCGGGTGCCTGCGGCGGGAACTGCCCGGGCGGCGCTGCCTGGGGCGCGCCGTGGCCGCCGGGTGCGGGCGCTCCGCCGTAGGGAGCCTGGCCCGGGGCGCCGTAGGGGGCGTGGCCGGGCGTCGGCTGTCCGTACGGGGCCTGGTGCCGGCCGCCGGGGATGCCGGGGGCGGCGGGCGGTGGCACGGGCGCGGCGGGAGGCGTCCTCGGGGCGCCAGGCGGGACGAGGGGCGCGGCCATGGTGGGCGCGCTGTGCATCTGGGGTGCGGCGGGCTGCGGCTGCTGGGGTGCGGGCGGCTGCGGCGCGGCGGGCTGGGTGCCCTGGGGTGCGCCGAAGCCGGGGGCCGGTTGCTGCGGGGCAGCGGGCTGGGGCTGTGCGGGCGCCGGGGCCTGCGGCGGGGCGAAGGCCGGGGCCGGTGCGGCGGGCGGGGCGAAAGCGGGCGCGGCCTGCGCGGCCTGCGTGGGCTCGGGCGCGGCGGGCTCGGGCGTCGCCGCCTCCTCGACGACCTCGCCGCCGAAGTTCTTCAGCAGCGCCTCCAGGCCGCCGTCGAAGCCCTGGCCGACGGCGGCGAACCGCCACACGTCCTTGAGGTAGAAGTCGCCGAGCATGACGGCTCGTTCGGTGCTGAACTCGGAGCCGTGGAAGGAGTAGCGGGCGACCTCTTCGCCGCCTGCGACGATGCGGAGGTAGCCGGGGCCGATCCGGGAGACCTGACCGGCGCCGTCGAGGGCGGCGGTGAAGGAGAGCTTCCGGATGTGCGGCGGGATGCGGCCGAGGGTGACCCGGAACGACTGGGTGTCACCGGCCTGTTCGCCGAGCTGCTGGATGGCCTGCTCGGGCGAGGCGGGCTGGTTGAAGAAGACGAAGTACCGGTCGTCGGAGAGCCGTTCATCGGCGTCCAGGCCGAAACAGCTGATGTCGAAGGTGAGCCCCGGGCCACCGATCTGCACGCCGACGTACAGGTCGGTCCCTGCCGTCAGGTCACCGATCCTGGCCTTGTGGCCTCGCTGGAATTCCCTGGCCATAGGTAACGCCTGTCCCCCCGCTCCGGCTGTGAGTTGGTACTGCGAGCCAGGCTATCCGCTGCCACTGACAATGCGGGATGCCGGGCGTGTGACCGGCGCCGGCCGGTGTCAGTCGTCCGGTTCGGACGGGTGCGGCAGCCGCTCGGCGGCGGCGATGCCTTCGAGGTAGCCCCGGGCCCGTTCGGTGCGCGGGTAGGCGTCGAGCAGCTTCCAGAACCGCGGGCCGTGGCCGGGCACCAGGAGGTGGGCGAGTTCGTGCAGCAGCACGTAGTCGACGACGTATTCCGGCATGCCCTGGAGGCGGTGCGAGAGGCGGATGGTGCCCTCGGCGGGGGTGCACGAGCCCCAGCGGCTGTTCTGGTTGGTGACCCAGCGCACCGACGCCGGGCGGGCCTCGCCGCCCAGGAACCGCGCCGACAGTGCGGCGGCCCGCTCGGTCAGCTCCGCGTCGCCGGGGCGCCGCCTGCCGTCCTTCGCGGCGAGCCGCTCCAGCATCACGGCGACCCAGCGTTCCTCCTCCGCCCGGGACATCCGGTCCGGTATCAGGACGACGGTGCGGTCGCCCTCCCGGCGGGCGGAGACGGTGCTGCGCCGACGCGCGCTGCGCCGCACCTCGACGGGGCCGGACGCGGTCGGGGTGCCGGTGGTGGAGCCACGGGGGTCGGGGGTGGCGGGTCGCAGGGGGTTCTCCTTCTCCGCGGTGGACGGGTGACCGGCCGGTGGGCCGCGCCCGAGGCTACTCGCGGCCACTGACATCCGGCCCCGGCCGGAGACGGCCCGGTCGTCCACAGCCCGTCGCATTCGTATGACCGCGCGGCGCGGGCCTGTGGACAACTCGGGGGGTATTCCGGCTGTCGGCGCATGCTGTGTTCACACACCGCGGAGGACCGCGGACAGACCGGTGAACGGGGGCGGATGCGATGCGTCCGATGATCAAACCGGCGCTGCGGCGCGGTTGGCTGGACAGGGCGACGGTGCGGTACGGCGTGGCACCGGCGCACGCGGTGGTGGTGGGGCCCGTCGACATCGCGACGGGCTACTTCCTCGACATGATCGACGGCACCCGCACCATGGACGAGCTGATCGCCCAGGCCCATGCGCTGGGCCTGTCGCCCGCCCGTGCGCGGGGTGTGGTGGAGCGGTTGGGCGCCGCGGGGCTGCTGGAGGTGGCGTCCGGGGGCGGTCCCGGGGCCGACGCGGTCCGGGCGGACGGCGCGGCCTGTGCCCGGCTCCGGCCGGACCTGGCGTCGCTGTCGGTACGGTATCCGGAGGCCACCGGCGCGTGGGGACGTATAGGGGCGCGGCGGGCGGTCCGCGCGCGGGTGCGGGGCGCGGGCCGGGTAGGAGCGGCCGTCGCCGCGTTGCTGTCCGCGTCGGGCATCGGCCGGGTGGAGGTGCTGGACGGCGGGAAGGTCGAGCCGTGGGACGTGCTGCCCGGCGGGTATCGCGCGGATCAGGTCGGTGAGCGGCGGGACGTGGCCGCGCGGCGGCTGGTGCGGGACGCATCGCCGTGGGGGCGTGTCCCGCGGCCGGTGGTCCCGGTGAGCGAGTCGGGCGAGCCGGGTCTGTCCCTGGTGGTCCTCACCCCGCGGGACGATCTGGGGGCGTACACCCCCGATCCGCTGCTGTCCGAGCCGCTGTTGACGGCCGGTATCCCGCATCTGTACGCGGGCGTGATGGAGGGGACGGGTGTGGTGGGGCCGCTGGTGGTGCCGGGCCTCTCCGCGTGCGCCGGCTGCGATGAGCTGCGGCGTACGGAGGCGGAACCGGCGTGGCCGAGGCTGCTGGCACAGTGGCGGTCGGGCCGGGGCTCCCCCGCGGTCCCGGCGTGTGACGCGTCGCTGGCGACGACGGTCGCGGGACAGGCGGCGACGCAGGCGTTGACGTTCCTCGACGGGACGTTGCCTCCGTGCACGGGCGCCCGGCTGGAGTTCGCGCTGCCGGGTGCGGGCATACGCACCTCATCGATCGTGCCGCACCCGGAGTGCGGGTGTGGTGCCGCGCGGTCGGCGGCGTCCGACGGCGCCTCGGATCCGGAGCGGCGGCACGCCACAATGACGGAGTAACCCCGCTTGGGGACAGTGTGAGTTGGAGGGGCGCATGTCTGATCTTCCCCGCAAGGCGGTCACCCGCACCGCCAAGCTGGCCGCGCTGCCCCTGGGGTTCGCCGGTCGCGCCACCTGGGGCCTGGGCAAGCGGATCGGCGGCAGGTCGGCCGAGATCGTCGGCCGCGAACTGCAGCAACGCACCGCCGAACAGCTCTTCAAGGTGTTGGGTGAGCTGAAGGGCGGGGCGATGAAATTCGGGCAGGCACTGTCCGTCTTCGAGTCGGCGCTGCCGGAGGAGGTGGCCGGTCCCTACCGGGCGGCGCTGACCAAGCTTCAGGAGGCAGCACCGCCGATGCCGACGAGCACCGTACACACGGTCCTCGCCGAACGGCTGGGCGAGGAATGGCGGGAGCTGTTCCAGGAGTTCGAGAACAAGCCGTCGGCCGCCGCGTCGATCGGCCAGGTACACCGGGCGGTGTGGCACGACGGCCGTCCCGTCGCCGTGAAGGTGCAGTACCCGGGCGCCGGTGAGGCACTGCTGTCGGACCTCGCCCAACTGAGCCGCTTCGCCCGCCTGCTGGGCCCGCTGATCCCCGGCATGGACGTCAAACCGCTGATCACCGAGTTGCGGGACCGGGTGGCGGAGGAGCTGGACTACGCGCTGGAGGCCGAGGCGCAGCGGGCGCACGCCGCGGAGTTCGACGGCGACGGGGACGTCCGGGTCCCCGCCGTGGTGCACCAGAGCGATCAGATCCTGGTCACCGAGTGGCTGGGCGGTATACCGCTGGCGGAGGTCATCGCCGACGGCACCCCGGAGCAGCGGGACCGCGCGGGGCAGTTGCTGGCCCGGTTCCTGTTCTCCGGCCCGGCACGTACGGGACTGCTGCACGCCGACCCGCATCCGGGCAACTTCCGGCTGCTGGCCGACGACGGGCCGGTGAGCGCCTGGCAGCTCGGCGTCCTGGACTTCGGGACGGTGGACCGGCTACCCGAGGGCCTTCCGCCGGCGATCGGCAACGCGCTGCGGATGACGCTGGATGGGCAGGCCGAGGCGGTCTACCGGCAGTTGTGCGACGAAGGGTTCGTGAAGGATTCCATCGACCTGGACCCGGAGGCGGTGCTGGAGTACCTGCTGCCGGTCATCGAACCGGCGCAGGCCGAGGAGTTCACCTTCACCCGGGAATGGATGCGGCGTCAGGCCACCCGCATCGGCGACCCTCGCTCCCCCGCCCACCAGCTGGGCAAGCAGCTCAACCTCCCCCCGGCCTACCTGCTGATACACCGGGTGACGCTGAGCACCATCGGAGTCCTGTGCCAACTGGGGGCGGAGGTCCGGCTGCGCGACGAACTCATCGACTGGCTACCGGGCTTCGTCCCCCTGGATGAGCCCGCCGACGAGCCGGACGAGGAGGAGACGGCGGAGCTGGATGGCCGCGTGGCGGCGGAGGAACCCACCGGCTGACACCGGGGCGCCGCGGCTCACCGCGCGGTGGAGGTCACCAGCCGACGGAGTCCAGGCGCCCTTCGATGGCACGGAGGTTCTCCCGCGCACAACCGTCGCAGAAGTAGCGGCGGACGCCGTTCTCCACCGAGCAGGTCCACAGCGGCGGACTTCCCTCAGCGACGGCGCCGCAGCGGGCACAGGAGGTGCCGGGGGCAGCGCCGTCCCGGCTGCCCGTGCTCGTGCCGGGGCCGTCCCCGGCTTCGATGTCGGTCTCGGCCGTCGGCTGCTGCGCCGTGCCGTGCGTCGTGCGGTCCACCGTACGACGATATCCCCGCAGGCCCCGCCACGACGGAGACACGCGCCCGGGGCCCGCCCAGCCGGGCGGGCCCCGGGCTACCGCGTCACTGCATCACGGCCATGGCCAGGGCGCGGCGGGCGCGGAGCGACGCGCGTTCCGCACGCCGCTGCATACGCCGCGCGGCGGCGAGCCGGTGGCCCCTGTGTTCGGACTCGGCTTGTTGCAGGCGTTCGTGCACATGGGCACGCGCCAGGGCTTCTGGGATGAGTTGCATTTCGAGGTTCCTGTTCTGACGCGACTCGATCGCACCGGAGTTCACGGGTGCGGGCATTTCGGTGACGGTGGGGTTCATCGCTGGGTCCTGCTTCCGGGGGTCCCGCGTACCGGGACGGTCGATCGTTCCTGTGCCGCGGGTGTTCATGCCGCGACCGGGTTCTTGCGCGGACGGCCCCGCGGACGCTTCCGCGCCACGACGACACCCTGAACGAACAGCTCACCGCCCCAGACACCCCACGGCTCACGGCGGTCCTTGGCACCCGCCAGACACGCCTCACGTACGGGGCAGGTACGGCACAGCGACTTGGCGTACTCGACGTCCGCCGGGGACTCGGCGAAGAAGACCTCGGGGTCATAGGTCCGGCACGGCACGGCGGCGCCGAGACGGTCGATTTCGTTGTCCAGCTCGGTGAGGGGCAGCAAGGAGTTCTCCTGGGGATCGGGCGGAGGGATCAGGTCGGTCGCTACGGACGGGGTGTGCGTCTGCAGTTGCACGGTGTGTGTTCCTCGTCTGTGTGGCCCGGCGGTGGCCGGGCGCTGGGCAAACAAAAGGGCCGCGGATCCCGGTGGGGGTTCCGCGGCCCTGGAAGGCGCCGACCTGATCATGCCGATCAGGCTGGATCTCTCCAGGGTTCAAGGCCGCGGTAGGCCCACGTTTCATGCTGGCGGTACTGCTGCTGGGATCCGGCACCATTGGCTGCCGAGGGGGCAAAGGCATTCGCCACTGCCGCCACTGCCGCTACCGCAGGTGCCTGCGCCGGTCGCGCACTGCGCTCCTCCGCCACGAGGGACAGGAGGGTCTCGGGGCGCTTGACCTCGGCACCGGAGAGACGGCTGAAGCCGGACATACCGGTACCCAGGAGCGAGGAGCCGAGAGAGCAGGTGGCGACGACCGAACGATCGGTCATTTTGTTCATCTCGATGAAGCTGATCATTGGGCTCGCCTCCTCTCGGCGTCTCGGTGGACCGGGAATCCCGTTCCAAACATGTTCAAGTACAACACGGATACTTCCGGACTCGGAAGCCCGTCATCACCGTGCTTCCGAAGGCTATGGGGATGCCGTCCGCGCGCGCAAACTATTTTTCCGACGAGTTTTCCGCGGCTACCCCACCGCCCTCATCGCCGCCTTCCCCAAGGCCCTCCGCCACGCCGTCGCCGAGCTCCTCACCTGCACAGAGCGCCAGCACGTCCGCCCCGAAACGGTCCAGCTTCCGCCGTCCCACACCGGAAATCTGCGCCAGCTCCCCCGCCGACCCCGGAACCGCCTCCGCGATGGCCATCAACGTCTTGTCGGTGAACACGCAAAATGTCGGCTGCGACAGCCGCGCCGCCTGCTCCGCCCGCCAGTCACGCAGCCGCTCGTGCAGCCCCTCATCCAGCTCCGACGGGCAGTCCTCGCACCGCATCAGCTTCATCTCGCCCGCGTCCGTCAGCGTCCGCCCGCACACCCGGCACCGGGCCGGCTTACGGTCCCGGCGCCGGAAACCACCAGACACCCCGCCCGCGCCGCGCTCCACACCGCCCACGGCCGCACCCGCAGCGCGGCGCGGCGCGGCGCCGCCGCCAGGCCGCAGACCGTCCAGGAACCGGCTGGGACGCCGCGACGCCCGGCCCCCCGGCGAACGCGCCAGCGACCACGACAGCGCCAGGTGCTCCCGCGCCCGTGTCACCCCCACATACAGCAGCCGCCGCTCCTCCTCGATCTCCGCATCGGACGTCGCATGCGAGATCGGCATCATGCCCTCGGTCAGCCCCACCAGGAACACCGCGTCCCACTCCAGGCCCTTCGCGGCATGCAGCGACGCCAGCGTCACGCCCTCAATCGTCGGCGCATGCTGCGCCCGTGCCCGCTCGTCCAGCTCCGCCACCAGATCCGCCAACGACGCCTCCGGGCGCGCCCGCGCGAAATCCTCCGCCAGCCGCATCAACGCCGCCAACGACTCCCACCGGTCCCGCACCGCCCCCGAACCCGCCGGCGGCTGCCCCGTCCAGCCCTTCGTGCTCAGCACCGCCCGCACCTGCGACGGCACATCCACCACATCGTCCAAAAGCGCGTCATTCCCCCCGAAGCGCGCGGCGCTGCGCAACGCCACGCCCGCCTCCCGCACCTCCGGCCGCTCGAAGAACCGCTCCGCGCCCCGCAGCAGATACGGCACGCCCGCATCCGCCAGCGCCTGCTCGTACACCTCGGACTGAGCGTTGATGCGGAACAACACCGCTATCTCACCCGCCGACACCCCCGACGCGATCAGCTCCCGGACCCGCCGGGCCACGCCCTCCGCCTCCGCCGGCTCATCGGTGTACTCGACGAACACCGGCTCCGGGCCCGGCGCACGCTGCGACACCAGCTCCAGACGCTGCTCCGCCGCCCGCCCTCTCGCCTGCGCCAGCACACCGTTCGCGAGATGCACCACCTGCGGCGTCGAACGGTAGTCCCGCACCAGCTTCACCATCGTCGCCCCCGGATGACGCGTCCGGAAATTCAGCAGATGATCCGGGGTCGCGCCGGTGAAGCTGTAGATCGTCTGCCCCGGGTCACCCACCACGCACAGCGAGTCCCGCTCCCCCAGCCACAGCTCCAGAAGGCGCTGCTGCAACGGGCTGACGTCCTGGTACTCGTCGACGACGAAATGCTGATACTGCGCCCTGACCTGCTCCGCGATGTCATGCCGGTCCTGCAGCACCCCCACCGTCAACAGCAGCACGTCCTCGAAATCGATGACGCCGCGCTCCCGCTTCAGCTGCTCGTACATCGTGTAGATCTGCCCGACCTCGGCCGCATCACGAGGCGCCACGCGGCCCGCCTTCACCAGCGCCGCCGGATAATCCGCCGGAACCGTCTGCGTCACCTTCGACCACTCGATCTCCCCCGTGACCTCCCGCAGCTCCGCGCGGTCCAACCGCACCCGGCACCGTGCCGCCGCCTCCGCGACCACCTGCACCTTCCGCTCCAGCAGCCGCGGCACCTCCCCGCCCACCGCCTTCGGCCAGAAGAACTGCAACTGCCGCAACGCCGCCGAATGGAACGTCCGCGCCTGCACCCCACCCGCACCCAGCTGCCGCAACCGGCCCCGCATCTCCCCCGCCGCCCGCGCCGTGAACGTCACCGCCAGCACACTCGCCGGCTGCACCACCCCCGACCGCACGCCGTACGCGATCCGATGCGTGATCGCCCGGGTCTTGCCCGTGCCCGCACCCGCCAGCACACACACCGGACCACGCAGCGCCCTCGCCACCTCGCGCTGCTCCGGGTCAAGCCCGTCGAGCACCGCGTCGGCCGAATCCGGGACCTGCGGAAAAAGAGAGGAATCCGATGCTGCAGTCACCCCGCCATGCTGCCAGGTCCGCCACCGGACCCCCCAAAACTGTCCACAGGGGACCCGGCACCGGTACTACCGCAACAGCCCGCTGTGGACAGCCGACGACGCTCCGAGCCGAAATCTGCTGGAGTGGGGGAACGACAGCAGCCGGGCGCTTGGAGCCAGGATGGCCGGGTGCTGCCGGGTGGGCGCAGAGGCTGCCGGGCTGGATCGTGGGGGTGGTGGAGGAGGGGTGGGGTGGGGTGGGGGCGGGCCCCCGGGGTGGGGAGGGGGAGGCGGGGGGAAGGGGGGCGGGGAGACCCCCGGGAATGCTCCAGCCCTCCGCTGCGTTCTTCCATGACGTCGCCACTCCGACTGCCCCCTGAGGTTCCGGTCGGAAGCGGCTCGGGCTACGGGTCCGGGCCGGTACGGCGGCTTCTGTTCGAGAGTCTTACCGAAGGAGCGCGGGACGCATGGCGGGCACTGTGACGATGTACAGCACGACCTGGTGCGGTTACTGCCGTCGGCTGAAGGGCCAGATGGACCGCGAGGGCATCGCGTACACCGAGATCAACATCGAGCATGACGCCGACTCCGCGGCGTTCGTGGAGAAGGCGAACGGCGGCAACCAAACGGTGCCGACCGTGCTGGTGGTTCCCCCGTCCGGCGGCGAGAACATCGTCATGACGAACCCGAGCCTCAATCAGGTCAAGCAGGCGCTGGCCGTCTGAGGCACCGCGCGCCGTCCGTGCCCTCTCCGAAGTTCTCCGGGGAGGGCACGGTCGTGTCCGGGTAACCCACGCACGGACGCAACCGTCCGGAGGAGAACACGGGCGAAGGCAGGCGCCGACACCACGGCGGCGCTCCCTCGCCTCACCCGGGAAAGCGCCGCCGCGCATCGCCCCGTCAGGGCTTGGGCAGCGGTTTGCCGTACCAGGATTCGATGAGGCGGGCGGCGATGGAGATGCCGTACGGGGGCAGGACCTCACCGGATTCGAAGGCGGCGCGGAGGTCGTCGCGGGAGAACCAGCGGGCCTCCTCGATCTCCTCGCCGTCGACGTGTATGTCGGACGAGGTGGCGCGGGCCATGAAGCCGAGCATCAGGCTGGAGGGGAACGGCCAGGGCTGGCTGGCGACGTATTCGACGTCGCCGACGACGACTCCGGCCTCCTCGAAGACCTCGCGGGCCACGGACTGCTCGATGGATTCGCCCGGTTCGACGAACCCGGCGAGGGTGGAGAAGCGGCCTTCGGGCCAGTGGACCTGGCGGCCGAGGAGGGCGCGGTCCTGGTCGTCGGTGACGAGCATGATGACGGCGGGGTCGGTGCGGGGGTAGTGCTCGGCGCCGCAGGCGGGGCAGCGGCGGATGTGTCCGGCGGCGGCGATGACGGTGCGTTCGCCGCAGCGGGAGCAGAAGCGGTGGAGGCGCTGCCAGTTCTCCAGGGCGACGGCGTGGACGAGGAGTCCGGCGTCGCGCGGGGAGAGGAGCAGGCCGGCTTCGCGGAGTCCGGCGGCGCGGGCGGACTGGTCGAGGCGGCCGGGGAGGGCGTCCTTCTGGAGGGCGAAGTAGCTGATGCCGTCGTCGTCGGTGCCGAGGTAGTAGCGGTGGGCCTCGGTCAGGGGCGCCTCGAAGGAGGGCGTCGTGATGAGTTCGGTGCGGCCGTCGGGGGTGTCGTCGATGAGGGCCTGACCGCCGGAGACCACGAAGACGCGCGTGGAGGGGTGGCTCCAGGCCGCCGCGAGCCATGCCTCGTCGAGGCGGTGGTGTGCGGAGCGGTCGATGCCGCTCGGTGCGCTGAAGGTGATCGGCCGGTCTGCGCGGTGGTCGGTCCAGGTGGTCACTGCTGTCTCCAACTCCCCCTGTGGCGTGGGTGGTTGCTGCGTGCGGGGCGGTGGGCGGGGTGGCGGGTCAGGTGGTGTGCCAGTTCTCCGCGAGGTCGCCCCAGAGGTGCGCGGTGGTTTCGGCGCCCTTCAGGAGGAGGTCGAGTTCGACCTTTTCGTTGGGGGCGTGCCAGCCGTCGGAGGGGATGGAGATGCCGAGGAAGAGGACGGGTACGCCGAGGACGTCCTGGAGGTCGGCGGCGGGTCCGGAGCCGCCTTCGCGGGTGAAGCGGATCTTCTGGCCGAACGCGCGGCCCATGGCGCGGACGACGGACTGGAGCGCGGGGTGGTCGAGGGGGGTGAGGCAGGGGCGGGTGGCGCCCCAGAAGGTGAGGGTGTGGCGGATGCCGTCGGGGAGGTTCGCGGCGACCCAGTCGCGGACGGCCTGCTGGACGGCGCCGGTGTCCTGGCCCGCGACGAGGCGGAAGGAGAGCTTCAGCTGGGCGGTGGCCGGGACGATGGTTTTGCCGCCGGGGCCCTGGTAGCCGCCGGCGATGCCGTTGACCTCGGCGGTGGGGCGGGCCCAGATGCGTTCCAGGGTGGTGTGGCCGGCTTCGCCGAGGGTGGCGTGGGAGTGGGCGGTGCTCAGCCAGGCGGTTTCGTCGAAGGGGAGCTCGGCGAAGAGGGCGCGTTCCTGGTCGGTGAGGGGGATGACGCCGTCGTAGAAGCCGGGGATGGTGACGCGGCGGTCGGCGTCGTGGAGGGCGGCGGCGAGGCGGGCGGCTTCGGTGGCGGGGTTGGGGACGGCGCCGCCGAAGGAGCCGGAGTGGATGTCCTGGTCGGGGCCGTGGAGGTCGATCTGGCAGTCGGTGAGGCCGCGCATGCCGGTGCAGACGGTGGGGGTGTCCTTGGACCACATGCCGGTGTCGGAGACGATCACGGCGTCGCAGGCCAGGCGGTCGGCGTGGCGGGCGATGAGGTCGGGGAAGTGCGGGGAGCCGGATTCCTCTTCTCCTTCGATGAGGAGTTTGAGGTGGACGGCGGGGGTGGTGCGGCCGGTGGCGGCGAGGTGGGCGCGGACGCCGAGGGTGTGGAAGAAGACCTGGCCCTTGTCGTCGGCGGCGCCGCGGGCGTAGAGCTTGCCGTCGGCGGTGTGCGGTGCGAAGGGGTCGGTGTGCCAGCCGTCGTCGCGGGTGGCGGGCTGGACGTCGTGGTGGCCGTAGACGAGGACGGTGGGGGCGTCGGGGTCGTCGCTGGGCCAGTGGGCGTAGACGGCGGGGTGGCCGTCGGTCTCCCAGATCTCGGCGGTGGGGAAGCCGGTGGCGGTGAGCTTGGCGGCGAGCCATTCGGCACTGCGGCGCACGTCGGGGGTGTGGCCGGGGTCGGCCGACACGGAGGGGATGCGCAGCCAGTCGGCGAGGTCGGCGAGGAAGGTCTCGCGGTGGGCCGTGAGGTACGCGTGGACGGCGCTGTCCGGGGTGGTGCTCATGAGTCCGAGCCTATCGGCCTTCCGGGTGAGGACGGTCGGGGGTCGCGCCGCGGAGGATGCGTTCGAGTTCGGGGCGTCCGGGGAGGTCGGCGGGGCGGATGAGGGCGCCGGTGCGGACGTGGAGGAAGGCGGCGTCGACGGCGGCGGGGGGCAGGTGGTGGCGTTCGGCCCAGGCGAGACGGTAGATGGCGAGTTGGAGGGGGTCGGCGTCGTGGGTGTGGCCGGTTTTCCAGTCGATGATCTCGAAGCGGTCGCCGCCGTCGGGGCCGGGTTCGGTGTAGACGGCGTCGATGCGGCCGCTGATGACGCGTCCGGCGAGGGTCATACGGAACGGGGCTTCGACGCGGTACGGGGCGCGGTGGGCGTAGGGGGTGCGGGCGAAGGCTTCCTTGAGGGCTTCGAGGTCGCTTTCGTCGGCGATGTCGGGGTGGGCGCCGGGGTCGGCGCCAGGGAGGTCGTCGGGGTCGTGGAGGGGGAGGGTGAGGTCTTCGTGGCGGGAGGCGACCCAGGCGTGGAAGCGGGTGCCGCGGCGGGCGGCGGGCTGGGGCGGGCGGGGCATGGGGCGGGCGAGTTCGCGGGCGAAGGCGTCGGGATCGGCGGCGAGGCGCATCAGCTGGGTGGCGCTGAGGGCGTGCGGGAGGGGCACGTCGCGGACGGTGGCGCGGGCGCGGCGGAGTTCGGCGGCGAGGGCGTCGAGGTCGCGGTCCCAGGAGGCGAGGGTGCGGTGGTCTTCGGGGAGGAGGGCGGCGTCGTGGTCGGCGGGGGCGTGGCCGGTGCCGTCGTAATCGGTGCCGCTGTGGCCTGCGGTGTCGTGGCCGGTGGGGGCGGCGTGCGGGGCGTCGGCTCCGGGGTGGCGGGGGCCGGGGACGGCGGGGTGCTGCGGGGTACGGGCCGGAAGCGGGTCCGCCTCGCCCGCGAAGAGGTCGGTGTCGTCGGCGTCGGGGCGAGCTGACGTGTGGGCAGGGCCGTCCGCCGGGGCGTGGCCAGGTCCGTCCGCCGGGCCGGGCTTAAGGCTGTCCGCCGGGCCGGGCGTGGGTCCGTCCTCGCCGTCGGGGCGGACGGACGCGGCTTCGTACGGATCGGTGTCGCCGTACGGGCCGGGGCCGCCGTACGGGTCGAGCTCCTCGTACGGATCGGGTACGTCGAACGGATCGGGGTCGCCGTAGGGATCGGGGGCGTCGAACGGATCGGGTACGTCGAACGGATCGGGGTCGCCGTAGGGATCGGGTGCGTCGAACGGGTCGGGCTCATCGCCGGGGCCGGGGCCGTCGTACGGCGTCTCGGCGCGCGCGAGGCCACCATCATGGCGCGGGTCCGGGGCCTGGTCAGCCGGAGTGGGCGGCCCCTGCGGCAGACGGGAGAGGTGGGCCCGCACCGTGGCCGCGGCCGTGCGGCGGTGGGTGGTGGCGGTGGGGTCGAGGGGCAGGGGCCAGTCGTGGGTGGTGGCTTCTGTGGTGAGGGTGGGGTTCTCGGCGCCGTCCTCGGGGGCGTCGGTCCAGGTCTCGATCTCGCCGTGGCCGGCCTCGCAGTGGGTGCGGAGGGCTTCGAGGAAGGCGGACGGGCCGCGGGGGCGTTTCTGCTGGGGGCCCCACCAGTGGCCGGAGCCGAGGAGGAGGGAGCGGGGGCGGGTGAAGGTGACGTAGCCGAGGCGGAGTTCCTCGGTGGACTGGTGGTCCTTCATCGCCTCCTTGAACGCCTTGAGGCCGCGGGCGTCGAAGGTGCCGACGTCGGGGAGGGTGGCGGCGTCGCCGCGCAGGGTGTGCGGGAGGACTTTGGGGCGGGTGGTCCAGGAGTCGCGGGGCTGTTCGCTGGGGAACTGCTTGGCGACGAGGCCGGGGACGGCGACGACGTCCCATTCGAGGCCCTTGGACTTGTGGGCGGTGAGGATCTTGATGGTGTTGTCGCCGCCGGGCAGGGAGCTGTCGAGGCCCTTTTCGTGGCGGGCGGCGGTGCGGAGGAAGCCGAGGAAGGCGGCGAGGGTGGCGTCGCCGTCGAGGGCGGCGCCGCCCTGTTTGGCGGCGAACCCGGCGGCGGTGTCGAGGAAGGTGGTGAGGGTTTCGCGGCGGCGGGCGGCGAGGGCGTGCGGGGAGGCGGCCAGTTCGACGTCGAGGCCGGTGGTGGAGAGGACGCGGTGGAGGACGTCCATGAGGGGGTCGCCGGTGCAGCGGCGCAGTTCGCGGAGTTCGGTGGCGAGGTAGGCGAAGCGGACGCGGGCCTCGGGTGAGAAGGGGAGGCCGTCGTCGGGGCCGTCGGCTTCGAGGAAGGTGTCGAGGGCGTCGGCGAGGGAGAGGGTTTCGGCCGGGTCGGTGCCTTCGACGGCTTCGGCGAGGCGGCGGGCGGGGTCGTCGGCGGGGCCGGTGTGGTGGACGAGGGTGCGGGCGCGGCGTCCGAGAAGGGCGAGGTCACGGGGGCCGATGCGCCAGCGGGGGCCGATGAGGAGGCGGACGAGGGCGGCGTTGGCGGTGGGGTCCTGGAGGACTTCGCAGATGGCGACGAGGTCGGCGATCTCGGGGAGGTGGAGGAGTCCGGAGAGGCCGACGACCTCGACGGGGAGGTCCCGGTCGACCAGTTCGCTCTGGATGCGGGCGAAGTCGGTGGCGGTGCGGCACAGGACGGCGATCTCGCCGGGTGGGGTGCCGGTGCGCACGAGGTGGGCGAGGTGGCCGGCGAGCCAGGTCAGCTCTTCGGCGTGGGTGGGCAGGAGGGCGCAGCGGACGGTGCCGTCGCGTTCGGCGCCGGGGGCGGGGCGGAGGGCTTCGACGCCGGTGTGGCGGGCGCGGAGGGGGGCGGCGAGGGTGTTGGCGAGGTCGAGGAGGCGGCCGCCGCTGCGGCGGTTCTCGCTGAGGGCGTAGCGGCGGGCGGGGGTGCCGTCGGGGAACGGGAAGTGTGCGGGGAAGTCGTCGAGGTTGGCGACGGAGGCGCCGCGCCAGCCGTAGATGGCCTGGCAGGGGTCGCCGACGGCGGTGACGGCGTGGCCGGTGCCGCGTCCCGCGTCCGGTCCTGATCCGGCGCCGAAGAGGCCGGAGAGGAGGAGGCGCTGGGCGACGGAGGTGTCCTGGTACTCGTCGAGGAGGACGACGCGGAAGGCGTCGCGGAGGAGGGCGCCGACGTCGGGGCGGGTGGTGGCGAGGGTGGCGGAGAGGGCGATCTGGTCGCCGAAGTCGAGGAGGTCGCGGCGGCGTTTGGCATCGCGGTAGGCGGCGACGAGGGTGGTCAGTTCGCGGCGGGCGCGGGCGGTTTCGGGGACTTTCCGCAGGTCGGCGTTTGTCAGCGGGTGGTCTTCGAGGGT
The DNA here is from genome assembly GCF_042739975.1 of Streptomyces sp. NPDC059080. Taxonomy (NCBI): domain Bacteria; kingdom Bacillati; phylum Actinomycetota; class Actinomycetes; order Kitasatosporales; family Streptomycetaceae; genus Streptomyces; species Streptomyces sp. NPDC059080. The sequence continues at coordinate 26,733 of NZ_JBHYGX010000061.1, forward strand.
GGTGAGCAGCTCGGTGTCGTACGCCTGGAGGCGGGCGGGGGTGACGAGGTGTTCGGCCAGCTCGGCGTCGAGGGCGAGGAGGTCTTCGACGAGGGTGGGGAGGGAGGTGGTGAGGGCGGGGAAGGGGCCCTGGGCGGCGCGCAGGACGCGGGCGGCGAGCTGGAAGCGGGTGGCGTCGGCGAGGAGGTGGGCGCCGGGCTCGATGCCGATGCGCAGGCCGTGGTCCTTGAGGAGGGTGCCGGCGAAGGCGTGGTAGGTGGAGATGCGGGGTTCGCCGGGGTGGGTAGCGTCGTCGGCGGGAGTGGTGGGGTCGTCGGCGGGGGTGGTGACTCCGGCGGCGTGGAGGGCGGTGCGGACGCGGTCGGCGAGTTCGCCCGCGGCTTTGTTGGTGAAGGTGAGGCCGAGGACCTGTTCGGGGGCGACCTGGCCGGTGCCGACGAGCCAGACGACGCGGGCGGCCATCACGGTGGTCTTGCCGGATCCGGCTCCGGCCACGATGACCTGCGGGGCGGGCGGCGCGGTGATGCAGGCCGTCTGCTCCGGGGTGAACGGGATGCCGAGGAGTTCTTTGAGCTGCTCGGGGTCGGTGAGTGGCGCGGGCACATCGAAAACGGTAACGGGCGGGACTGACAATCCGGGTCGGGGCGGGGTGGTACCGGGGCTGGTACCGGGGCTGATACCGGGGGTGACCTGCGGAGATGTCGTTACGGGGCGGGCGGCGGGCGAACGGCGGGAGCCGGGCGGCGGCCGGCGGCCGGCGGGCGGCGCCGTGGCACGGCGCCGGGCC
>NZ_JBHYGX010000062.1:0-7600 GCF_042739975.1 Streptomyces sp. NPDC059080
TAGACCGGGGACTGGAGCGGCCCGGACATGCGGTCGGGTGACGCGCCCGCGCTGCCGCCGCGGGGGGGCCCCGGTTGCCGCTACGGCGGGCTGCCGTCGCGTCCTCCCGCGGGCGGGCGGGGCGCCGGGCCGTCGTCGCGGGCCGCCGGGCGCGAGCGGGACGCGGAGCGGCCGACGCACTCCGCCGCGGACGACGGCGGGGCGCCGGGCGCGCTGCCCCGGCGGCGTCCGGGGGTGTGCCTGGAGGAGGCGCGGGAGCGGGACCCTCAGCCGTCCACCGGGGCGCCGGGGCTGCCGGCCGGGCTCCCCGAGACCGCCGACCCCGACGTCACCCTCCTCACCCGCCTGCGTACGGCACTGGAGGAGAACCTGTGAACCGTCGTGACGACCCATGAGACGTGCCCTCGCACGGCGCGCCGAGAAGAGGAGACTGATGACGATCCAGCCCAGGGTGCGGGACGAACTGCACGCGCTGCGCGACCAGGTGCGCCATCTTCGCGGCGGCATGGTGGCCAGCGCGGACGGCATGGTCATCGCCCACGATCTGCGGAACATCGAACCGGACGCCCTCGCCGCGCTCACCGCGGCGGCCATCGGCGTCGCCAAGCGTCTCACCGAGGCGACCGGTCAGGGCGGCTTCGAGGAGACCCTCACCCGCGGCACGCACGGCTACGTCGCGGCGTACGCGGCCGGGGCGAAGGCGGTGCTGACCACCGTGGGCGGCCCGGAGATCAATGTGGGGCGACTGCATCTGCAGGCCCGTCAGGCCGCGGAGCGCATCGGTGCGCTGGTGGACGAGGCGCCCGCCGCGGACCCGTCCTGATCCCGCCGCCGTTCCCACCCCGCCGCCACCGGTCGTCGCTCCCCCAACGCCCCGCCCGGGCCCCGCGTTTCACGCCCCGCCGCAACCCGTACCCAGAAAGGTGTGCACCGTTATGGCATCCATGGAAAACGCGCTCGCCGATGCGATGTCGACCATCGAAGGCGTCATCGGCATCGCCCTCGTCGATCACACCAGCGGGATGACGCTGGCGGCGCTCGGCGGCAGCAACTCACTGGATATGGAGGTCGCCGGGGCCGGAGTCACCGACCTCGTCCGCGCGAAGTTGCGCACGATGGAGATGCTGGATCTGCAGGGCTCCATCGAGGACATGCTGATCACGCTCACCTCGCAGTACCACCTGATCCGGCCGGTGACCGGGCGCCACGGCGCCGGGCTCTTCCTCTATCTGGTGCTCGACCGCAAGCGCGCCAATCTCGCGCTGGCCCGGCACCGGCTCGCCCGGGTCGAGGAGGTACTGGAGGTCTGAGCGGTTCAGCCCGGCAGGCTCCGGGCCGCCTCGTCGAGGACGGCACGCAGCCGCAGGCCGTCCGGGGCAACGGCGGTGGCGAGGACCGCGGGGCCGGTCAGCGGCGCCAGCACGCCCTGCCCGCCGGACGCGTCCCGCCGCTCCGGCGCGGCCCCGCCCAGCAGCCGCACCCGCTGCTCGGCGTCCTCGCACTCCGGCCCTACGGCGATGAGTTGACCGAGAGCCCGGTGGCCGCCGAGGACGGCGGAGGCGTCCCAGCCGGGTACGCCGGGGCCGTAGGCGGTCTCCTGGTCCAGCAGGGTGCGTCCGGCGCGGCGGATCGTCAGACGGCTGTGCAGCGTGCCGGTGTGCTCGCCGCTGCGGCCCAGGACCTGTTCCTCGCGCAGGACGAGGCGGGCGGTGGGGGCCAGTTCGACGGTGGTGGTCATCCACAGGTCGCTGCCCTCGGCGCAGATCAGCGGTTCGGGCAGCCAGTCGAGGCGGGCGCCGTCGCCGACGGTCAGCCGGACGTCGTAGGTGGCGGCGTCGCCGGTGCGGCCGGGCAGTGCGACGGTGGCGGCGGCCGCGGTCAGGTGGAGCGACGCCCCGGCCTCGGCGGTGGCCTCGACGGCCAGCCGGTCACCGCCGAGCGGGGCGCTCATCGCGCCCACCATGCAGACGCGGGCCTGCGGCCCGGGGAAGCCGATCCGGCGCAGCGCGAACGGCCCGGCGCCGTCCAGGACAGGCAGCCGGGTGGTGCCGTGCGCGTCGGTGCGGGCGAGGATACGGGCGGTGGCCCGCAGTCCGGCGGCCGTGACCGGGTCGCCGGCCGGCCGGGTGATGGTGGGCGCGGGGCTCATGCGGCGCTCGTGGTCCACTCGGCGAGGCGGGCGCGGACCCACTCGGCGACCGGGGTGACGCCGCCGTCGGACTTGACGTTGGTGAACACGACGGGCAGTTCACCGCGCTGGGCCTTGGCGTCGCGGGCCATGCCCTCCAGGTCGACGCCGACGTAGGGGGCGAGGTCGGTCTTGTTGACGATCAGCAGGTCGGCGGTGGTGACGCCGGGGCCGCCCTTGCGGGGGATGTCGTCGCCGCCCGCGACGTCGATGACGAAGATCTGCGCGTCGACGAGGCCCTTGGAGAAGGTGGCGGTCAGGTTGTCGCCGCCGGACTCGACGAGGATCAGGTCGAGCGGGCCGACCTCGTCCTCCAGATCCTCGACGGCCTCCAGGTTGGCGGAGATGTCGTCGCGGATCGCGGTGTGCGGGCAGGCGCCGGTCTCCACCGCCTTGATCCGCTCACCGGGCAGGACCGCCTCACGCAGCAGGAACTCGGCGTCCTCCCGCGTGTAGATGTCGTTGGTGACGACGGCCAGGGACAGTTCGTCACGCAGCGCCCGGCACAGGGCGGCGACCGTGGCGGTCTTGCCGGTGCCGACCGGGCCGCCCAGGCCGATGCGCAGGGCGCGGCGGGTGCCGTCGGAGCGGGTGGGCGTCGCGGCGCTGTAGCTGTGGCGGTGCGGGAAGATCTCGTCGAGTTCGTGGTCGAGGTGCATACGGACTCCGTAGTCGTGCGAGCGCGCGAGGCGCTGGGGGCCGCCGGGAGCGGGTGGCTCCCGGCGGCGGTGGTCAGGAGGCGAAGAGGCGGACCGGCCAGGCGGCGTGCTGTTCGGCGGTGATGTCGAGCAGCGGCGCCGACGCGGCGGGCAGCACATGCGGCCCCTCCGTCGGGAAGCGTGCCCCGGCCGCCGCGGCGTCGGCCGCGAGACGGTCGAGGTCACCGGCGAGGCGGGCGAGAACGGCGGTGGCGTCGAAGGGGTCCAGGCTGAGCAGCCGGACCACCGCGGTCGCCGGGCCGCTGACGTTCTCGTACGCCGCGGCGTAGGCGGCGTCCAGCGGTGTCAGCCCGGCGGCGCGGGCGGCGACGCCCAGCACCACCGGTTGGTGGGCGCCGCGCGGCCGCGCCGCGGCCAGCGCGGCCAGCTCCGCCGACGGCCAGGCCGCCCGGGCCGCCCGCATCATCTGGCGGCCCAGGCGGCGGGCGACGGCGCGCAGCGCCGGTACGGGCGTACGGGCGTCCGCCGCGTCGTCGAGGGCCAGCGGGTCGCCGCCGGCCGCGGCGGCCGCGGCGAGCCCCGCCGCGACCAGCCCGGCGGTGTGCAGCCGGCCGCGGCAGAACGCCTCCAGGGAGGCGGCGTCCGTGATGCGTCCGGCCGCGACCGCGGCCTCCGCCCCGCCGGAGTGCGCATGCCCTCCGGCGGGGAACCGGCCGTCGGCGAGCACCATGAGGGCGGCGCGGTTCATCGCGGTCCTCCGGGGTGCGTTCCGTTCCTGGATGAGATCATCTGCGTCATCTTAGAAGAGGAAGTAACGCTGGGCCATGGGGAGTTCGGTGGCGGGGGCGGGCTCGACCACCTCGTCGTCGATGGTCACCGTGAAGGTGTCCGGCTCCACGTGGACCCGCGGCAGGGCGTCGTTGTTGCGCATCGACGCCTTGGTGACGGACCGGGTGCTGCGGATCGGCTCGTACGCCTTGGCGAGCGGGAGCCGTTCGGCGATGCCGTCCTCGACCGCCTGCGCGGAGACGAAGTTGACGGAGTTGCTGCCCGGGGCGCGGCCGATGGCGCCGAACATGGGGCGCGGCAGGATCGGCTGCGGGGTGGGGATGGAGGCGTTGGCGTCACCGACCTGCGCGTAGGCGATCTGGCCACCCTTGATGACGAGCAGCGGCTTGACGCCGAAGAACGCCGGGTCCCACAGCACCAGGTCGGCGAGCTTGCCGTCCTCGACGGAGCCGATGACGTGGTCGATGCCCTGGGCCGCGGCCGGGTTGATGGTGTACTTCGCGACGTACCGGCGGGCGCGGGTGTTGTCGGCAGCGGTGTCGCCGGTCAGCAGACCGCGGCGCTTCTTCATCACGTGGGCGGTCTGCCAGGTGCGCATCACGACCTCGCCGATGCGGCCCATGGCCTGGGCGTCCGACGACATGATCGAGATGGCGCCGAGGTCGTGCAGGATGTCCTCGGCGGCGATGGTCGAGGGCCGGATGCGGGACTCGGCGAACGCGAGGTCCTCGGGGACCGCCGGGTTGAGGTGGTGACAGACCATCAGCATGTCGAGGTGTTCCTCGACGGTGTTGACGGTGTGCGGCCGGGTCGGGTTGGTCGACGCGGGCAGCACGTTCGACTCGGAGACCATGGCGATCATGTCGGGGGCGTGGCCGCCGCCCGCGCCCTCGACGTGGAAGGCGTGGAGGGAGCGCCCGGCGATGGCCGCGATGGTGTCGCCGAGGAATCCGGCCTCGTTGAGGGTGTCGGTGTGGATCGCGAGCTGGGCGCCGCTCTCCTCACAGATGTTCAGGCAGGCGTCGAGGACGGCGGGCGTGGCGCCCCAGTCCTCGTGGATCTTGAAGCCGAGGACCCCGGCGCGCAGCTGGTCGCGCATCGAGTCGGCGGACATGGTGTTGCCCTTGCCCAGCAGACCGACGTTGACGGGGAGGTTGTCCATCGACTCCAGGAGCCGGGAGATGTGCCAGGCGCCGGGGGTGATGGTGGTGGCCTTGCTGCCCTCGGCGGGTCCGGTGCCGCCGCCGACGAGGGTGGTGACGCCGGAGGCGAGGGCCTCGTCCACCTGCTGGGGGCAGATGAAGTGGACGTGGGTGTCGATGGCACCGGCGGTGAGGATCTTGCCGTTACCGGCGATGATCTCGGTCTCCGGGCCGATGACGAGGTCGGGGTGGACCCCGTCCATCGTCTCGGGGTTGCCCGCCTTGCCCAGGGCGGTGATCCGGCCGTCGCGGATACCGACGTCCGCCTTGACGATGCCCCAGTGGTCGAGGACGACGACGCCGGTGATGACGGTGTCGGGGGCGCCCTCGGCGCGGGTGACGCGGGACTGGCCCATCGACTCGCGGATGACCTTGCCGCCGCCGAAGACGGCCTCGTCACCGGCGCGTCCGGGACCGCCGCTGCGGTCCTCCTCGATCTCGATGACCAGGTCGGTGTCGGCGAGGCGGATACGGTCGCCGGTCGTCGGGCCGAAGAGGTCGGCGTAGTCCTGGCGGGAAAGCTCAGCCATCGAGAGTGCCTCCGGTCTCACCGCGCAGCCCGGCGACGATCCGCTTGCCCGCGAGGGGGACCAGCTCGACCTCGGTGGGGATTCCGGGCTCGAAACGCACGGCGGAGCCCGCCGCGACGTTGAGCCGCATGCCGTGCGCGGCCGCACGGTCGAACGCCAGGCCCGGGTTGGCCTCGGCGAAGTGGTAGTGGGAGCCGACCTGCACGGGGCGGTCGGCGGAGTTGAGGACGGTCATGCGCGTGAGGGGGCGGCCTTCGTTGAGGCGTACCGGCTCGTCGGCGTAGAGGATCTGTCCCGGGATCATCTTCTGCTCTCCCGCGGTCAGTTGATGGGTTCGTGAACGGTGACGAGCTTGGTGCCGTCGGGGAAGGTGGCCTCGACCTGCACGTCGTGAATCATTTCGGGGACGCCGTCCATGACGTCGTCGCGGCTGAGCACCCGGCGTCCGGAGGACATCAGCTCGGCGACCGTGCGGCCGTCGCGTGCCCCTTCGAGGATGTGGGCGGTCAGCAGCGCAATGGATTCCGGGTGGTTGAGCTTCAGCCCCCGTGCTCGGCGCTTTTCGGCCACGTCGGCTGCCACATGAATCACCAGGCGTTCCTGCTCATGCGGGGTCAGTTGCATACGTTCCACCTCACAGACTTCCTGCCCGGGCACGCGTTCGCCCAGGTCACAGGCGTGGACACGCCTGTATGGGTAGATGTATCACACAGCGACTAAAGGGAGAGCAAACCATCTCTCCGTAAGAGGTCATCAACACCCCATCGGGCACCGGTGAGTTCGGGCGTATTCCCTCGGCGTCACACGCCCGCTCACCTGCGGAACCCTTCTCGTCACTGGAGAGTTGGCGCCTTCCTTACCAGGAGTTACCGAGTGGCGACCGAATTCCCCTTCCGGATTTCCCGATCCGGAAATTCCCGACAGCCGTAATGCGATGGCGAATTCCACGTCCCGGAACACCAGCCGGACCGATCGGGCACGGCGCCCCGGGTGCCGCGGATGGCACGCTCCGGGCAATCCGGGCCATCCGCCGCTCGGCGAACACCACTGTCCGGTACCCGCTCTTGACGGGGCGGAGATCCCTCACGATCCTCATGTGCGCGTCAAACGCTCCGCACCACCCCCCACACCAGTATCGGAGCCACACCGTGACTCGCACCGCCCGTACCCGCCGTCTCACCCTCGCCACCGGCGCCTGCGCCGCCGTCGTCGGTCTGCTCGGTGCCGCGGCCAGCGCCCAGGCGACCGCGCCGACCGCCGCGCCCGACATCCCGGTGGCCGACATCAAGGCCGACCTCGCCACGTTCCAGTCCATAGCCGACGCCAACAACGGCACCCGCGCCCACGGCACCGCCGGCTACCAGGCGTCGGTCGACTATGTGAAGGGCAAGCTGGACGCCGCCGGGTTCACCACGCAGGTCCAGGAGTTCAACAGCGGCGGCGCGAAGGGGTACAACCTCATCGCCGACTGGCCGGGCGGCGACGAGAGCAAGACCGTGATGTCCGGCGCCCACCTCGACTCCGTCCCCGCGGGCCCCGGCATCAACGACAACGGGTCCGGTTCGGCCGGGATCCTGGAGGTCGCGCTCGCGGTCGCCAAGGCGGACCTCAAGCCCACCAAGCACCTGCGGTTCGGCTGGTGGGGCGACGAGGAGGACGGCATGATCGGCTCCTCCCACTACGTCGACTCGCTCGGCGCCGGCACCGCGAAGCTCGACTCGTATCTGAACTTCGACATGATCGGCTCCCCCAACCCCGGCTACTTCGTCTACGACGACGATGCGCGGCTGGAGAAGGTGTTCAAGGACTGGTTCGCGTCCAAGGACATCGCCACCGAGAAGGAGACCGAGGGCGACGGCCGCTCCGATCACGCGCCGTTCAAGGACGCCGGGGTCCCGGTCGGCGGGCTGTTCTCCGGCGCCGACTACATCAAGACCGACGCGCAGGCCAAGGCGTGGGGCGGCGAGGCGGGCAAGGCGTTCGACGCCTGCTACCACGAGTCCTGCGACACCTCGAAGAACATCGACGACACGGCGCTGGACAACCACACCGACGCCATCGCTCACGCGGTCTGGGAGCTGAGCTCCTGACCGCCCGCGCTCGCGCGCTACCGGCCTGACCTCACCCGGTCGGCCCCCGCGCCGCGCGGCCCCGCGGGCGCGCGGGGCCGGGGCGCGCGGGAGGGGGGGCGGCCGGGCCGCGCCCCCCCGGCCCGCGCCCCCAGACCCCCAG
>NZ_JBHYGX010000062.1:7610-27348 GCF_042739975.1 Streptomyces sp. NPDC059080
CAACCCCCCCCCACGCCTCGGCACCGCGGTTTGGGGAGTGTGGATCAGGCCCGCCGCCGGCGCGCCTTCCCCGCCGTCCCCACCCCCGGCGGCCCCCGGCCCGGCCCCCCCCCCCCGGCGGCCGGGCCGCGGTATGCCAGGACGGTGGCCGACCGCCGCGCGCCGCCGGTCCGGCCGCGCCCTCGCCCGACGCCCCTCGCCCGTACGGGCTCGCCCGTACGGACCAGCCCGTTCCCGGCGCTCGCGGGGGCGTCACGTTGCAGGGCGCCGGGGCGGGGAGCGCGGCGCGGGACCGCTTTCCCGCTGGTCCGGGGCGCGCGGGCGGACCGGGTGCCCGGCACCGGACGCCCCGAAAGCACCATTTGACACACTTGTGATCAATATCACACTTCGTCATTTCAGCGCGGAATTCGCCGGCCCGATGCGTGACGATCCCTTCGACGACAAGCCCCCGCCACAGCGACGGGGCGGTCCGGACGGACGCCGAATCCTGCCGCCGTCCCGGATGTCAGGTCGACGCGGACGCACCGGCAGGAGCGGAGGACCCGAGCACGACGGGGCCACGGCCGCCAGGGCGGGTCCGCACCGTCATCCCGTCAGCCAGGCGGGACGGTGCGGGCACATCCTGGGCCGACGGGCCTCTTGGGGTGAAGCCGTACGCACGGCCGGGCAACTTCGCCTGCCCGAACCCGACAGGTCTTCCTTCGCAGGCGGCTGACGAAGGGTTTGCGCATGACTGTGCGCATGCACGTGCCGGCCGCGGTCGCCCGGGCCGGAACCATCTCCGCTCTCACACTCGCCACCGTCGGCGCGACCGTCACGCTCCCCCCGGGCGCCGACGCCAGCTCCGTCTCCACCACGGCGGTACGGGTCGCCGCGTCCAAGAAGGGCGCGCCCTACCAGTACGGCGCCCGGGGGCCGCACCGCTTCGACTGCTCGGGGCTGACGCAGTACGCGTTCAAGCGCGCCGGACGGAGCCTGCCACGCACCGCCGCCGCGCAGTACAACCGCACGCGCCACATCCGCGCCGCCGCCCGCAAGGCGGGTGACCTGGTCTTCTTCCACGGCGGCCAGGGCATCTACCACGTCGGGATCTACGCCGGACACAGCCGCATCTGGCACGCCCCGCGCACCGGCACCGTGGTCCGCCTGGAGAAGATCTGGACCGGCGCGGTGTCGTACGGCCGGGTCGGCTGAGCGGCGGGGCCGGGGTTCACCGCCCGGCGGGCGGCCACGGCAGCCGGACCCGGACGGTTTTGCCGCCGCCCGGGTCCGGCACGGTCGCCACGTCTCCCCCGGACTCGGCGGCCAGCAGACCGACGATCAGCAGGCCGCGGCCGCCGTCCCGGCACAGCTCGGCGGGGAGCCGCCGGGGCGGCCGGGGGTCGCGGTCGGTGACCCCCGCGGTCAGCGTCTCGTCGCGGTCGAGCCGCAGCGCGACGGTGAAGTACGGGGAGGTGTCGCCGGTGTGCCGGACGGCGTTGGTGGCCAGCTCGGAGACGATCAGCCGGACCGCGTCGGTGAGCGGCGCGGCCGGATCCAGGCCCCAGGCGCCGAGCACCGCGGAAACGTGCCTGCGCGCGGTCGCGACCGACTCCGGCGCACCGGGGAGGGTGAGGGTGGATTCCTGGTGATCTGCCATCGCGGTGCCGTCCTTTTTCCCACCGGGGGTCGGATCCGGCGCACGGGCGGGAGGCGGGACGCCGCTCGGTCACCGGATCGGCCACGCACGCCGGGGTGCGGACCAGCGGTCCATGCTGCCGGTACGCCCCGTGATCCACCACGAAATGCCCATATCTCTCGCTCGAAGCGGTGAATCGTACGACGTGAGAGCGGTTCGGACGCCCCCGGCGGCCCGCCAGCCACTACCGGCGGCTCCGGCGCACGCGCCGTCCGGTGCGCCCCGCCGTCCGGAGGCTCATCCGCGCGGCGCGGTCGCCGTCAGGATCCGTACCGCCGTGTGGAGCTGGACGTCCGTCAGGTCGGCGCGGGCCGTCAGGCGCAGCCGGGAGACGCCGTCGGGCACGGACGGCGGTCGGAAGCAGCCGACGAGGAGTCCGGCGGCGCGGCAGTCGGCCGCCCAGCGGACGGCGGCGTCCGGCGACGGAGCGCGGACCGCGACGACGGCGGCGTCCGGCCGGACCGCGGCCAGCCCGGCGGCGGTCAGCCGGTGGTACAGGGCGGCGGCGGCCTCGCGGGTGCGGGCCGCGCGCTCCGGTTCGCGGCGCAGCAGCCGCAGCGCGCCGAGGGCGCCGCCGGCCGCCGCCGGGGCGAGCCCGGTGTCGAAGATGAACGTCCGCGCGGTGTTGACCAGATGCTCGATGACCCGGGCCGGGCCGAGGACCGCGCCGCCCTGGGAGCCGAGGGACTTCGACAGCGTCACGGTGGCGACGGTGTCCGGGGCTCCGGCGAGCCCGGCGGCGGCGACGGCGCCGCGCCCACCGTCGCCGAGCACCCCGAGCCCGTGGGCGTCGTCGACGAGGAGACCCGTGCCGTGGCGACGGCAGGCGGCGGCGAGGGCGGGCAGCGGCGCGGCGTCACCGTCGACGGAGAACACCGCGTCGGTGACGGTGAGCGCCCGGCCGCCGTGCGCGAAGAGCGCGGCGTCCACGGCGGCGGGGTCGGCGTGCGCGACGACGGCCTTGCGGGCCCGGGAGAGGCGGCAGCCGTCGATGAGGGAGGCGTGGTTCCCGGCGTCGGAGACGACGAGGGCGCCGGGTCCGGTGAGGGCGGTGACGGCGGCGAGGTTGGCGGCGTACCCGGAGGAGAGGACCAGGGCCGCCTCGAAGCCGCAGAACGCGGCGAGTTCGGCCTCCAGCGTGGCGTGGAGTTCGGTGGAGCCGGTGACCAGCCGGGAGCCGGTGGCCCCGGCGCCCCAGCGGTGCGCGGCCTGTGCGGCGGCGCGGGTGACCAGTGGGTGGCGGGCGAGTCCGAGGTAGTCGTTGCTCGCCAGGTCCAGCAGTTCGCAGGAGGCGGAGCGGGGGCGCAGGGCGCGGCGCAGACCGGCGTGCAGCCGCGCGTCGTGGGCCGTGTCGAGCCAGTCGAACGCCACGCCGGGATCCGACGGGGCAGCGTCGGCGGAGGGGGCGTCACGGGGCGGCGGCAGGGCGGGATCCGCTGGCATCGGCTTCCTTCGATTACCTCTGCGACCCCGCCCGCGAGGGTCGGCGGCGTCGTGGGCGAGGTCGTTGGCGATTGTGGACTGCCGATAGACGTTAGCGGTCGTTCCACCGCCCCAGGGTGTGGTGATACACACACCCCGATCCGGGCGCATTGTGGGGATCCTCCTTGGCCCGGGGCACCGGCGTACGTCAGGATCATCGCCATGGAGCTGCTGAACACGTTGGTGGAGAAGGGGCTGCGGCGCGAGTTGCCGACCCGTGAAGAGGCGCTCGCCGTACTGGCGACGTCCGATGACGACCTGCTCGACGTCGTGGCCGCGGCCGGGAAGGTGCGGCGTCAGTGGTTCGGCCGGCGGGTGAAGCTCAACTACCTCGTCAACCTCAAATCCGGGCTCTGCCCCGAGGACTGCTCGTACTGCTCGCAGCGGCTCGGGTCGAAGGCGGAGATCCTCAAGTACACCTGGCTGAAGCCGGAAGACGCGTCGCGGGCGGCGGCCGCCGGGGTGGCCGGGGGCGCGAAGCGGGTGTGCCTGGTGGCCAGCGGGCGCGGGCCGACCGACCGGGACGTCGAGCGGGTCTCGGAGACCATCTCCGCCATCAAGGAGCAGAACGAGGGCGTCGAGGTGTGCGCCTGCCTCGGATTGCTGACGGACGGCCAGGCCGGTCGGCTGCGGGAGGCCGGTGCGGACGCCTACAACCACAATCTCAACACCTCGGAGGCGACGTACGGCGACATCTGCACCACCCATGACTTCGGGGACCGGGTGGAGACCGTGCGGCAGGCGCAGGCGGCCGGGATGTCGGCGTGTTCCGGGCTGATCGCCGGGATGGGCGAGAGCGACGCGGACCTGGTCGACGTGGTGTTCGCGCTGCGGGAGCTGGACCCGGACTCCGTGCCGGTGAACTTCCTGATCCCGTTCGAGGGGACGCCGCTGGCGAAGGAGTGGAACCTCACGCCGCAGCGGGCGCTGCGGATCCTGGCGATGACGCGGTTCGTCTGCCCGGACGTCGAGGTGCGGCTGGCCGGCGGGCGGGAGGTGCATCTGCGCAGCATGCAGCCGCTGGCGCTGCACCTCGTCAACTCCCTGTTCCTGGGTGACTATCTGACCAGCGAGGGGCAGGCCGGCAAGGACGATCTCGCGATGATCGCGGACGCCGGTTTCGAGGTGGAGGGCACCGACACCACGACACTGCCCGGCCACCGCGTCCAGGGCGGCGTCTGCGGCGACGGTGCCGGCGGCTGCGGCGACGCGGAGGCGGGCGGTTGTCACGGCTCCGGCGAGGTCCCCGAACAGGCCGCCCCGTCCGATGGTGCCCCCTCCGACGAGGTCCGGCGGGGCCTGGTGTCGGTGCGCCGCCGGGGCGCGGGCACGGAGCTGCCGCCCAATGCCTGAGCCGCTTCCCCCGGCCGACCTGCTCGCCCTCGACCGGCAGCACGTCTGGCATCCGTACGGTCCGATGCCGGGCCGCGCGGCGCCGCTGGTCGTCGAGTCGGCGGCCGGGGTACGGCTGCGGCTTGCCGAACCGGCGGGCGGGCACCGTGAGCTGGTCGACGGGATGGCGTCGTGGTGGTCGGCGGTGCACGGCTACCGGCACCCGGTGCTGGACGAGGCGGCGCACGAGCAGCTGGGGCGGATGAGCCATGTGATGTTCGGCGGGCTCACCCATGAGCCCGCCGTGCGGCTGGCCGAGCGGCTGGTCGCCGTCACGCCGGAGCCGCTGCGCCATGTCTTCCTCGCCGACTCCGGTTCGGTGGCGGTCGAGGTCGCCGTCAAAATGTGTCTGCAGTACTGGCGCTCGGTGGGCCGCCCGCGCAAGCAGCGGCTGCTGACCTGGCGCGGCGGCTACCACGGTGACACCTGGCACCCGATGTCGGTGTGTGACCCCGAGGGCGGGATGCACGAGCTGTGGCGGGGCGTCCTGCCGCGGCAGATCTTCGCGGACGCGCCGCCGCCGGGCTTCGACGCCCCGGTCGACGAGGCGTACGCGGCGCATCTGCGGGAGCTGATCGGCCGTCACGCCGACGAGCTGGCCGCGGTGATCGTGGAGCCGGTGGTACAGGGCGCGGGCGGGATGGCGTTCCACTCCCCCGGCTATCTGCGGGTGCTGCGCGAGGCGTGCGACGCCCACGGCGTGCTGCTGGTCTTCGACGAGATCGCCACCGGATTCGGCCGTACGGGCTCGCTCTTCGCCGCCGGTCACGCCGGGGTCGCCCCGGATGTGATGTGTCTGGGCAAGGCGCTGACCGGCGGTTATCTGACGCTGGCGGCGACGCTGTGCACGGCTGAGGTGGCGGCGGGTATCTCGCGCGGCGAGGTGCCGGTGCTGGCGCACGGCCCGACGTTCATGGGCAATCCGCTGGCCACCGCGGTCGCCGGTGCCAGCGTCGGTCTGCTGCTGTCGCAGGACTGGGCGGGCGAGGTGCGCCGCATCGAGTCCGGGCTGCGGACGGGCCTGGCGGCGGCCCGGGACGTCCCCGGGGTGCGGGACGTCCGGGTGCTGGGCGCGATCGGTGTGGTCCAGCTCGATCACGAGGTGGACCTGGCCGCGGCGACGGCGGCGGCGGTCCGCGAGGGCGTCTGGCTGCGCCCGTTCCGGGACCTCGTCTACACGATGCCGCCGTACGTCACCGGTGACGACGACGTGGCACGGATCTGCGCCGCGGTGTGCGCGGCCGCCCGGGAGGGCTGACCGGCCCGGGGGGGGGGGGGGGGGCGGGCGCGGGGGCCCGGGGGGGGGGGGGGGGCGGGGGGGGGGGCGGGGGGTGGGGGGGGCTGGGCGCGGGGGGGGGCGCGCCCGCCGGGGCGGGGTGCCCGGCCCGGGCGTCCCGGGGCCTTCCCGGGACGCCCACGGGTCCGGGGCCTCGGCCCCTTTTTTCCCAGAGCTTTCCCCCGCGTTCCCGCGCGTTATCCCGCGTTCCCTCGCGTTCCCTCGCGTTCCCTCGCGTTCCCTCGCGTTCCCTCGCGTTCCCTCGCGGGCGACAGACACGTACGACAAGGCTGAAGGAGACACCATGACGGTGCTGTTCGTGACGGGTACCGGCACCGGGATCGGCAAGACCGTGACGACGGCGGCGCTCGCGGCGGCGGCGCTCGCGGGCGGGCGTTCGGTGGCCGTGCTCAAGCCCGCGCAGACCGGCGTCGGGGCGGACGAGCCGGGCGACGCGGCGGAGGTGGCGCGGCTGGCGGGTGCGGTGACGACGGCGGAACTGGCACGGTTCCCCGAGCCGTTGGCCCCGGCGATGGCGGCCGCGCGGGCGGGCCGGGCGCCGGTCGGGCCGCAGGAGGTCGCCGACGCCGCGGAGAAGCTGGCAGCCTCGCACGATCTGGTGCTGGTCGAGGGCGCGGGCGGGCTGCTGGTCCGGTTCGACGCGGACGGCGGCACCCTCGCGGACGCGGCACGGCTGGCGGACGCGCCGGTGCTCGTGGTGACGGAGGCCGGTCTCGGCACGCTCAACGCGACCGCGCTGACCGCACTGGCCCTGCGCACCCACGGCCTACGCTGCGCGGGCACGGTGATCGGCAGCTGGCCCGCCGAACCCGACCTGGCCTGCCGCTGCAACCTCGGCGAACTGCCCACGGCCGCGGACGCGCCCCTGCTCGGGCTGGTACCGGAGGGAGCCGGGAGCCTGCCGCCGGGCGCGTTCCGCTCCGCGGCCCCGGGGTGGCTGGCGCCCGCGCTCGGGGGGTCGGGGGCGTTTCGCCTGCCGGGGTGAGGACGAGCGGGGCCCGGCGCACGCCCGTACTCCCACGGCACGGGCGGCGGCGCGGACGGAAGGCGGGCGGGGCGGGTGCGGGGGCGGGCCGGGCGGCAGCCCACCGGCTCCGGAGCGGGCGGCCGGGGCGGGCACCGGCCGCATCACGCCCCGGCCGCCCGGAAATCCGCTCCCTTGGGCGCCCCACCCACGGCACACTGGCGGCCATGACCGGCCTCACCGACGCCGAGCGCCTGGCGCACTGGTACGACGCCTGCAACCCCTGGGGCGCCTGCGACGCCTTCTCCCTCGATCTGGTGATGCGAGCCGACGCCGTCCTCGACGTCGGCTGTGGCACCGGCGCCCTGCTGCGCCGCGCCCGGGAGCGCGGCCACCGCGGGCGGCTCTGCGGTCTCGACCCCGACCCGGCGATGCTGGCCCGGGCACGCGCGGGCGGCCCCGGCGGCATCGCCTGGCTCGCGGGCGGTCTGGGCGCCACCACCGACCCGGCGGACCTGGGCGGCATCGGCGGGGCACCGGAGTTCGACCTCGTGGTGATGACGGGCCACGCCTTCCAGGTCCTGTGCGAGGACGCGGAACTGCGGGCCACGCTCACCGTCATCCGCCGGGCGCTGGCCCCCGGCGGCCGCTTCGCGTTCGAGACGCGGAATCCGGCGGCGCGGGCGTGGGAGCGGTGGACCCCCGCGCACGCGGTGGAGGTGACCGGGCCTGACGGGGCGCGGGCCCGGATCGCGCACCAGGTGCGGCAGCCCGTGGACGGCCAGTTGGTCCGCTTCACCACCACCCTCACCGAGCCCGGTCTGCCGCGCCCCGTGCGGGCGGACAGCACCCTGCGCTTCCTGCCCGTGGACGCCCTCGACGGGTTCCTGGCCGGTGCGGGACTCGCCGTCGAGGAGCGGTACGGCGACTGGGACCGCTCCCCGTTCGGCGCGGCGAGCCCCGAGATCATCACCGTGGCGGGGGTCAGTCCAGAGTGGCGCCCCTGCGTTCGGGGATGAGGAACATCGCCGCCATGTCCAGGACGTAGAGGACCGCCTGGAGGCCGATGGCCTTCTGGAAGCCGAAGCTCCCGGCGACCAGCGCGACGACCAGCGCGACGACGAGCGGGGCGAAGCCACCGACGCCGCGGCCGAGGTGGAACAGCACGTTCTGCGCGGTGGCGCGGGCGTGCGTCGGGTACAGCTCGGCGATGAGCGCGCCGTAGCCGCCGCTCATGCCGTTGACGAACGCGCCCATGACGGCGCCGCCGATGAGCAGCGCGACGGGCCCGGCGGTGCGTCAGGCCGTCCAGCTGCGCAGTTCGTCGGCGATGGCGGACAGTTCGGTGGTGTCGTCCTTGACGAGGCGGGCGAGGTCGCGGACGCGCTCGGGCGAGGTCGCGATCTTGAGGCCGCTGGCGACGAGGTAGCCGTAGGCCACGGCGGTCGCGAACATGGCGTTGGACCGCTCCAACGCCGGTACCCGCAGCAGGATCTGAAGGAGGGCCGCGGCGCGGTCCTGCGGGTCGGTGTAGACGGGGACGCCGATGATCTCCGCTTCGTGGCGGCTGACGGCGGCGACGAGGGCGCCCCAGTCGGTGATTGCGGGGTCGCCCGGGGTGTGCTGTTCGGCGACGAGGAGGAGCCAGGCGAGGTCGATGCGCACGGTCACTTCTTGCCCGGGTGTCCTTCCCCGCCGCCGGCCGCGCCGCGCGCGGGCCCCGCCGTGCCGCGCCCGAATTCCTCGGCGAAGACGCGCTCGTACTGCTTCATGAAGTCGGAGGCCGCCTCGACGAAGGTCTGGCCGACCTCCCCGGTGTCCCGGAGGACGAGTTCCTCGATATAGCGATTCACGCTCACTCCCCGCTGCAGGGCGCGCTCCCGGGCCGCTTCGGCGGTGGCTTCGTCCACGCGGACGTTCAACTGTGTTTTCGCCACCTCTTCACGCTAGCGCGCATCCGCTAGCACCGGCAAGCGGTCGGCGGCCCCCGCAACCGGAGCCGTGCGCCCCGCCCCGGCCGCAGCACACGCCCCGGCGCGGCTCAGGGGCCACGGGTGCCGCAGCCGTCCGGGGCGAGCGGGGCGTCCGCCGCGTCCCGCATGGCCGTCGGGCCCCCGGCGGCCACGGTCCGCGAGGCGCTCCCGTCGCCGGGCCCGTGGCCGAGGGCGTGCACGCACAGGCCCGCGAGGATCAGGGCGAGCCCGAGCCAGCCGGACGGAGCGGGCGCCGCGACCCCGAGCAGCAGCGCCTCGCCGAGCAGCGTGAACGGCACCTCGGCCGCCTGCGTCGCCTCCACCGCCCCGAGCGCCGCCGGCTGATGGCGGACGAGGTCCGTCGCGCGGAAGAAGAGCGTCGTGGCGAGGACGCCGGAGGCCAGCGCGACGATCACGCACTGCATCACCTGTCCGCCGGACGGCGGCCCCACGGTGACGCCTGCGGTGGCCGCCAGCACCAGCCACAGCGGCAGCGAGCCGAGCGTCATCGCCAGGGTCCGCTGGACGCCGTCGAGCCCGTCCGTGCCGAGCAGCATGCGGTTGCCGAGCGGGTAGGCGACGGCCCCGATCAGCACCGGCACCACCACCGTGAACGCGGCGGACGCGCCCGTGTCACCGGCGTGTTCCAGCTGGGTCAGGACGACGCCGATGACGATCAGCGCGGAGACCAGGACGGTACGCAGCGGGACGCGGGCGCCGCCCAGCGCGCCGATGGCGATGCCCGCGACGATGACCAGCTGCCAGGTCGAGGCGACCAGCCACCCGGCGCCCGCCTCGGACGCCCAGGCGAGCGGCGCGTAGAAGAGGCCGAAGCCGACCGTCGACCACAGGAGCCACCGGGCGGGGCGGGTGCGCAGGCTGCGCAGTACGGCGGGCAGGCCGCCGCGCACCGCGACCAGGGCGGTCATCGGCACCACCATGAAGAGGTAGCGCAGGCTCGCGGTCCACATCCACGAGCCGCCGGACAGGCTCATCCCGCGGTTGAGCACGAAGCTCATGGCGAATCCGGCGGCGGCGAGGACGCCGAGGCCCATGGGTGTGGCGAGGGCCGGCAGCCGGCGCGGGCGGCCGGGGCGTATCCGCACAGTCGTCTCTCCCGTGTGTCGAGGCCGTCGCGCCGGGCGGGCGCGCGCCGAGGTGACTGACATCTGAAATGTCAGTGACGTCGGGTCACGGTACGACACCCGGTGCGGACCCGGGTGCCCGCCCCCACCGTCACTGTGGCCCGCTCGGGCGGGCACCTTAGGATCGCCGGGTGACCGCACTGGAACCGGTCCCGAGAAGGCTGCTGCGCGACGAGGCGTACGACGCGCTGCTGGAGGCGATCGTCTCCGGTGAGCTGCCTCCCGGGCAGAAACTCAACGACGCCGAACTGGCCGCGCGCCTGGGCCTGTCCCGCGCGCCGGTCCGCCAGGCCCTGGCGCGGCTGACCGGCGAGCGCCTGGTGGTGTCGAAGCCGCAGAGCTACACCCGGGTCGCGCCGGTCGACGCGCGGGAGACCCGGGACGCGCTCGCCGTGGTGCGGGCGATGCACGCGCTGGCCGTACGGGAGGCGGTGCCGCGGCTGACCGCCGCCGATCTGGCGCGGATGCGGGCGGCCAACGAGGACTTCGTCCGCGCGCTGGACGCCGAGGACGCCACGGCGGCGCTCGCCGCGGACGACGCGCTGCACGCCGTCCCGGTCGAGGTCTGCGGCAACGCCGCGCTCGCCGAGACGGTCCGCCGGTACACGCCGTTGCTGCGCCGGTGGGAGCGGCGCCGGTTCTCCGGGGCGGCGGCGCGCGCCTCGGCCGCCCGGCACGACGCCCTGATCGACGCCTGCGCGGCGGGCGCGACGGACGCCGCGGTGGCGCTGTCCGGGGAGATCTGGAGCGGGTTGGACGCGGTGAGCTGAGCGCGCCCCCGGGGACCGTGCGCGGAACGGTTGCCGGGGCGGGCCCGGTGCGCGGGCGACGGGCTACCGGGCCGTTTCCGTCCACGTGACCGGCAGGGCATGGACCCCGTAGATGTTCATGTCGGTCCGCAGCCGCACCTCGTCGGCGGGGACGGCGAGGGCGAGGTCCGGGAAGCGGCGCAGCAGTCCGTCGAACCCGGCGCGCATCTCGATACGGGCCAGTTGCTGGCCGAGGCACTGGTGGACGCCGTGCCCGAAGGAGAGGTGGCCGCGGGCGTTGCGGCGGATGTCCAGGGCGTCGGGGTCGTCGAAGCGGCGGGGGTCGCGGTTGGCGGCCAGCAGGGAGACGACGACGGTCGAGCCCTCGGGGAGGGTTTCGCCGCCCAGCGCGATGTCCTCCGTGGCGTAGCGGTAGAACATGTCGGCGACGGACAGGTAGCGCATCAGCTCCTCGACGGCGCCCGGCGTCAGCTCCGGGTCGGCGCGCAGCGCGGCCAGCTGCTCGGGGTGTTCCAGGAGCGCGAAGGCGCCCAGGCCCAGCATGTTGGCGGTGGTCTCGTGGCCCGCGAGCAGCAGCAGGAAGGCGATGCCGGTCAACTCCTCGATGGTGAGGTCGTCGTGGCGGGCCAGGTCGGAGAGGATGTCGTCGCCGGGTTCGGCGCGCTTGCGGGTGACCAGTTCGGCGAGGTAGGCGGTCATCGCGCCGTACGCGGCCATCTTCTCTTCGAGCGTCTGCTCCTTGAGCAGGAAGCGGGCGGAGTTGGTCTGGAAGGTGTCGCGGTCCTCGTAGGGGACGCCGAGCAGTTCGCAGATCACCAGCGAGGGCACCGGCAGCGCGAACTCCTTGACCAGATCGACCGGCGGGGCCAGCCGCGCCAATGCGTCCAGCTGCTGTTCGACGATGTCGGCGATGTGCTCTTCGAGTCTCTTCATCCGCTTGACGGTGAACGCGCCGGTGAGCTTGCGCCGCAGCCGGGTGTGGTCCGGCGGGTCCATGGCGATGAACAGGCCCGGCACCTGCGGGGACGGTTCGGTCGGCACGGGCATCCCCGGGGTTTCGTACGGCACATGGAGGATGCCGAGGTCCTGGCGGGAGCTGAACCGGCTGTCGGCCAGCAGCTGCCGGGCCTCGTCGTAGCCGGTGACGATCCAGCCCTCGTGCCCGTCGGGGAAGCGCAGCGGGCTGACGGGGCGGGCCTCGCGCATCCGGGTTATCTCCCGGGGCGGATCGAAGGGACCGGCGTCGCGCTCCGTGGGGAGGGCGCAGGTGGCGGGGTCGGTGTGAGACATGGGGTGACCTTTCGTGAGGGCGGTCGCGATGAGATTTGGGCATGACAAATGCACCCGTGAGGCGGTGCGTGGCGCTGTGTGTGGTGGGGCGTGTGGTGGGGCGTGTGGTGGGGCGTGTGGTGCCGGTGTTCAGGCGTGGGCGCGGAGGATGTCGATGTTGCCGTGGCGGGTGCGGGCGTGGACCTCGACGGTGTCCGCCGTCTTCTGCGGGGCTTCGGCGCCGGTGAGCGCGTTACGGACCTGGCCGGAGGTGCAGGCGACGTCGATCCAGGCGGCGGCGCCTTCGCGGATACCGACCTCGATCGATCCGGAGGACGTCTCCAACTGCACGCTGCCCCGGGCGACATCGGCCAGGCGCAGGGCGCCGTGGGCGGTGGTGGCGGTGACCGAGCCCTCGGCGCGTGCGATGTCGATATCGCCGTGGGCGCCGCTGACCCGCAGATCCCCCGTCACGGCGGCGAGAGTGGTGGTGCCGTGCGAGTTCTTCAGCGTGGCCGGCCCGTCGACGGTACCGACCCTGAGGCTGCCGGAGCTGGTGGCGATCTCGGCCGCACCCTCGACGTGCCCGACCGTGACCGAACCGTGCGCGGCGGTCAGGTGCAGCGGCCCGGTCGCATCGAGGCGGACGTCGCCGGACGAGTTCTTGACGCGGACCTCACCGAGCCGCCCCTCGGACAGCACCTGGACCCAGGTGCCGGTCATGTCGACGCGCGAGCCCGCGGGGAGTTCGACGGTCACATCGACGGTGCCGGTACGGCCGAGGAGGCGCCGCGGCTTGGGCGACCTGACCGTCAACGTCCCGCTTGCGTAGGTGACGCCGGCCTGCTCGGCGGCGCGTACGTCCTGGTCACGCCTCGCGTCGCGGGGCCGTACCCCGACGACCGTGTCGCGGCGGTCACCCGCCAGGAACTGTACGGAACCGGCGTCCAGGTGAACGGTGACCGAAATCGGCTCGGGAGTGTCGAAAGAAGGCATGGCTGAACCGTCCTCGTGAGTCCTGAGAACGCCCCCGCCGATGCGGGGACGGTGTGGCCTCGGTACCGGCCGGTGCCGGTACCGGTGAAGTGGTACGCGTACGGCTACGGGTGCGGGCTTCGGGTACGGGCTTCGGGTACGGGCTTCGGTCAGCGCACCCAGCCGGTGAAGCTCTGCCCGATCGTGCGAGCCCGCTGGGCGCCGGTCGGCCGCGTACCGCCGTCCACCGCCGACGCGACCGCCCGCACCAACCACGCATTCACCGACAACCCCTCACGGCCCGCGGCCTCCTCGGCACGCGCCTTGAGAGCAGCCGGAAGCCGCAAATTGACCCGGGCCGTCCCACCCTCGTCACCGTCGGCGGGCGACTGCGCCTTCAGCGGCTCCACCGGCACGGCAACCTCCTCCGCAAGCCCCGCGACGGGCGGCGGCGTCACCACGAAATCCGGATCCAACCCCCGCAACCGCACATCCACCGACCCCGGAGCCAACTCCCGCGTGACCTCGTCCATCGCCGCGGACAGCACATGAAGCATCACGAGCCTGCTCGCCGACTCCAACGGAGCCGTCAACCGCTCCGCCCACTCACGGGCCCCCTCCCCACCGGCTTCAGCGGCCACCGCAAGCTCACGGCGCAGAGTATCGACATACGGGGTGAGATCCATGGCGCCATAATGGCGCCACAATGGCGCCATGCGCAAGCCCCGGCGGGAGGGGTGAGGCGCCCGGCGCCGTACCGCAAGCCGCGGGGGCTTCCCGTCGGGCCGTCCGGGTCCGGGAGGCAGCCCCCTTTCGCATTCCGCCCCAATTCACCTCCCACATCAGTCAGTTGACCCATCGGACTCCCCTATCCCCTCCGTATATACATTGCGCGTATACATGCGTTATATAGTCGGCTTTCCCGTCGACCGGCGGGGCGTTCGACTCGGTCTGGAGGACCACCGTGCTCAGGGGCACTTCGCTACTTCCCGCCCGGAAGGGGCACGCGTCCGCGGCGGACCGGACGGGCGGCGGCCCCCCGACCTCGGGCGGCGGGGCGCGGCTGGCCGCCATCGACGGGCTGCGGCTGGTGGCCGCCGCCGCGGTGGCCGCGTACCACTTCCTGGGCACGGCCACCCCGCACTTCTGGGGCGCGTACGACCTGCGGGAGGCCGTCCCGGCGCTGCACGAGGTCAGCCGCTACGGCTGGCTCGGGGTGGAGTTCTTCTTCCTGATCAGCGGGTTCGTGATCTGCATGAGCTGCTGGGGGCGCACCCCGGCGCAGTTCGTCGTCTCGCGCGTGTCCCGGCTGTTCCCCACGTACTGGTGCGCGGTGCTGCTCGTCGTCGCGCTGGTGCTGACCGCGCGGGTGGCGCATCTGGACGCGGCGACGCCGATCGATCCGCGGACGGTGCTGGGGAATCTGACGATGGCGCCGGGGCCGATGGGGCTCACGCTGATCGACGGCGTCGCCTGGACGCTCTGGGTGGAGGCGCGCTTCTACCTGCTGATGGCCCTGATGCTCTTCCTCGGGCTCACCTACCGCCGCATGATCGCGTTCTGCGGCGTCTGGCTGACCCTGGCGCTGCTCGCCCGCGAACTGCACTCCGAGGCGCTCGACACGGTGGTGCTGAGCCAGTACGCGGGCCTGTTCGTCACCGGGATCGCGCTCTACCTGATGCACCGCTTCGGGCAGAACA
Source organism: Streptomyces sp. NPDC059080 (assembly GCF_042739975.1). NCBI lineage: Bacteria > Bacillati > Actinomycetota > Actinomycetes > Kitasatosporales > Streptomycetaceae > Streptomyces > Streptomyces sp. NPDC059080. The sequence continues at coordinate 22,259 of NZ_JBHYGX010000062.1, forward strand.
TCGTGCTGTGGCTGCTGGCCGGGTTCGCCTGGTGTTACGAGCTGACGGTGCTGCACGACCGGGTGGCCGGGCACACCGTGAAGCCCGCCGCGGGCGGGGCGCTCTCCTGGGCCGCGTGCGCCGCGCTGCTGACCTTCTTCCTCGTCGTGCTGGCGCTCGCGGCGTTCGGCCCGCTGGCCCGGATACGGTGGCGCGCCCTCGTGACGGCGGGCGCGCTCACCTATCCGTTCTATCTGGTGCACCAGAGCATCGGTGTGCCGGTGGCCAAGGGTCTGCTCCAAGTGGCCCCGGGCCTGGGCCTGCTGCCGTCCGTGGCGGCGGGCCTCGCCTTCGCCCTGCTGCTGGCCTACGCCCTGTACCGCCTCGTCGACCGGCCCGCAGGGCGGATCCTGCGGCACCACCTCACCCGGGGGATGAACGCGACGGACCGCACGACCGGCCAGGGCGGCACCGGCACGCCGCCGCGGCAGCCCGCAACGAGCGGCGCCGAGGCGGCCGCGCGGCCGGTGCCCAGCGGCGTGTGACGCGGGCGGGACCGGCGCGCGAGCACACACGGAACAGGCGGAACAGACGGCACAGCACGAGGGGCCGCCTCCCGGGAGGCGGCCCCTTCCGCGTGCCCCATAACCCCGCACCGCACTCACCGCCCGGCCTTTTGCTGGTCCTTTACCATGGTGGGGTCCCTTCCCCGTACGAAGGCGCACACGGCGCCCCGTACGACCCCCCTGCGAAAGGTGTGTGAGCGTCCAGTCATGGGCGAACCTCCCAGTTGCCGAGCCCGCTCGCGGCAGAGCGCGAACCTCCGGATCCTGTTCGATCATGGGACGGAGGTGACCCGATGACCGAGCTGCTCCTCCTGGCCCTGGCGCTCCTGCTGACGCTGGCCTGCGGCGTCTTCGTCGCGGCCGAGTTCTCGTTGACCACCGTCGAGCGCAGCGATCTCGAACGCGCCGTGGAGCGCGGCGAGCGCGGCGCGGAGAGCGCGCTCAAGGCCGTCCGGCGCCTGACCTTCCAGCTCTCCGGCGCTCAGCTGGGCATCACCGTGACCGGCCTGGTCATCGGCATGCTCTCCAAACCGGCCCTGGCCACCCTGCTCGCCGGGCCGCTCGACGCGGCCGGGCTGCCGGACGCCGCCGTCCAGTCCGTGGCGCTGGTCCTCGGCACGGCGCTCTCCACCGTCGTCCTGATGGTCGTCGGCGAGCTGGTCCCCAAGAATTGGGCGATCTCCAGCCCGCTGCCCGTCGCGAAGCGGGTCGCGGGGGTGCAGCGGGCGTTCAGCGCCGCGTTCTCCCCGTTCATCGGCCATCTCAACGCCACCGCCAACCGCACCGTGCGCCGGATGGGGCTGGAGCCCGCCGAGGAGCTGGCCTCCGCCCGCGGGCCGCAGGAGCTGGTGGCGCTGGCCCGGCACTCCGCCAAGGAGGGTGCACTGGAGCCGGACACCGCCGAGCTGTTCGTCCGCACCCTCAACCTCCCCGGTCTCACCGCCGAGAACGTCATGACACCCCGCGTCCAGGTCACCGCCCTGGACGTGCAGGCCAACGCCGAGGACGTCGCCGACGCGACGCGGGCGACCGGCCTGTCCCGCTTCCCCGTCTACTGCGGCGGCCTCGACAGCGTCGTCGGCGTCGCGCACATCAAGGACGTGCTGGCCATCCCGGACGGGCTGCGCGCCCGCCGCCCGGTGTCCGACTTGCTGCGCGAACCGCTGCTGGTCCCGGCGACGCTGCCGGTCGACCAGCTCCTGGACCGGCTCTCCGGCAAGCGCACCATGGCCGTGGTCATCGACGAGTACGGCGGCACCGCGGGCGTCGTCACCCTGGAGGACATCGTCGAGGAGGTGGTCGGCGAGGTCCGTGACGAGCACGACCCGATGGAGACCCCCGACCTCGCCGCGGCGGGCAGCGACCCGGAGGGCCGCGTTCTCTACCACGCGGACGGCGCCGCCCGCACCGACCAGCTCGCCCGCATCGGACTGCGGCTGCCCGAGGGCCCGTACGAGACGCTGGCCGGGGTGATCGCCGCCGGTCTCGGCCGCATCCCGGCCGAGGGCGACACGCTGGAAGTGGCGGGCTGGACCATGGACGTGATCGACGCGTCCGGGCGCCGCGCCGCGCGGGTGCTGCTGCACGCGCCGGCCGCGGAGCCGCCCGGTGAGCGGGGACTGGAGGCCGCGCGATGACCGTGCTGCAGATCTTCGTCGGCCTGCTCACCCTCGTCGTCAACGCGTTCTTCGTGGGCGCCGAGTTCGCGCTGATCTCGGTGCGCCGCAGCCAGATCGAGCCGCACGCCGACGAGGGCGACCGCCGCGCGCACCGCGTGCTGTGGGGGCTCCAGCACGTCTCGGCGCTGCTGGCCACCGCCCAGCTCGGCATCACGCTGTGCACGCTGGTGCTGGGCGCGGTCGCCGAACCGGCCATCGCGCATCTGCTGGAGCCGGTCTTCGACGCGGTGTCCGTGCCGGACGCGCTGGTCCACCCGGTCTCGTTCGTGATCGCGCTGGCGCTCGCGACCTATCTGCACATGCTCTTCGGCGAGATGGTGCCGAAGAACGTGGCGCTGGCCGAGCCGGTGCGCACCGCGCTGCTGCTGGGGCCGCCGCTGGTGGCGCTGACCCGCGCGCTGCGCCCGGTGATCTTCGCGGTGAACAAACTGGCCAACGGGGCGCTCCGGCTGCTGCGGGTCGAGGTCAAGGACGAGGTCACGGCGACGTTCTCGGACGACCAGCTGGCCCGGATGGTCGACGATTCGCGTGCGGCGGGGCTGCTGGACGAGCGTGCCAAGGAGCGGCTGCGGGACGCCCTGGAGCTGGGCCGGCGGCCGGTGCGCGATGTGGTGCTGCCGGTGGAGAAGGTCGTCTCGGCCGGTCTGGGGATCACCCCGGAGGGCCTGGAGCGGCTGGCCGCCGCGTCCGGGTTCTCACGCTTCCCGGTCGTCGACGACACCCACCGGATCCTGGGATATCTGCACGTCAAGGACGCTCTGGACGCCGTGCCGCGGGACGTGCCGTTCCCGGTGCCGGCGATGCGGCCGATCGCCCGGGTGCGCGCCGCGACCCCGCTGGACGATGTGCTGACCGCGATGCGCGGCTCCCGGACACATCTGGCGGCGGTCATCGGCGACGGCGGCACGCTGGCCGGGCTGGTGACGATGGAGGACGTCCTGCGCGAACTGGTCCTGCAACAGCCGGCGGCCTGAGCCGGTCCAGGCTGAACCACACCCCTGTACGGCCCGGCCGACGCCCTCACGTCCCGGTCGGTAGGTGACGGTGCACCGCGGGATAGGATCGCCGCGCCATGGAGATGAATGCCCACTACACCAGTTTTGTCGCGGTCGGAGACAGCTTCACCGAAGGAATGTCGGACGGCCTGCCGGACGGCTCCTACCGCGGCTGGGCCGATCTGCTCGCGGCCCGCCTCGCCGCCCGTACGCCCGGCTTCCGCTACGCCAACCTCGCCGTCCGCGGCAAACTCATCGGGCAGATCGCCGATGATCAGGCCGGGCCCGCTGCGGCGATGGGCGCCGATCTGGTGACGATGGTCGGTGGGCTCAACGACGTGCTGCGGCCCAAGTGCGAGGTGGCCCGGGTCTGCGAGCGGTTCTCCGCCGCGGCGGCGGTCCTCGCCCGGGGCGGCGGGCAGCTGGTGCTGATGCGCAGCCCCGGCCGTCAGGGCCCGGTCCTGGAGCGCTTCCGGCCGCGGATGGAGGAGCTGTACGCGCACATCGACGCGGTCGCCGACCGGCACGGCGCACTCGTCGTCGATCTGTACGCGTCCCGGGCACTGTCCGATCCGCGGATGTGGGCCGACGACCGGCTGCACCTCAACGCCGAGGGCCACCGGCGGGTGGCGGAGGCCGTCTGGCAGACGCTGGGGTTCGGCGCGGAGAGCGAGTGGGACGCCCCGCTGCCGCCCGCGGTGGCGCCGGGCTGGCGGGCGCGCCGCTCGGCGGATGTGCGGTTCGCGCGTGAGCATCTGGTGCCGTGGATCGGCCGTCGGCTGTCCGGCCGCTCCTCCGGGGACGGCCGGACAGGCGCCCAGTTTAGCGCCGAGATGGGCAAAGCCTTCTGGGTCACCCCTGCGGACCACACAAACCCCGGCCCAGTGCCGGACTGGCGGCAGGTGAACCCCTGACCCGGAACCCCACCCAGCACTCACGCATCGGTTGAACGCAGGACCCCACCCACCCGACACCTGCAGCCGCCGGACCGACATCACGCCGCGAGTCGCACAGCATCCTGAGCGAGGACTTGCGACCTGCCGACCTCAATGACGGGCCGCCTGTAGCTCACGGCGAGCCCGGAGCGCGTGATGAACTCCACCAGTTCGCATCGCAGCTCACGCGAGGCCGGAACAGCCGCCGCGTCCAGGGCAGCAGACAACGCGGGTAGCCCAGCAGCGAGTTCCCACGAGGCCGACACAAAAGAGAACATGCCCAACTCGGGAAGATCCGCCAGCCGGAACCCAATTCGGACTTCCGGTATTGGCCCACGACCTGCCTGGGCTGCCGCCTTGCGGTCAGCCAGGCTCGTCGGACAACCACACAGCGATCCACGTGCGCTCCCCGATTCCAAGAACCGGGTTCCATCACAGACATGGAAAGCCTCACCAGGTCCGCGCATCACCATCCGAAGCGAAACGGCCCCCCTGCCATCCAACAAGACAGGAACGCGATCACAGCGAGTCAGGACCTCAAGGACACGTTCGCCACTGGTTTCCCTCAACTCCGGCACACCTCCGTAGAACTCACCCAGAGCATCAGCGATCGCCTCGTCCTCCGTCGTCATGCGCCACGCCGACACCGCCATGGGCCTTCCACCTCGCTGTCGCGCCATATGAAAGCGACCCACGGCATCAGCCATGGATGCGCGCGGCAGATCCGCTCCGTCATCATCAAGCTTCTGATCCCGGTTGGAGCTACGGTGCGGGTGGGGAGCCATGATCTTCCTCCGGCGGTGCGACGTTCAGAAGCTCCGAGGATCCAGAGCACTCGCCATGAGGTTCCCCCGTTGCGCGAGAGGTGCTGATCAGCTGGTCAGTGAGGGTTGACGGGGTTTCAGGTTCGTCGGTTCGGCCGTCGCCTGCTCGGCG
>NZ_JBHYGX010000063.1:0-27268 GCF_042739975.1 Streptomyces sp. NPDC059080
GGCCCGGCGCGGCCCGGCCCGGCCCGGGCCGAGCCAGGCCCGACGGGTCCGCCCGGCGGCGCGGGACGAGCAGCTTCGGGTTTGCGGCAGGTGCGGGGCTCAGGCTGTCGTCGGCGACCGGAAGACGACGGAGTCGATGGAGGGGGAAGCGTGGCCAGGATCGCCGCACTGACGTATTACCCCGTCAAAGGATGCGCCGGCGTCTCGGCGGACGAGGCGGCGTTGCTGCCCGCGGGTCTTGCCCATGACCGGAGTTTCCTGGTCACCGGCGCAGACGGCACCTTCCGCAGTCAGCGCCGCGATCCGCGACTCGCGCTGATCGGTCCGGAGATCAGCGCCGACGGCGGGCGCCTCACGTTGCGCGGGCCGGGCCTGGGCCGGCTCGCCCTCGACGTCGACGCCTCCGGTCCGCGCCGGGACGTGGCGCTGTTCGGGAGCCCGTACAAGGGCATCGACCAGGGTGCCGAGGCCGCCGGATGGCTGTCGGAGTTCCTCGGCGCGCCGGCCCGGCTGGTGCGGGTGCCGCCGGAGCACGACCGGGTGACCGACGGCCGGACGCCCGGCACCTCGGGTTACGCCGACAGCTGTGCCGTGCATCTCCTCTCCAGGTCCACTCTGGACCTGCTCAACGAACGGATGGCCGCGCGAGGAGGCGTGCCGCTGCCCATGGACCGCTTTCGCCCGAACATCGTCGTCGAAGGCTGGGACGAGCCCCACGTCGAGGACCGGGTGCGCCACCTCACCGTGGGCGAAGCGGAGTTGGGCTACGCCAAGCCGGCCATCCGCTGCGTGGTCACGACGGTGGATCAGGCGGTTGGCACAAAGGCGGGGCCCGAGCCGCTCCGCACTCTCGCCGGATACCGGCGGGCGGCCGGGGGCGGCGTCGCCTTCGGTACGAAGTTCGCCGTGCTGCGGCCGGGAAGAGTGTCCGTGGGCGACCGGGTGATCGTCGGGGCGTGGGGCGAGCCGGAACTGTAGGCCCTGCGCCGAAGCCGGCCCCGGCCGCCGTCGGCTTCGGCCGGGGCCCAGCGGACTTCTACGGGGCGCCGCTCAGTGCGGGATGCGGCGGCCGAGGAACGCGGCTACCTGGTCGAGGGCCGGGGCGCGCTCGGCGGCGGGCTGTGCGGGGGCGAGGGACCCGCCCTCGGTGCGGGGAAGATCGCCGTAGATCTCCCGGACCACCGGCAGGGCGGCGCGTGCGATGTCGGCCTCCAGGTCACGGCCGCGGCCGAGCGCGGTCGCGAGGTCCCAGCCATGCACGAGCAGCTCGACGAGGAGCTGCTCGACCACGCGGCGGCCGGGGGCGGGGCCGAAGGAACGGTCCAGCATGCCCGGCTGCCGGAAGGCATCGCGGGCCGTGGCGGCGGCGGTGGTGAAGGCGGCGATGTGGTTGTCGCCGAGGTGGTCCTTGGTGTGGCCGTCGGTGGGTGGCGTGCCCTGGGCCAGCCCGCCCCAGATGAGGTTCTCCCACACCAGATGGTCGAGCAGGTCACGTAGGGTCCAGTCCGCGCAGGGGGTCGGCAGGCCGAACTGGTCCGGCGTCGTTGCGCGTACGAGTGTGCCGACGGTGTCCTGAACGCGCGTGAAAGCACCCAGGACACCGCCCGGCCAGGGGTCGGTGTCGTCCGTGTAGAGGGCTTCAAGCCGGGCGTTGCGCGCGCCGGGCGCGGGGTTGGCGCGCAGGGCGGTGGTGAGCCACTGCCCTTCCTCGGCGATCCCGGCGGGTGTGGGGCGGCCGCCGAGGACGCACAGCAGTTGCCAGAAGCGCTCGACGGCGGGCTCGGCGGCGGCGGTGAGCTGCTCGCGCAGGAGCTTGCGGGCCTCGGCCCCGTCGGCGGTCACGGCGGGGCCGGTGTTCGCGTGGCTGGGCAGCCAGGCGGCGACGATGCCGGCGACGATCGGGTCGGCGGCCGGGGAATCCGCTGCGACACCGGCCCGTATCGCCTCGCGGGCGCGCGTGGTCCAGGTGTCGGCGAGTGCGCGCATTTCCGTCGCCGCGGCGGGGTCCTGCTCTCCCTGCCCATGACGGGCGGCGTACTCCGCGATGCGCCGCATGGCAGGACGCAGCTCTTCGCCGGCGACCAGTTCGCCCAGCTCCAGCCACGCCTCGACCTGCTCGTCGGTGGGGTCCTCCGGGAGGTCGGAGCCGGCCGCGCGGAGCCCCTCGCGGAAGTGGGGCACGTCCAGATCGCCGAGGGTGTCGGTGAGGAAATCGTGGATCAGCTTGCGGCGCTCGTCGGGAGGCATGTGGGCGGTACGCGTCATGAGAGCAAGTCCTTCATGGGTGGTACGACGTGTGACGGTGCGCAGGACGGCCTGGTGCGTCCGCAGGCGGCGGATCTGCACCTCCAAAGCCTCGGCGTGTGCGGCGGCCATCTCCGAGAGCCCGTCCCCGCGATCCAGGGCGACCCGGATTTCGCCGAGTCCCATCCCCAGGTCCCGCAGGGTGCGGGCCATGTGCAGCCGGGCCACGCCGGCGGTCCCGTAGCGGCGGTAGCCGCCGGCGGTCCGGCACACCGGTGCCACGATCCCCACGTCGGACCAGTGCCTGACCACTTTCACCGGCAGCCCGGTATGCCGCGCCACGGCCCCGATGCTCCACGTGGGCCCCGGCCCGTCGTCCCTACGCATGTTCTCCACTCTTGACTCTCCCTTCGTGGGAGAGTCAAGCCGCCTCGCGGCTCTGTCGGCGTACGGTGCCACGAACTATGCGGAAATCCTCCTCGTGGCATCGACCGCCGTCGAGCCGAACCGAGTTTTGCCGGACCGGGAGTAGCCCGCCCCGGCAAAACTCACAGTTCAGCTTCGGCTCAGAACCTTCCCACCCGGAGTGACCCGAATACCGGTGCCCTTGATCTTCTTTCCACCTGTGGCGTTGACCCAAAAGTCAACGTACTTCACACTCTTGTAGGATTTTGCCGCTACGGCTGCGTCGAAGCCGCCGTTGCCCTTGTTCTTCTTTCCTGACACATGAGTGGTGACACCCTTGGTGTTGACATAGGTGACGGTGACCTTCGGCGTGCAGGCGCCGTTCGTCAGCGCACCCGACCCGTACAGCATGGCACCGATGAACACGTGCTTCCCGTGGTATCCGGGGTAGCCCAGCGTGTCGGCGGTGGCGTAGTTGTAGGCGCAGAACCCGTTGCCTTTTACCGCCCCCTGGTGCTGAGCGTAGTGCGGCCCCTCAGCGAAGGCTGAGGTGGCCGTGCCGATGACGACTGCGGCGCCGAGTGCAACTGCGGCGAGCGCCTTCTTTTTCCCGTTCATGGAACAGACTCCTGGGCTGGTGACCGACTTCTCAAAGGCCCACTTCAGGGAGATCCGAGATTCCCGTATTCCGCATGCGCTCTCGCGACTTACCGATATCCCCCGGTGGACGTGGCTACGCTATGCGCGACTCGGCATGCCTCAACAGGATTTGATGAAAACCTGAGATTCTTTTACGGCCGGGCCCCTGCGCGGTGCCCCTTTCCCAGCCGACGGCACTGACCGGGGGCGGGAGAGTCCCGGACGCCTGGGAGCTCCGGAAGACGGCGTGGAGCGCCCCGGGCCCGGCTCGGCTTCCACGTCCCCTCGGGCGAGGTGCCGTCGTGATCGGCTGCGGCGTGTCTGCGGGACGTGAGTGAGGCGTTTCCAGAACGTCAGCGGCTCCGGCAAAAGTGGTGTCCACACGGCGGGAACGACCGAAGAAAAGTCCCGCACACAAGCGCAGGGGACCCGATCATGCGTACTTCCCGGATTCGTACCACCGCTCTGGCCGCCGTCACCGCCGCGCTGGCGCTGGGCCTGACCGCCTGCGGCGGCGCCGACGGCGCCTCGAAGGCGGCGGCCGGCGACAACGCCGCCGCCAGCGCGCAGAGCCGGTCCGTGTCCACCGGGGACGGCAAGACCGGCGGTGACACCAAGGAGAACGCCCGCTCGACGACCGCCTCGGGCGGGACGGACGAGGCCGGGGGCACGGACACCGCCGACGCCCAGCCGTGCGTCGGCGACGAGCTGATGGTCACCGCGGAGCACCGGTTCGCCGGGCAGCAGGGCGACCACCTGCTGGTCACCGCGTCGAACGAGGGTGACAAGCCGTGCTGGGTGACCTCGTACCCGTCCGTGAAGCTCGGCGGTGACGTCGACGACGCCGCGCTGCCGCACTCGAAGAAGGACGACCAGGGCGGCGACGCGCACCTCACGCTCCAGCCCGGCGGCAAGGTCTACAGCGCGGTGAACCTCTTCGACTACGGCTCGAACCACCACACCGCCAACTCGTTCGCCATGGCGCTGCGCGGTGCGGACGGTTCCGACGGCCCCTCCTACTCCGTCGACGCCAAGGGCGAGAAGCCGCAGTTCAGCTGGAACGAGGCCGACGTGCTGAACTGGAACACCAAGAAGCCGTACGACTTCTGATAGCCCGTCAGTTGGTATCGGCCAAGAAGCCCCGTGCTGCCCAGGCAGCACGGGGCTTCAGCGGTGCCGTTCAGTGGGCGTGTCCGGCCCCGGGATGGGCCGTTCTGGCCAGCGTCCAGAGGATGAGGAGGTCGAAGACCATCACGATGATGGACCAGACCGGGTAGTACGGGACGAACATGAACTGGGTGACCAGGCTGATTCCCGCCAGTGCGATACCGGCGCCGCGGCCCCATGCCTTGTGGAGGAGCACGCCGATACCGGCGACGCAGAGGGCCACGCCGACCACCAGGTGGATCCAGCCCCATGAGGTGAGGTCGAACCGGTAGGCGTAGTGAGGCGGGGAGAACACGGTGTTGTTCGCGATACCGGAGGCCCCTTGGAGAATGCTGAGCGGGCCGCTCACCGTCAGCGCCACACCGGCGAACATGGCGCTTTTCTCCGTGGCCGAGATGTCGTCGTGGGCACTCGGCCGCCGCCCTTCGTCGGGCATCGCTGCCATGCCGCCACCTCCCTGTCCGGCGCGGTCGCCGGCGCACACCGCATGTGTGAGGCGAGCCACGCTCTCCTGCCAGCGTCGCGTCAATCCCCCGGAGCCGCGACCGCAGGCCGCCCGGGGGCGCGTACTGCCGCCGTACGGGTACTCCATTCGGGGTACCCGTACGGGGTGCGGGCGCACCGGCACCAACGGAAAAAGAACCGCCCCTGACCTGTGAGAACAGGTCAGGGGCGGTGGGGCGAGGCCGGGCGGGGTTCCCCGGGGCGGTCAGGGTGCGGGGGTCAGGGTGCGGGGGGCAGGGCGCGCTCGAAGTGGTGGTTGGTGCGGCAGCCGAGGTTCTCGTAACTGTTGACCTTGGTGTCGGGGTCGGTCCTCACCAGGCGGTACTTGCAGGCGCGCTTGATGTACTCGCCGCGGATGCCGCCGGGGAAGTCGATTTCCTTGTTCCACAGGTACGGCGACTCGTAGCCGTTGAGGTGCGCCGTGGCGTTCACGTCGATGCCGCCCGGGGCCTCGATCTCGTAGACCCAGCCCGTCTTCCCCGCGCCGTACGTGGCGAACTTCTCGGCCACCCACTTCTCGCAGCTGGTGCTGAGGTGTGCGGTGTTCTGGCCGCCGCCCTTGACGATGTACTCGGCCAGCGGCGCGAGGTTCTCGCCGCGCGGGGTGAAGCCCTCGTCGAAGATCTGCTGGGTGTTCTCGCGGGTGTCGCCGCGCCACAGGGTCTGGCTGTCGTCGCGCCACTGCCAGTTCTCGTCGCCCTCGGCATGCCGCACGGCCGGGAAGATGGCGGGCTCGGTGGTCGTACGCCACCAGTCGAACGCGCGGAAGCCGTGGACCGGGCCGCACGGTCCGGTGTCGGGGGCCGGGGCCTTCGCGACGACCGTGCGGGCGGCGGTCGCGTCGGCGGGGACGGTGAGGGTCAGGGAGGCGGCGGCGAGAGCCGTGGCGGAGAGGACGCGCAGAGCGGCCTTCAACATGGTGAGAGCCCGTCAGTCGGTCAATAGGACGGGCTCTTTATAGATTCCGCGCCTCCCGGGCCGCCGGGAATGGCGAGCGCGTCACCCCCAAGAGGGAACGGCGATACCGGCCCGCCCCGAGGCGTGGTAGTGGGCCTCGCCACCGCTTGCCGTGGCGGCCGTCGCCGTTGCCGGGGCCGACAGGGTGCGGGAAGCCGCTGTCGTTGAGGGGCCGCCGCTCGGTACGGACGTGACACGGTGACATCGCAGGTGTGCGGGCGGGATCGCAGGTGTGCGGGCGGCATCGCAGGTGTGCGGGCGGGATCGCAGATGTGCGGGCGGGATCGCAGATGTGCGGGCGGGGCCGCGAACGCCCTGCCCGCACACCTCTATCCGGCTTCCGAGGCATCCCTCCGTCCGGCTTCCGGTCCGACGCTCTGCCGGGACCGGTCCGGCCGATTTCGCCACCAGCCCCAGATCGTGATCCTGTTCAGCCCGCTGCGCCGTCGCGCACAACTCCCGCACTCCTGGATTCGCGCACGGCGGGTGAGGGCCGCGATCGCATCTCCCAGACCGACCGCGCGCCGATGCACGTGTGGAGCGCCCGCATACGGGATCTGGCTTTCCAGGCTTTCCCACGTCAGGGGAAGTCCGGGGACGGGCTGAATCCGCTCCCTTTCGCTCGGGCTCAGCTCTCGTACGTCAGGGTGGGCGAGGAGTTGCTCCCTCATGCGCTGATCGGCAATTCCTACATACGCAGTCCGTGTCCCGTGGACGAGAACCGCGTTCCCGACCTCGTACTTCGTCACCCGCGCGAGGTTCTCGCCAGCCGGGGGTTGAATCGGAACTTCCAGCCAGTGAATGGTTCTCACGTGACTCTCTCCCGGTTCAGTTGTTGCAGCATCCGGCAGCGACCCGACACCACCACGTGCAATCGCAGGTGGCGCAGGCTGCGCACTTCACGACACACAGGCCACATCGCCCCGCGAGGCAGGCGAGGTATACGGCCCAGGTGGCCGGCGGGCACGTCAGGGCGGCACTGACGCACTGGTCGCCGCAGTCCGATGACGTGAGGCACGACGTCAGCGCGTCCCACCAGCCGTCCACGGTCACCAACTGCCCACCGCTGCCGGTGACGTGTTCCTCGACGCCGGTGAGGAAGTGATCGTTCGTCGTGGTGAGGAGGAATACACGGTCTTGGCTGAGGCCGGCGGGGGTTCCCTGCGTGGTGGCCACACACTCGGCCACCTGTTGGTCTCCGACGGTGCGAGATTGCACAATCAGGCTGGACTGGATGCTGAGCACCTCTTGAGCGGGAGGGCTGGCAACTTCCTGGGGCACGGGAACGGGGCCGTCGAGATGGAACGTTCCGCTGGTGCCGAAGAACTGCGGTTCGGGCAGGTCGGCATCGCTACGCACGCCGAGACGGTCCAGCAGCGCACTTCGCATGCTGGACACCTGCGAGTTTCCACTGGCCACGCGAGCCCACTCCTGGCTTACCTGCTCGGCGGAGAGAATCGACAGCTGATGCTCCCTCACCGTGGGGGTTTTCGTCATTGAATCCTCACCTTCATGCCCAACGGGGCCGTCGCAGGGTGCCGGTAGATTCCGACCTCGCGTTCAGAATGCACCCGCCGCGAACGCGCCGCATTTCGAACAAAGCCACTTTGCTGCACGGTATTTGGGGAACGTAATTTGCAAACTAAGTTTTCGGTGATCAGGTCATGAATTCATGAACAGTGCGGGCACCGTTCCCGTGACGGTGCGCCTGGCGTACGGCACGCGAGCAAGGCTGCAAGAGCTGTTGCACCGTCAACGAGCCCGGAGACGCGAGCTGGCAGCTGACGAACGGTGGAGCACCAGGGGGATGGGCCGCCGCGAGGCATCCGCGGTACGTGCCGCCTGGCGGCGAGAACTGGCAGGGATGAGGGAACGCGGTCAGCTCCTGGACTCACTTGACGCCTTGGCCACCCTGGGCGTGCGTCGCGAGTTGGCGGACCGGGACTGGAACCGCCCCTGGCCGGCCTGTCCGCCACAGGCTCGCGACCTCGGGCGGTGGCCGGGATCGGCGGACGGCGGCTTTCCCGAGCAGCTGCCACTGCGGTTGCCGACGAGCCTGGAGAACCAGGTGCGTGCGGCGTGCTGGTACACGTCGTTCGAGGCGATCGAGGCACTGGAGGACTGGCGGCGTCGGTACCCCCAGGTCATACCGCGCCGACGATGGGCACCGGCCGGACTGGAGAGTGCCCTTGACGCCTATGACCAGCTGGCCCTGCGGGTGACCACAACCGGCGAGATCTGGCGCGCCGGGATCGAGCGCGGAATGGACGCCGCGGCCGGGCGCGAGGCCGTCGGTGCCGGTGGAGGCCCTCGGTGAAACCGCCCTCGGCATCGGCCCCGGCACGATGCCGACGGACGCCCGGGGTGCGCCACCCGGCCCGGACGGACGCCCGGGGTGCGCCGGCGTACGGACGCCACCGCGACCCGCCGGGCGCCGCCTCTCACTCCTCGGTCTCACCGTCCTCCACCGTCTCCGCGTCGACGGCCGGTCCCCGCCCCTCGGGCAGTACGGGGGTCTCCTCCGCCCCGTCCAACTGCTGGTCCGAACGGAGCGACTTGACCCGGTCCATCATCCGGGCCACCGCCGACATCGGCAGGGTGTCGATGTAGGTGGAGATGTCCCCGCCACCGATGTACTGCGGGACCTGCATGCCGGAGATCTCCTTGATGATGCGGATCATCGCGACGTTGTCCCGGCCCAACGCCTCGATCTCCCCGTCGAGTTCCAGGGCGACACGGCGCCGCTCGACAACCAGCCGCCGCTCCTCGATCGCCAGCTCGACCTCGGCGTTCTTCTGCTCGTGGGCGAGCCATTCGCCCCGCTGCTCCGCCTCGAACGTCCGCTTCAGGGCGTCGTTGAGCGACTCGTCCTCGGCCCGGAACTCGCCGAGCGTGGTCAGCCGCGCCTCCACGCCCGCGGCCTCCAGGGCGGTACGGACCTGCGCCGCGAGGTCGGTCCGGGTCTCCGCGTAGGTGCTCAGGAACTCCGAGACGGTGGAGGCGGCGGCGATCTCGTTGAAGTACGAGGCGACGGTCGCGCCCAGCACCCGCTCGACGAACCGCTGCACCGGGATCGGGTCGTTCTCCAGTCCGCCGAGGCCGGAAATCTGGGTGCCGCCGAACTCACGGATCAGCTGGGGCGCGGACTTCCGGGGGATCACCAGGGTCTGGCTCATCTCCACCGACAGCCGGTGGCCCTGGACGGTGACGACGATCTGCCGCAGCTGGGCGTCGTAGTTCCGGGACGCCGACGCGGTCTTGTACATCCACTCCAGGATCAGCAGCCGGGTCGGGACCAGCATCACGCGGACGAACCAGGGGTTGAGGGTGTAGACCGGCCCCTCGCCGAGCGTCTCCGCCTGCACGCCGCGGCGCCCGCCGTTCTCCAGGAACACCCACGGCAGCTGGAAGCGCCGGTGCCCCGGCACCCGCGGCCCCAGCTCGTCGTCGGCGTCCTCCTCGGGGTCCGCACCGTCGAGCGTGACGACCACCCCGGTGAAGCCGACCGGGACGGTGATCTCCTGGAGGTGGTGGGTGGTCAGCCCGCTGCCGCGGAACCGTTCGGTGGTGACGTTGTCGGTGGTGACGACCTCGAACAGCACCGGGTTGATGTCGTAGTACGAGCCGCCGGCCAGCACCGCCATCTGCCGGCCCTGCTCCCCTCCCCCGGCCAGGAACGCCTCCCCGTCCTGGAAGTTGTCGCACTCCACATGCGGCCCGAAGAACCGGTCCGGCGGCCGGATCCGGCCGTCCCTTGCGCTCACCAGCCCGATCGTCCCGGAGCCCACGTAGGTGCGCGGGGCCAGCTCGACGGTGAAGAGCGCGGTGTTGAGGTCGTAGGCGTGGCCGCCGCTCAGCGTGACGGCCTGGACGCCCTGCTCGCCACCGTTCAGCAGGAACGCCGCACCGTCCTGGAAGAAGTCGCACTCCACGGCCCGCCCGACGGTGCGACCGGACGGTTTCTTCCGCCCTTCGCGGGCGGTGACCACGCCGATGCTGTCCACCGGGATGCGCACCCGGGCGACGAAGGCGACCTCGTACAGGCCGGGCAGCAGCCAGGTGTAGCGGTCCGGGAGGAGGGTGCGCGCCCACACGCCCCGCGAGGCGCGCGGGGTGATCCGCCGGAACTGCGCGTCGGCGCGCCCGTACCGCCGGGTGACGATGCCGACCTCGTCCGGGGGAACGACGACACGGCCGAACCACGCCAGGCTCGCGAGGCCGACGAGGACGACGAGGACGAGCAACGCCACGATGATCACGATCGGAGCCATCAGCGGACAATCCCCTCATGGTGGAGGTGCAGATGGGTGGCCAGCACGGTCGCCGTCCACTGGTCGTACCAGTCCGGGAACCGTTCGTTCTGCGGATTGCGCAGCGTCGGGTAGAAGCCCGGGCGGCCGCCTGGCCCCGCCGCCGCGGTGAACTCCCGGTAGGAGCGCTCCACGCCGTCCGTCTCCGAGCCGCGCCAGCCGCAGGCGACCGACAGGGCCAGGAACTCCGCGTGCCGGGTGCCGCGTACCGTCGCCGTCCGCGCCTGTGCGGTGAAGCCCTGGCGGTCGTGGGAGTGGGTGGACCACAGCGCGTCGATGCCGGTGAGGACGCCGGGCGGCAGGCGCCGGGCGTCCCGGGCGCGCAGCCAGCCGTCGTCGAGGCGCCCGGCCGCCTCCAGCAGGAGCGAGGTGGTCAGCAGGTCGGCGTGGGCCCATTCGCCCTGCCGCAGCGCGTGGTCGAGCCCGTCGAGGGAGGTGGCCGCCGGGATGCGTACGGCGCGGACCGGGGGCCGGGCGAGCGGGGCGGGCAGGACGTCCGCGGCGTCGAGCGGGCGGCCCGCGGCGCGGGCGTCGTGCAGGCGGCGCAGCAGGGCGAGCTCGTCCGGGCCGGGCAGCCGGCCGTCCCGGGCGTCGAGGTACCAGGTGTGCGCCAGGTGGTAGTTGCGGTCGCCGTGGAGCAGGACGGGGAAGAAGGGCCGGTCGTGCAGCAGCCCTTCCAGGATCATCCGGGTGACGTCGTCGGAATCCTGGGACTGCGGGGACATGAGCATCACGATCGCGGTGGCGTACCGCAGGCGCTGCCGGATCGTCCAGAAGTGCGCGTCCCCGGGCCGCAGGTCACCGACGGACCAGGTGGGGAGCCCGGCCGCGCGCAACTGTCCGGCGAGCGCCTGCCCGTAGGCGGCGTCGGCGGGGACGTAGCAGAGGACGACGCCGGGCTCGTCGGGCGGGGTGAGCGGCCGGGGCGGGGCGGGCAGGGCCGCCGCGAGGCTGTCCGCGTGCCCGGTGGCGGGGTCCGGGGCACGGCCGAGGATGACGGCGGCGAGTTCCGCGACCTTGGCGTCGTACTCCTGGGCGCCGACGTCGCGGAAGTCGCGCCAGATGCGGTTCGCGGCGAACGGCGGGAGGGTGACGTCGCCGAGGAGCAGCGGGATGAAGCGCAGGTCACGGCGGGCCCCGGCGGTGGCGAGGGCGGCGTACTCCTCGTGGGCGCGCGGTGAGGCGACCGACGCCGGGCTGATGAGCGCGAGGGCGTTGGCGGTGTCGCGGATCTCGGCCTCCAGCCGGTGCACGACCACGTCGCCGGGGAGCAGGCTCCACTCGTCGAGGAAGACCCGGACGCCGTGGGCGGCGAGCCGGGACGCCAACTCCGTTGCCCAGGAGGCATCTTCGGGCGCGTGGGAGAGGAACGCATCACTCATCGGCAGCCTCCGTCACGGCGCGGTGCGGGGAGTGGCGTCGCCGCGCGGCCCCGCGGCCTCGTCCGGGCGGACGGCGCGGACGAGGGCGGTGAGCTGCGCGTCGAACGCTTCGGTGCCGGGGACCCGCAGGTCGAGCGGCCGGCGGATCCGCGCGAACGGCGGGAGCGGTACGTCGTCGATCAGGGCGGGGACGAACCGCCGCCCGCCGGAGTGGACCCGTTGCAGCAGTGCCGCGTACTCGTCGCGGATCGCCGGGTCGGCCATGGTGGCGCGGCTGAAGAGCAGCACCCCGTTGGCCGACGCGCGCAGCGCCCGCTCCTTCTCCAGGGACGCGACGAGCCCCGGGCCGATCCACGCGTCGAGGAAGACCTCAAGACCCGCGTCCCGCAGCCGGCCGGCGAGCCGCCGGGCCGTGTCGGCGTCCGCGTCGGCGTACGAGAGGAAGACGTCGTAGCCGGGTGCGGAGTCGGGCACGGGCGGCTCGGGCACCGGCGGCCCGGCCTCCAGTGGCTCGGGCACCGGCGGCCCGGCCGGGTCCGGTGACCGCCGTCGGCGGATCTGCCCGCGGACGGCTACGTACCCGAAGTACGTCGAGGCGAGGGCGGTGGCCCCGCTGATCACCGCGATGACGTCGTCCAGCATCTCCACTGTCCGGCCCCCGTCCCCGTATCACGCCACCCGTCACACCATCGGTTCAGAGTAGTGGGAGGGGCGGTGAAACAGACATCAACGGAGATGATCTGTAGGGCAGTTGGGAGAGAAGGGAAGTGTGGGGCTGAAGGGGCGACGGATGCCCCGGAGCGGCAGCGGAATTCACCCGCAGCCACCGCGTCCGCACCACGTCCATCCGGGAGGTGTGCGCAGGGGAGAGTTCCGGAAGCGGCCGCCCCCGAACGCACACCGGGCCCCGCGGACCGAAGTCCACGGGGCCCGGTGACGGGAATCGCTCAGTCCGTGCCGGATTCCATCGCGGCGCGGTCCAGTGCCTCGTCCTCGGCGGAGACCTCGCCGCGGGAGGCGATGGCCTCGGCGCCGCCCTCGGGCATGGAGCCGATCAGGCCGGTCGCGGCGGCCTGGGCGGCGCCGACGGCGGGGCTGGTGGTGCCGATCAGGCCGATACCGGCGTACTGCTCCAGCTTGGCGCGCGAGTCGGCGATGTCGAGGTTGCGCATGGTGAGCTGGCCGATCCGGTCGACGGGACCGAACGCCGAGTCCTCGGTGCGCTCCATGGACAGCTTGTCCGGGTGGTAGCTGAAGGACGGGCCGGTCGTGTCGAGGATCGAGTAGTCCTCGCCCCGCCGCAGCCGCAGGGTGACCGCTCCGGTGACGGCGGCGCCGACCCAGCGCTGGAGCGACTCGCGGACCATCAGGGCCTGCGGGTCCAGCCACCGGCCCTCGTACATGAGGCGGCCCAGGCGGCGGCCCTCGTTGTGGTACTGGGAAAGGGTGTCCTCGTTGTGGATCGCGTTGACCAGGCGCTCGTACGCGGCGTGCAGCAGGGCCATGCCGGGCGCCTCGTAGATGCCGCGGCTCTTGGCCTCGATGATCCGGTTCTCGATCTGGTCGGACATGCCCATGCCGTGGCGGCCGCCGACGGCGTTGGCCTCCATGACGAGGTCGACGGCGGAGCCGAACTCCTTGCCGTTGATCGTCACCGGGCGGCCCTGCTCGAAGCCGATCGTGACGTCCTCGGTGGGGATCTCGACCGACGGGTCCCAGAACTTGACGCCCATGATCGGCTCGACCGTCTCCAGGGAGACGTTCAGGTGCTCCAGGGTCTTCGCCTCGTGGGTGGCGCCCCAGATGTTGGCGTCGGTGGAGTACGCCTTCTCGGTGCTGTCCCGGTAGGGCAGGTCGTGGGCGACCAGCCACTCGGACATCTCCTTGCGGCCGCCGAGCTCCGTGACGAAGTCGGCGTCCAGCCACGGCTTGTAGATCCGCAGGTTCGGGTTGGCGAGCAGACCGTAGCGGTAGAACCGCTCGATGTCGTTGCCCTTGTACGTGGAGCCGTCGCCCCAGATCTGGACGTTGTCCTCCAGCATCGCCCGGACCAGGAGCGTGCCGGTGACGGCGCGGCCGAGCGGCGTGGTGTTGAAGTAGGCGCGACCGCCGGAGCGGATGTGGAACGCGCCGCAGGTCAGCGCGGCCAGGCCCTCCTCGACCAGGGCGGCCCGGCAGTCGACCAGACGGGCGATCTCGGCCCCGTAGGTCTGTGCGCGGCCGGGCACCGAGGCGATGTCGGGCTCGTCGTACTGGCCGATGTCGGCGGTGTAGGTGCACGGGACCGCGCCCTTGTCGCGCATCCACGCGACCGCGACCGAGGTGTCGAGGCCGCCCGAGAAGGCGATGCCGACGCGCTCACCGACGGGGAGGGAGGTAAGGACCTTGGACATAGGAAGAGTATGCAGTGTTTCGAATTTTCATGCAAGTGGTGTCGCGCTCCGCCCTCCCCGACTTTCTCCTCCCGTCG
Organism: Streptomyces sp. NPDC059080; assembly: GCF_042739975.1. NCBI lineage: Bacteria > Bacillati > Actinomycetota > Actinomycetes > Kitasatosporales > Streptomycetaceae > Streptomyces > Streptomyces sp. NPDC059080. Next base: position 14,079 of record NZ_JBHYGX010000063.1, read on the forward strand.
CGTCCGGACGCACCCCTCACCCGCCCGACCTGCGGAAACGCGGCCGCCCGCCAACCGGACGGTTCCGGGCGGCGGGCGGTGCGGCGGGCGGTGCGGCGGGTCGGCGGTCAGTTCCGGCCGCGGCGCAGCGCCTTGCGGATGAAGTGGACGATCAGCCAGATCACCAGCACCACGAGGAGCAGGAAGATCACGAAGAGCACGATCAGGAAGATGCCCAGCTTCTTGAAGAAGCTCGTTTTCTTCTTCGGCTTCTCGTGAGCGAGATGCACCTTCTTGATCGTCGAAGCGGTCACGGCGGTACCGCGCCCCGCATCGGAGACCACGGCCGCACCGGCGACGGCCGTACGGGACGAACCGGCGGCGGACGCAACGGGCTTCGCCTCCGCCACGGCCGCCCCGGCCGGTACGGCGTGATGGGCGACGGCCGCGGCCGGGCGGGGCGCGGCGGCGGGCGCGGCGGTGGCGGCGGGCGCGGCGGCGGCCAGCAGGCCGGCCAGCAGCGCGAGGACCACCACGGGCCGACGGCGCGAACCACCCTTCCTGCGCGTGGCGTTGAGCCCGGACCCGGCAACGGATGCCGTCCCCCCGACCTCGTCGGCTCCCAGTGCGCGGCGTATGTCCCTGTCCATGTGGTGCTCCCCCTCGGGCGTGCGTCGGACGCTGCGCCGCGGCCCGTGGACCGTCCGCGGCGTACGCCATTATCGGCGGCGCGGACGCCTGCTCGGACCCCGCGCGCACGCACCGTACCGCCCGGCGCCTCGTGCCCGTACGGAGCGGACCGCACCGGGCGACGCTCCGTGCGGGAAGAAGGCGACGCTCCGTACGAGAAGAAGGGGAGAAGGCGTGCGGGAAGGAGAAGGCATGCGGCAAGAAGAAGAGAAGAGGAGGGGGAAGCGGCCAGGCGGGGGGGTGCCTGCCGCTTCCCCCTGGGGGCCGGGCCTCCGAGTCCGTGCCGCGATCGGGGGAGTACGCGACACGGACCCCGCAGTGAGGCCCGGCCCCGCCCCGGGGCTCCTGCTGGGCCCGCCGGGGCGTATCTCCATGCTGCCCGTGCGAGACGCCCCGGCGGCGGGCCAAAGGACCTCCTTCGACGGGCCTTTGGTCCCGTTTGAAGGGGACGGAAGGGGTAGGGGGCGGCTGGGGCCGGGGCGGCGGATGCGCATTCCGGCCGATGCCCGGGGCGTGAGAGTGGTTACACTCACCCGGTCGCACAGGGGAGCGGGCAGCACTGCCCAGGGGGAGACGGGATCGATGGCGCAGGCGAGAAAGATCGCGGTGTACGTGCTTGTCGTCTTCGTGCTGTACACGATCATCACCTCCCCCGACCGGGCCGGTGATCTGGTGAAGATAGGCTTCGAAGGTGTCTCGTCCGCCGCGAAGGGCGTCGGCGAGTTCATGACGCAGCTGGTCAGCTGACCGCCCCCGGCACCGCCCCGGCACCGCCGACGGCCGGTCCGGCCACGCACCATCCGCCGCACGGAGGCCCCAGTGATCCGCCACCTGGTCCTGTTCCAGCTCAACGACGGCGTCTCGCCGGACGAGCCGCGCGTCCAGGAAGCCGCTCGCGCCTTCATGGAGCTGGGCGACAAGATCCCGGAGCTGACGCACTGGGAGTGCGGCTGGAACATCACCGACCGGCCCATCGCCCGCGACTTCGCGATCAACTCCGCCGTCGCCGACCGGGACGCCCTCGCCCGCTACCTCGCGCATCCGGCCCACCAGGCAGCCGCCGCACAGTGGCGCGCGTTCGCCACCTGGGTGATCGCCGACTACGAATTCTGACCGCCCCCGGCACCTCCTGACGCGCCCCTCGCCCCCCGGCTCCGGCCCCGGGCGGGGGGCTTTTACCTGTCGGCGCGGCGGAACGGGGCACGGCCCGGGGCCGCCCGCGCAGATACCGGCGTACGCGCGGGCGCCCGGCGCGCGCGACCGTACGCCGTTCGGGGCTGCCCCGGCGCACAGCGACGCACCGCGTTACGCGGATCAACTCGCCGCTCAACACGGAGTAATGCGGTACTTGCACACACTGCGCATGTCTTGTGATGCTATGACCGCTTTGCCGGATGCATGCATTGTGAAGGGTGGCGTGACCGTGACGGCCCGTACTGCGCCCAAGGCGCCATCCCGCGAGAGCCGGAGCGCGGACACCCGGGCGCTCACGCAGGTGCTCTTCGCCGAGCTCGCCGGGCTCGAATCCGGCACCCCCGAGCACACCCGGGTCCGCGCCGCCCTGATCGAGGCCAACCTCCCGCTCGTCCGATACGCCGCCGTACGGTTCCGCAGCCGCAACGAACCGATGGAGGACGTGGTCCAGGTCGGCACCATCGGCCTGATCAACGCCATCGACCGGTTCGACCCGGACCGGGGCGTGCAGTTCCCCACCTTCGCGATGCCCACCGTCGTCGGCGAGATCAAGCGGTACTTCCGCGACAACGTCCGCACCGTCCACGTACCGCGCCGCCTCCACGAGCTGTGGGTGCAGGTCAACGGCGCGACGGAGGATCTGACGGTGCTGCACGGGCGCTCGCCGACCACCGCCGAGATCGCCGAACGCCTCAAGATCGGCGAGGAGGAGGTGCTGGCCTGCCTGGAGGCCGGGCGGTCGTATCACGCCACATCCCTGGAGGCGGCCCAGGAGGGCGACGGGCTGCCCGGCCTCCTCGACCGGCTCGGCTACGAGGACCCCGAACTGGCCGGTGTCGAGCACCGCGACCTCGTCCGGCATTTGCTCGTCCAGCTTCCCGAGCGCGAACAGCGGATTCTGTTGCTGCGTTACTACAGCAACTTGACGCAATCTCAGATCAGTGCGGAGCTGGGGGTGTCGCAGATGCACGTCTCGCGGCTACTGTCACGGAGCTTCGCCCGGCTGAGATCCGCAAACAGGATCGAGGTCTAACCGGCAGGGGCGACGCGGACCCCGCGTTCCTGCACAGATATGTCGACATGACGCTACAGCGCGTTGCCGACATGTGACATTCTGCTGGAACCGCGTTTGCCGTGGCGCCGCCTCCGGTATTCAGGTGGAGGTATCACTCTCCGGTCCGCCTCGGTCCGGGGACGCCACAGCGACCCGACCCGCGACCTCAAGGGGGTGGCATGTCCGTAGAACTGGACAGCTCAAAGGTGCTTCCCGCGATTCCCGCGCCCGCACCGCCCGTGCACGACGACGACGCCATCAACACCCGCACGCTCTCCCGCTCCCTGTTCCTGCGGCTGGCCACGCTCGACAAGGACTGCGCGGAGCGTACGTACGTCCGCGACACCCTGATCGAGCTGAACCTCCCGCTGGTGCGGTACGCGGCGGCCCGTTTCCGCAGCCGCAACGAGCCGATGGAGGACATCGTCCAGGTCGGAACGATCGGTCTGATCAAGGCGATCGACCGTTTCGATTGCGAACGCGGGGTGGAGTTCCCGACGTTCGCAATGCCAACGGTCGTGGGCGAGATCAAGCGCTTCTTCCGTGACACCTCCTGGTCGGTGCGGGTCCCGCGCCGCCTCCAGGAGCTGCGTCTCGCGCTCACCAAGGCCAGCGACGAGCTGTCCCAGAAGCTCGACCGTTCGCCGACCGTCCCCGAACTCGCCCGTGTGCTGGGGGTGTCGGAGGAGGACGTCGTCGACGGCCTCGCCGTCGGCAACGCGTACACCGCTTCCTCGCTCGACTCGCCCTCCCCCGAGGACGACGGCGGCGAGGGCTCCCTGGCGGACCGGCTGGGCTACGAGGACACCGCGCTGGAGGGCGTGGAGTACCGCGAATCCCTCAAGCCGCTGCTGGCCAAGCTGCCGGCGCGGGAGCGGCAGATCATCATGCTGCGCTTCTTCGCCAACATGACGCAGTCGCAGATCGGCGAGGAGGTCGGCATCTCGCAGATGCACGTCTCGCGCCTCCTCACCCGCACCCTCGCGCAGCTGCGGGAAGGGCTGATCGCCGAATGAGGACGGGTCCGCCGAGCGGTCGTTGACCTCCCGCGTCATCGCACCACCCGCACCACGCGCACCATCACTCGCACGATGCGCACCACTCGGCGGACTGCGAAGAGGATCGATCGCCGGTCGGTCCGGTAACCACCGGCCGTTCCTCTCTTCCTGGCCACCCTCCCTCGCCTTCCTGGTCACCTCCCTCACCTTCCTCCCCTCTCGCGCCTCTCTCCCCTCCCTCGAACCTCTCTCACCTCTCGCGAGCCTGTGGCCCTTCTCGGTTTCTCGCCCCTCGGCCACCTCCCCTCAGCCGCTCGCCCCTCGCCCCTCACCCCTCGGCTCACCGCGCCGGTCTCCGGCGGTCCCGTGGTGACGGCCTCTGCCGAGGGCTAGGAATCTGACGGTTCGTCATCAACACTGGGCCGATGCGACAGTCACCCCGCATGCCCGCCCGCGACACGTCCCCGCGCTCCGCCCGCGCCACCGCGCGCCCGGCGGAATCCGCCCCGGCACACCGCCGCCCCTCCCCCTCCCCCTCCCGTACCGCGTCGGCGGTCGCCGCGTGCTGTCTGGGCGGCGCGCTGCTCGTGGGCTGCGGGAGCGGAGCCGGTGCGGGGTACGCGGCGGTCGGCGCCGCCGGGGAGGGCGCCGCGACGGGCGCGCCGTCCGGGCAGGGCGTCGAGCTGACCCCGCTGGACGGGTCCGGCGCGCCCGCGCACCGTACGCCCGGTGGGGGCGGCGGCGAGGCAACCGGTCATTCCGGCGACGGGCGAGATCCGGCCAATTCCGCGTCTGGGGGTGCCCCTTCGGGCGCTCCGGATCAATCAGGCAAAGACTCTGATAGTTCCGGCGGGCTCGGTGCGCCCGGCGGCCCCGACGCGTCGGCCTCGCCGCCCGCGCGGCCGGGGGCGCCCGGCTCCCCGGACCCGTCGGGCACGCCGGACACACCGGGCTCGCCGTCCGCGCCGGGGCTCCCCTCCCCCACCGTCCCCGCGGGCGAGGGCGCGCCCGCGGGGCTGCTGATCGGGAAGCCGGTGCGCGCGGACGGCGGGGAGCGGTGGTGCGAGAAGGTCGCGTTCCCGGTGCTGAACACCGGTACGGAGCCGGTCACCGTCGGCAGGGTCACGTTCGGGACGCACATCATCGGCGGTCTCGGCGTCGACTGGGACACCCGCACCTCGACCCGCAAGCTCCCGCTGCCCCTCCCACCGGGCGCGCGCCGCACCGCGTCGTACCGGGTCTGCGTGGACGCGTGGCGGGTACCGCTGGGGATGCACATCGAGACCAAGGACGTGTCGTTCGACTGGAAGCGCCACCCGGGGGACGAACCGGTGAGCGGCCCCGGGGAGAAGCCCGAGCGGGCACCGGGGAGAAGCCGAGCCCGAAGCCCGAGTAGGGGCCCAGCGACCCGGTCACCCGGCTGCCCTCACCGGCCCGAAGTCCGAGTAGCGCCCCCGCCGCCCGGCCATCCGCCCGACTCCCCTCGACCCGCACCGGGCACCCCGTAGACCTGACGGAAACGCGGAAACACGGAAACCGGAAACACGGAAACGGGGCCCGGAAGCATTCCGGGCCCCGCGCTGTACGGAGGGGTGAGGGGGTGGTGCGGGGATCAGGCGACGGCGAGCCAGACCGCTGCCGCGACGACCACCACGGCGACGGCGATGCCGACGATCAGGCCGACACGGGGGCCCGACGACTGCACGGGGGCCGGGGCGCGGCGGCCGGCGGTCTGCGGGGTGCCGCCCTCGTCGACGAAGGCGCGGAACATCTGCGTGCTGCCCGCCGGGTCGTAGTTGCCCTCGGCCTGGTTCTGCGGGTTGGTCGCCATGGGCAAGGACCCTAGCGAACCCCGGCCTTCGGGGCACCCCTGGGCCGCGCGCGCAGCGGCGCCGGAACGGCCCGCGGAAGCGGCCGGCCGCCACGTCCCGCGCACCGTCGGGCCGCCTCTCCCCGCCCGGAACGCCTGCCCACCCGGTACGTACAGGAGAGGAGAGGAGGTATGGGAAGAGAAGGGGTGTGAGGCACGACGCGTGGCAACACAGGGCAGACCAGGTGAAATGAACGACCGTGCGCCGCACCGGACGCCGCCCTCGGCACCTCGAAGGGCCGCCGAGGCGTCCCGAAGCCCGTCGAAGTGACGCTGACCACATTCCGGAGGAGCCCAACCGTCCCGGGTGGGCGGCCCTGACCTGCGCCTTCCCGGCGATCACCCACCCCCTTGACCCCGGCCTGAGATCGCCTTGCCCTTCCCTTTACTGTGGGCCCCGCCCATTCGTTTGCCTTCAGCAACCAACCTCCCTATGGTTGCCTCAAGCAACAAAACCGCGTGGAGGAGCCCATGGCCGCCCAGAGTCAGTACGAGGAACTGGCCAGGCAGCTCAGCGCCATCGGAGTCGTCAAGCGTGAAATGGGGCGCATCCTGCCCCAGGACTGCCCGCCCGCCTCGGTCGGCGTGCTCACCTTTCTCGACTGTCACGGCGAGATGCGGATGAGCCAGCTGGCCGAGCTGCTCGCGATCGACATGTCGGTGACCAGCCGGCACGTCGCCCACGTCGCGGAGCGCGGCTGGATCGAGCGCAAGCCCGATCCGGCGGACAAGCGGTCGCGTCTGTTGCGCCTGACCCCGAGCGGCAAGGAACTCCTGACGGAGCTCTCCGAGCGCTACACCCACACACTCGCCCGGTACCTGGACGACTGGACCGACACCGACGTCGGCCTCCTCGTCGAACTGCTCACGCGGCTCCGCACGAGCTTCGACGACTGCCGTACCCGGGCGCATCACGACTCCACCACCCGTACACCCGCAGGATGAAAAGGAACTACATGGCTACGACCACACCAGCCGGTGTGCGGGGCGGCCACGCCAAGCACGGGGGCATACCGGCCTCCGGACAGCCGCCCATGACGCATCGTCAGATCATGGAGGCACTCTCCGGGCTGCTGCTCGGAATGTTCGTCGCCATCCTGTCGTCGACCATCGTGTCGAACGCGCTCCCCGAGATCATCCACGACCTCGACGGCGGCCAGTCCGCCTACACCTGGGTCGTCACGGCGTCGCTGCTGGCGATGACCGCGACCACCCCGCTGTGGGGCAAGCTCTCCGACCTGTTCAGCAAGAAGCTGCTGGTGCAGATCGCGCTGGTCATCTACGTCGCGGGCTCGGTCGTCGCCGGTCTGTCGCAGAACGCCGGGATGCTCATCGCCTGCCGTGTGGTGCAGGGCATCGGCGTCGGCGGTCTGTCCGCCCTGGCGCAGATCGTCATGGCCGCGATGATCTCCCCGCGGGAGCGCGGGCGGTACAGCGGTTACCTCGGTGCCACCTTCGCCGTCGCCACCGTCGGCGGTCCGCTGCTCGGTGGCGTCATCACCGACACCAGCTGGATGGGCTGGCGCTGGTGCTTCTACGTCGGCGTGCCCTTCGCGGTGATCGCGCTGATCGTGCTGCAGAAGACCCTGAAGCTCCCCGTCGCCAAGCGCGAGGGCGTCAAGGTCGACTGGGCGGGCGCCTTCTTCGTCAGCGCGGCGGTCTCGCTGCTGCTGGTGTGGGTGACGCTGGCCGGTGACAAGTACGACTGGATGTCGTGGCAGACCGCCGCGATGGTGGGCGGCGCCGTCGTCCTCGGTGCGCTCTTCGTCCTCGTCGAGTCCAAGGCGACGGAACCGATCATCCCGCTGCGGCTGTTCCGCAACAAGACGATCACCCTCGCCTCGCTGGCCTCACTGTTCGTCGGTATCGCGATGTTCACCGGCACCGTCTTCTTCAGCCAGTACTTCCAGCTGGCGCGCGGCGAGTCGCCGACGATGTCCGGTGTGATGACGATCCCGATGATCGGCGGTCTGTTCATCTCCTCGACCGTCTCCGGCCAGGTCATCACCAAGACCGGCAAGTGGAAGGCGTGGCTGGTCTGCGGCGGCGTCCTGGTCACCGCAGGTCTGGGCCTGCTGGGCACCATCCGCTACGACACCGCCTACTGGCACATCGCGATCTTCATGGCCCTGATGGGTCTGGGCATCGGCATGATGATGCAGAACCTGGTGCTCTGCACGCAGAACCAGGTCGCGCCGCAGGACCTCGGCTCCGCCTCGTCCATGGTCACCTTCTTCCGCTCCCTCGGCGGTGCGGTCGGCGTCTCGGCGCTCGGTGCCGTGATGGCCACCCGGGTCACCCACTACGTGCAGGACGGCCTGGCCGCGCTGGGCCCGAAGGCGGCCAAGGCGGCGGCGCAGAGCGGCGGCGGGAGCGGGAGCATCCCGGACCTTGACGCGCTCCCGGCTCCGCTCCGTACCGTCATGGAGAGCGCCTACGGGCACGCCGTCGCCGATATCTTCCTGATCGCGGCTCCGTGCGCCCTGCTCGCTTTCCTGTTCACCCTGTTCATCAAGGAGGTCGCGTTGAAGACTCGCGGCGGACTGGCCCAGAACGCGGACGGCAAGGAGGCGGCCACCCCGGCCACCACCCCCGCGGCCACCCCGGCCCCCGCGGCCGCTGCGGCCGCGGCAGAGCGGGAGCCCGCCCTGGTGGGCGCGCCCGCACCCTCCGACGAGCACACGCCCACCTGGGCGCAGCCGGTCGCGGCGACGGCCACCCAGCCCCTGGCGGCGTTCGCGTCGGCCGGCGGCGGTGACGTCCCGGCCGGGCCGTCGATCACCGGCTTCATCCGCAACCCCGAGGGCCACCCCGTGCCGCGCTCCGCGGTCACGCTGATCTCCCTCAGCGGCCGTCAGCTGGGCCGCGCCGCCGCCCAGGCGAACGGTGCGTACGAGCTGACCGCCCCCGGCGCCGGTTCGTACGTGCTGATCGCGGCGGCCGACGGGCACCAGCCGCAGGCGTCGACGGTCGTCGTCGGCGACCAGCCGCTCGGCTACGACATCCTCCTCAGCGGCACCAGCGGCCTCGGCGGCCAGGTGCGCAGCGCGGTCACCGGGCAGCCGGTGACCGGGGCGATGGTCGTCGTCACCGATGTCCGCGGCGAGGTGCTGGCCACCGGCACCACCGGTCCCGAGGGCCACTTCGCCTTCGACGACCTGGCGTCGGGCACCTTCACCGTCGCGGTGAACGCCGCGGAGTTCCGTCCGACGGCCGTGCCGGTCGAGGTCGGCGGTCAGGGCACCACCCGCATCGAGGTGGAGCTGCTGTCCGGCGCGAAGGTGGAGGGTGTCGTGCGGGCCGGTTCCGCGCGGCGCCCGCTGTCCGACGCCCGCGTCACCCTGGTCGACGCGGCGGGCAACGTGGTGGCGACCTCCACCACCGGTGAGGACGGCGCGTACGCCTTCACCGACCTGGACGCCGGCGACTACACGGTCATCGCGAGCGGCTACCCGCCGGTCGCCAACGGCCTGCAGGTCGACGCCCGCGGGATCGACGGCTACGACGTCGAGCTCGCCCACCCCGGCGACTGACCCGCCGTCCGGGCACCCGCCCGGACGACGATGAACCCCGGACCGGGGCGCGCTTTTTGAGCGGAGACGCGCCCCGGGCCGGACCCCAGGGCTCCGGCAGCGGTGCTGCGCACAGGCAGGGGACGGCCTGCAGGCCGCTGCCGGAGCCCGATACGTACCAGGCAAGAAACGGGAGTGGGAATGACTTCGACGGGCGCGGGACCTGCGGGCGTACGGGCACAGGTCCGCACACGGGACGGCTGGGCGGTTCAGCACGCCGTGCTGACCGTCACCGACATGACGGGCGCGCAGATGCTGCGCGCGACGGCCGACGAGGACGGCGCCATCCGCAGCACCGAGCCGCTGCGGCCCGGTCCGTACACGGTGATCGTGACGGCCGTCGGCTACGCGCCGGTCGCCTCCAGCGCGATCGTGACGGCGAGCGGCCGGATGGACGTCGGCAACGTCGTGCTGGCGCGGCAGGGCGGCGCGGAGCTGCCGCCGCCCGGCACCTGGACGATCGACCCGATGCACTCGACGGTCGCGGCGAGCGCGCAGCACCTGGGCATCACCAGCGTGCACGGCCGGTTCACCGAGTTCAGCGGGCGGATCGAGATCGCCGAGGACCTGGAGAAGTCCGGTGTCGAGGCGGTCATCGCGGCGTCGTCGATCGACACCGGCAACGGCATGCGCGACGGTCACCTCCGGTCCGACGACTTCCTGAACGTCGCGGAGTTCGCGGAGATCACCTACCGCAGCACCGGCCTGGAACCGGCCGGACCCGACCGCTGGACCGTCCACGGCGACCTGTCGCTGCACGGCGTCGTCCGCCCGGTCGACCTGAGCCTGAGCTACCTCGGCACCGGCCCCGACCCGTGGGGCGGCGTGCGGGCGGCCTTCAGCGCCACCGCGGAGCTGCGCCGCGAGGACTTCAAGATGAACTACAACCAGGTCGTGGCCGCCGGTATCGCGGCGATCGGCACGACCCTGCGGGTCCAGCTCGACATCCAGGCGGTGCAGGGCGACTCGCTGCCGACGGCGGGCTGAGCGGCCCCGCACGACGGCGGTACGGATCGGCGTAGCGGTACGGATCGGCGCAGGGTACGGATCGGCGTACGGGACCGGGCCGGGCGCGGGCACCTTGGGGGGTGCTCGGGCCCGGCCCGGTTTCGGTTTCGGGCCCGGCCCGGTTCTCGTGCCCGGTCCCGTACGGGTCCGGCCCTCGGCGTCCCGGTCCCGTACGGGTTCAGCCCGTAGGGGCTCAGCCCCCGGTGGCCCGGTCCCGTAGCGTCTCGATGCCCGCGATCTGGAGGTCGAGGGCGAGGGTGAACTCCCGGTCGAGCATCTCGACGATGCCCTGACCCTCGCGGGCGTACCCGGCGCGGGCGGACAGCTCGCGGGTCTCGGCGTACTCGGGGCGGTCCGCCATGGCGGCGGTGACCTGCGCGAAGTAGTCGTCGAGGGAGACCCCGGCGGCCCGGCAGCGGGCCTCGTGCAAGGCGCGGATCGTCGCGAAGCCGTAGACGAAGTGGAAGACCGTGGCGAGGGCGCCGGAGGCCCGTTCGGGCTCCAGGCCGCTGCGGGCCATCACCCGCAGCGTGGCGTGGGAGAAGGCCAGCGAGCGGGGGCCGATGTTGAGGTACTCGCCGAGCAGCCGGGCCACCCACGGGTGGCGCAGCAGCATGTCGCGGTAGGCGGCGGCGAGGACCCGCAGCTGGTCGCGCCAGTCGGCGCCGCCGTCCTCGTCGGGCAGCCGCATCTCGCCGGCGACCGCGTCGATGGCCAGCTCCAGCAGATCGTCCTTGGTGTCGACGTACCAGTAGACGGACATCGCGGTGACGCCCAGCTCGGCGGCGAGGCGGCGCATCGAGAACTTCGCCAGACCGTCGGCGTCCAGCAGCCGGACGGTCGCCGCGACGATCTTGTCGAGGTCGAGTCCGTCCGGCTGGTCCGCCTTCCGCTTGAGCGGTGGGCGCCCGGCCAGCCAGACGCTCTTCGGCCGCTTCCCGGCGCCCTCTCCTGCCGCTGCCATGACGCCTCTTCCTCGCGCTTCGCCTCCCGCCGAGCGGGACGTGTTCCGCTTTCGATGCTATTCCGCCGCGGCGGCGGCTCCCTCCGGCGCCGAAAGGCCGGACGACGGCCCGGCCGACCGCTCCGCCCGCCGCAGCAGGACGGCGGCGAGCAGCCCGCCGAGGAACACCGCGGCGGCGCCCGTGAGTTGACCGGTGCCGATACCGGCGGCGAACGCGTCGTGGACGGCGGTACGCTCCGCGCCCGTACCGGACGTCGCGAGCGCCGCGGCCAGCGAACCGGCCCCGGCGGCGGCCACCGGCAGCAGCGCCTGGAAACGGGCGGTGAGCACCGCGCCGAGCACCGCCACGCCCAGCCCCTGGCCGAACTCCATGAGCGTGCCGTTGACCCCGGCGCCGACGCCCGCCTTGGCGGGCGGGATGGCCGACATGATCGCGTTGGCCATGGCGGGCATGGCGAGCGCGATCCCGGCGCCCATCACGATCAGCCCGGCGAGCATGCCGCCGTAGCCGGAGCCGCCGAGCGTGGCGATGAGGAGGAGGCCCGCGGCGAGCAGCGACATCCCGGAGACGATCATTCCGGGGGTGCCGAGGCGGGGCATCAGCCGCGCGCCGAGCCCGGTGAAGTTGATCAGTACGACGGTGACGGCGAGCGGCGCCATCCGCAACCCCGCCTCCAGCGGCCCGTACCCGAGGACGAGTTGGAGATGCTGGGTGAGCAGGAACATCGAGCCGCCCATGCCGAACGCGACGAGGATGCCGCCGGAGACGGCGCCGATGAAGCGGCGGTTGCGGAAGAAGTGCATGTCCAGCATCGGGTGCGGGGTGTGCAGCTCCCAGAGCGCGAAGGCCGCCAGCCCGGCGAACCCGACGGCGGCGGAGACCAGCACCTTCCCGGAGAGCCAGCCGTCGACCGGCCCGGAGATGATCGCGAAGACCACCCCGACCATGCCGGTCATCGACAGCACCGCGCCGAGCGGATCGGGCCGCTCGGTGCCCGGACTCTTCGACTCCGGTACGAGGGTGAGCACCGCGCACAGCGCGAGGACCGCGACCGGCAGATTGACGAGGAAGAGCGAGCCCCACCAGAAGTGGTCGAGCAGCGCCCCGCCGATGAGCGGACCGGCGGCGAAGCCCAGGGAGCTGACGGAGCTCCAGATGCCGATGGCTCTGGGCCGCTCGGCGTCGTCGAAGATCTGCATGACGACGGCGAGGGTGGTGGTGACCAGCAGCGCGCCGCCGACGCCCATCCCGGCGCGGGCGGCGATCAGCATCCCGGGCGAGGTCGCCAGGGTCGCCCCCAGCGAGGCGAGCCCGAACAGCGCCAGCCCGATGGCCAGCATCTTCTTGCGCCCGTAGCGGTCGGCGGAGTTCCCGGCGATGAGCAGCAGCCCGGACTGGACGAGCGAGTACGCGTTGACCATCCACTGCACATCGGCGGTGGTGGCCCCCAGATCCTCGGTGAGGGAGGGGATCGCGACGTTCAGGACGGTGTTGTCGAGGATGACGGTCAGCTGCGCGAGACAGATGACCGCGAGGATCAGCCAGCGTGTGGCGGAGCGGTCGGTCGGTGTGGGCGGGGCGGACGAGGGCGAGGGCGCGGTGTCGTGGGCGGAGGGGGGCATGTGCGGCTCCCGGGGCGGGTGGTGAGCGGAAGGGGACGTGCCGCCCTGGGGGCCCGCGCGGGTTCAGGTGCTCCCGTGGGGCCGGACGCCTGGAGCTCCGGGGTCCGTGGGGCCCGAACTGCCTGGTGTGGGGGAGCGGTGCGGGCGCCCGGTGCGGAATTTCCCGCGCCGGGCGCCGGGGTGGGGCGGAGGGGCCCGGGGCGGCGGGCGGGTGGCTCGCCCGCCCGGGCGCGGGGGT
>NZ_JBHYGX010000064.1:0-24502 GCF_042739975.1 Streptomyces sp. NPDC059080
TCCCCCCCCGCGCCCTCGGCCGGGCCGCCCGCCGCGGCGGCGGGGGCGGGGGGGGGGGCGCCCCGCGCGGGGGGGGGGGGGGGGGGGGGGGCGGGCCCCCCCCCCCCCCACGCCACGTCAGGACGGTTTGCGGGCCGCGCACTTCGGGGCGGAACGGGTCCGCCCGTCGGCGTGGCCGTTCCGTCGCGCGGCGGGCTCAGTCCTCGTAGTAGTTGTTGACGATCACGTCGGGCTCATCGTCGTCGAACGCCTCGTTGAGCAGCGCGCCGCCGACCAGACCGGCCGCACCGGCGCCGATGAGCGCGCCGGTGCCGAACCGGCGTCCCTGCTGCGGCTGTTCGGGCTGCGCGTACCCCGGCTGCGTGGGTGCCGCCTGGGGGTAGCCCGGCTGCGCGGGCTGCTGCGGGTAGCCGGGCTGGGGGTAGCCCTGCTGCGGCACGGTGTAGTACGGCGGCGGGGTGGTCTGGACGCGCTGGGCGCAGCCGGGGCACGAGGTGATCTGACGCGGGACGCCCCACTGCGGCGACCACATGACCGGCGTCGTGCCGGGGCCGTGCGAGGGGTCGAAGAAGCAGGTCATGTCGGTGTCTCCGATCGGTGCGGGGTGGGGTGCGGGGTCCGGGACGGTGGCGTGACCGGCCGGGGCGAAGGCGGCGGGCTCCGGGGGGAGCGGGGGCGCCGGAGGCATCGCGGGCGCGGGCGGTGCCGGGGCGGCGGGTTCCGGGCGCAGCACGTCGACGCCGTAGTCCTGGGCGATACCGGCGAGCCCGGAGGCGTAACCCTGGCCGATGGCGCGGAACTTCCACTCCGCGCCGTGGCGGTACAACTCGCCGAAGACCATGGCGGTTTCGGCGCCGCCCGCGCCGTGCAGGTCGTAGCGGGCAAGGTCGGCGCCGCCGTCCCCGGCGGTCACCCGGATGTGGGCGGCGGTGACCTGCGCGAAGCTCTGGCGGCGGTCCTCCGCCTCGTAGAGCGAGACCGGGAAGGCGATCTTGGTGACGGCGGCGGGCACGGCGCCGAGGTCGATGTCGATCCGCGCGTCGTCGCCGCTGCCGTCGGCCAGGGCGTCCGGAGAGAGGGTCACCGCGCCCTCGGGGCTGCGGAGGTTGTTGAAGAAGACGAAGTGCGCCTCGGACAGCACCTTTCCGGAGTCGTCGCACAGCAGCGCGCTCGCGTCCAGATCGCAGCCGGTCCCTCCGGTGGCTTCGGTCCGCCAGCCCAGCCCCACCCGCACGGTGGTCAGGCCGGGGGCCTGTTTGCTGAGCGACACATTGCCGCCCTTGGTCAGGGCCACCGTCATCTCTTCCTCCACAACTGCCGTACCGCACGGCGTCCTTCGGTTTCCCGCGATCCTATGGTTCCCGGATTGCGCAACGACTGAAGTATGCCTGGTCCGCAGGGGTGATACGGCGCTGACCCGGCGCTCTTCGGCCAGGTGGCGCGGACGGGCCGGTCCGGCCGCCGGGCGGTGTCGCCCCGCCGGTGACCGCCGGGCGGCCATGACATCGGCCCCAGCCGGGTACCGGGACGCAGTCGGCCGCGTCATCGGACGCGACAAACCCGGCGACGTCGGCGATCATCCCCGGGATACTGGTCGCCCATGGATGAGGTCAAAGTCGTTGTCGCCCATTCCGAGCGCGCGACCCTGCGCGTCGGTGACGTGTTCTTGAAGGTGGACGCCGATCAGGCGCGCATCGACGTCGAGGTCGAGGCAATGTCCCTCGCGCCGGTCCCGATCCCGGAGGTCCTGTGGCGCAAGCCGCCCGTGCTCGCGATCGCCGCGCTCCCGGGGACGACGCTTGGGCGCCTCGGCGGGCCGTCGACCGGGTCACCGGCGGCGTGGGCCGCGGCGGGCGCCGCCGTCCGGAAGCTGCACGACGCGCCGCTGCCGCCCTGGCCCGGCCGGGCCGGCCGGAGCATCGTCGCGCTGGCGGCGGAACTCGACGACGAGTGCGAGTTGCTCGTGACGAACCGCCTCCTGCCCGCTGACCTGGTCACCCACAACCGCCAGGTCGCCGAGGCCGCACTCCGGCCGTGGACTCCGGCGTTCACGCACGGCGACCTGCAGATCGCGCACGTTTTCGTCGACGGCGACGAGGTCACCGGCATCATCGACTGGTCCGAGGCGGGCCAGGGTGATGCCCTGTACGACCTCGCCACCTTCACGCTCGGACACGAGGAGCACCTCGACGACGTCCTCGCCGGCTATGGCGCCGACATCGACCTCGACGTGATCCACGCGTGGTGGTCGTTGCGAAGCCTGCTGGCAGTTCGCTGGCTGATCGAGCACGGCTTCGACCCGTTCGCGCCGGGCTGCGAGGTCGACGTGCTGAGATCCCGGATGTGAGGCTGCGCGGGCCCGACTGCTACGAGTGCGCTCTGACGCATCGAGTGCGCTCTGCCGCATCGAGCAGGCCATCCTCTGGGCTCAGAAACCTCCTTTTGTGGGGAGCCGTAAGAGGAAAAACCGCAAATAGGGACATAAGGTCTCGGATGTGCCGCGGTGATCGCGGCCGCCATCCTGCCGCGCCGCGAAGGGGACCTCATGCCCGTCCCGGAGCTGACCGTCACCGCCCTCGACCGGGCCGCCGCCCGCCTGGTGGACTCCGGGACGGGCCCGGGCGCCGCCCCGGAACCCGTACGCCCGGAACCCGTACGCCCGGAACCCGTACGCCCGGAACCCGTACGCCCGGACCCCGGGGAACGGGCCGCCTGGGACGGTATCGCCGCGGGCTGGGGGCGCACCGCGCCCGCCGATCCGGCGGCCCGGCGGCTGGTCGGTGCCACCGTCGACGAACTCGTCGCGGAGGCGCTGCGCGCAGTACCCCGCCACGGCACCCGCCCGGACGTCGAGGTGCGGCTGCCCGGCCGGTTCGCCCGCGCGCTGCCCGACTGGGCGCACCGCCGCCGCCCCGGACTCTCCCACCGGCCCAGCACCCAACTCGCCGTCACCGCCGAGATCCTCCGTACCTGGGGCTGGCAGCAGCGCCCCCACCGGCTGCGGGACCGCCGCGGCCGCCGGTGTGTCTGCGGGGCGCTCCTCGGCGCGGTGGCGCTCGGCGTCGGCTCCGAGGACGCCGCGGAACGCGCCGCCGCCCACCTCCTCGGCGAACTGCGGCACCGCGGCTGGCAGGCGCTGATCGGCGACTGGAACGCGGTGCCGGGCCGCACCCGGGATCAGGCCGTCGAGCTGGTCACGGCCGCGCGGGGGCGGGCCTTGGCGGCGGGGGAGTGAGGGTGGGGGCGGGCGTGAGCGGGGTGGGGCGGCCTGGCGAGAAAGTGCCGCGACCGCCCGCCGTCACGCTGCCGCCACCAACGGCCGCAGCCGCGTGGTCCGCAACCGCTCCACCAGGGGCGCGGCGCGGCCCGCCGGGACGGTCACCGCACAGGCGACGGCCGCGCCGACCACCAGCCCGACCGCGACATCGTGCGGATAGTGCGCGCCCACCCACACCCGGGACGCGGCCATCAGCAGCGCCAGCACCGCCGCGAGCGCGCCGATGCGCCGGTCCACCAGGAGCAGTGCCACGGCGGCGGCCCCGGCGATGGCGGCGTGATTGCTGGGGAACGACCAGTCGCCCGGAGGTGGGCACGCCTGGACGGTGACGGTGTGCAGCACCTGGCACGGCCGCCGCTCGTCGAAGACCGCCTTGACCAGGTCGTTGACGACGTACGCGGCGACGATCACCACCGGCACGGCCAGCACCCGCGCCATCCGGACCGCGTCCCCGCCGGCGCGCGCCCGCCACCAGGCGACGGCCAGACACAGGACGAACGCGGCGAGGCCGAAGTCCGTCCACACCGACACCGCGGTGTTCCACGGCGCCGGGGCGTGCGCGGCGAGATCGGTCACCCAGAGGTAGAGCCCCCCGTCGAGGGAGGCTCCACCGGAGGCGAGCGGAAGGGTCACGGCAGCTCCTTGTGAAGGGTCCGGCTCCTGGTGAGCGGAAGGGGGCGTGCGGGCGGGCGCCGCGCGCGGGGCCTCTCCGGTGTGCCGTCCGCCCCGGAGGGAGGCCCGGACCGGACGGCACGGACGTCTACATCGCTGTAGACCGACTACGTCACTGTAGACGACGATATGGGAGGCTGGTCGCCATGAGCGGTGCGGAGACGGGTGCGATGAACGGTGCGGACAAGGAGCGGCGGCCCGCCGGTGGGCTGGAATCCGGTGTGCTCGCCGTGTTGTGGGCGGTGGACGGTCCGCTCACCCCCGGCCAGGTCCAGCAGGCGCTCGGCGGGTCGCTGGCGCGCACCACGGTCACCACGATCCTCACCCGCCTCCACGACAAGGGCACCGTCGTCCGCGCCCGCTCCGGCCGCGGCTACGCCTACGCGCCCGCCCAGGACGCCCCCGGGCTGACTGCCCGCCGGATGCACTCGGAGCTGGCGAAGGACGAGGACCGAGGGGCCGCGCTCGCCCGGTTCGTCTCCCAGCTCTCCGACGAGGACGAGCGGTTGCTGCGCTCCCTCCTCGACGAGGGCCCCGCCGGAGGCCGCCCGTGATGTCCCTGGTGTGGGTCCCGCTGCTCGTGCCGTTCCTCGCGGTCCCGGCGGCCCGGCGGCTGGCCGACGCCCTCGCGCCGCGCCGCGCCGCCGCGCTGCTGGTCTGCGTCGCGGTGGGGCTCGCCGGCTGTACCGCGGCGGCGCTGGCGCTGCTGGTGATCCCCGGCGCGTCGTATCTGCCGTGGGTGGCCGCCGCCGGCGAACTGCTCACCCCGCTCGCCGACGGGCCGCCCGCCGTGACCGTCGGTGTCTCGGTGGCGGCCGCCGGTCTGCTGGGCGCGAGCGCCGCCGCGGTGACGGTGCGCCTCCTCGGCCACCGCGCGGACCTGCGGGACGCCCGCGCACGGGCCGGCGCGGTCCGCGGTGAGCTGGCGGTGGTCCCCGACGCGCGGCCGGACGCCTTCGCGCTGCCCGGCCGCCCCGGCCGGATCGTGGTGACCACCGCGATGCTGCGCGCCCTGGAACCAGACGAACGCACAGCCCTCTTCGCCCATGAACGCGCCCATCTACGCGGCCGTCACCATTTGCTGCTCGCCGCCGTGGACCTCGCCGCCCGCTGCCATCCGGCGCTGCGCGGCCTTCGCGCGCCGCTCGGATACGCGCTGGAGCGGATCGCCGACGAGGCCGCCGCGGACGCCGTCGGCGACCGGGCGCTGGCCGCCCGCGCGGTGGGCCGGGCGGCGCTCGCGGGCGGCCCCGCGCCCCGGCCCCGTACCGTCCTGGCGGCCACCGCCGGGCCGGTGCCCCGCCGGGTGGCGGCGCTGCTCGGCCGTGAGATGGGCGCCCGTCCGGCACCCCGGCTGCGCCGCGCCGTCGCCGCCGGACTGCTGCTCTGCCTGGTCACCACGGGCGCGGCGGAACTGAGCGCCGCCGACACCCTGCACGCCCATATCGAGGTGGCCCAGGGCGAACGGCCGTGAGCCGGGCCCCGGAGGGCGCGGGGAGTCCGGGGCGGCGAGGGCCGGGGCTGCGGACCGTCCGGGACCAGGCGTCCGGCCCGCCGCCAGCCCGGGGGGCCGGCGAACCGTCCGGGCCCAGGCACCGGGACCGGCCGCGGGCTTCCGGCACCGGCGAACCGTCCGGGCTCCGGCACCAGGCGGTCCGGGCTCCGGCACCAGGCGGTCCGGGCGCCCGGCGGTGTACCCGGTCAGGCGCCTTCCTCGGCCCCTTCCTCCGGTACCGAGATCACCCAGTGGGTGTCCTGGCGCGGCCGCAGGTAGCACGCCCAGTACAGGCCCGCCGCCGCGACGATCGCGCCGGTGATCGCCAGGCTCTCGATGCTCTGCTGGCACAGCACCCACACCAGGACCAGCACGAGCAGCGCCGGGATCGCCGGCCAGAGCGGCATCCGCCACGCCGCGCGGTGCCGGTGCGCGCCCCGCCGGGAGACCAGCGCGCCCAGCGCCACGAAGACGTACATCGCCGCGACGGCGACGCCGGTGACCTCGCTCAGCGTGTCCAGGTTGACGAAGCACAGGGCCGCCCCGGGGACGCCCACCGCCAGCGTCGCCGCCCAGGGGGAGCCGAAGCGCTGCCCGAGGTGGGACAGGGCCCGGTTGACGCCGCCCGGCCAGGCCGCGTCGCGCGCCGAGGCGAAGACCACCCGCGAGTTCTGGATCACCATCACGATCGCCGCGTTGATGATCGCCAGCGCGATACACAGGCTGACGAACGTACCGACCGCCGAATTGCTCCAGGACTCCACCATGCCCGCGACGTCACCGGAGGTCAGCGTCGCCAGGTCCGGCGCGCCCAGCGTGATCGCGACGACCGGTACGAGGACGACCGCCGCGCCGATGCCCAGCGTCCACAGGACCGTGCGGGAGACGTTGCGCCGCGGGTTCTCCATCTCCTCGGCGAGGTACACCGCCGTCGAGAAGCCCTGGAGGATGAAGAGCGCGGTGGCCAGGCCGGTCACCACCAGGCCCGCGGTCAGCGCGGTGCTGTGCCCGCCGGGCGTGGCGATCACCGGGTGGACCAGGACGGACGCGGAACGACTGGTGTGGCTGAAGCCGAGGAAGGCGACGACCCCGGCGGCCACCACCTCCAGGACCAGGAAGATACCGGTGATCCAGGCGTTGGCCCGCAGATCGAGCAGGCCCATGGCGGTGGCGAGGAGCATCACCCCGGCGGCGGTCCACTGCGGATCGAGCGGGGTCAGCGGCGCCAGATAGTCGGCGGTGCCCAGCGCGATGATCGGCGGCACGATCATGACGACGATCAGCGACAGGACGAAGACCAGCCACCCGGCCAGCCGCCCCATCAACGTGCCGACCATGGCGTACTCGCCGCCGGAGCTGGGGATCAGCGTGCCCAGCTCGGAGTAGGTGAACGCGACGCCGATACAGAGCACGGCGGCGATGGCGAGGGTGAGCGCGGCGCCGGTGCCGAGCGTCGCGAAGGAGTCCGGCACGATCACGAAGAGCGAGGAGGCCGGGGTCAGGCAGGAGAGGGTGAGCAGGGTGCCGCCCACCACGCCGATCGAGCGGTTGAGCTGGGGGGCTCCGCCGGTCGCGGCGCCCGTGTCCGCCCCGGCCGTCGGCGCCGGATGCGGATCCGCCGCGGGGGTCGCGGAGGCAACGGGTGTGGAGGGCGTAGTGGTCATCCGTGTCCCATCGTGCGAGCGGCTGAGGGGCGTGCCGAAGAGGTGGTGCCACGAAGCGGTGCGACCCCAGGAGCGCGACAGGGCGCGGTCGCCGTTTCGGTGACCGAATGAAACCCCCGTCCCAGGGGCGCGTCAAGGTTTCATATGAAATTCGCGAGACAACGAAATCCGTTGCAGGACAGGGGTGATGGGGAGGTATTGGTGCCACTTTTGTGGCGAAGAAACGGAATCAGTGGCACCGTCCCGCGTGAGAGGGCGGACCAGGCGGGGTTCTCCCGCGGGCGGCGGGGACGGTGCCGCAAGAGGGCGGCGGGCTCCGGCGCGGGCGCGTGGCGGCCCTCGCCCGCCCCGCCGCGGTGCGCCGGATTCCTGCGTTTCCCGCCGCCTGTGGAATCCGTCGCGCGGGCCCGGCGGCGCCGGAAGCGAGGCCCGGAAACGCCGTTGACCTGGTACGGGAAGCAGGCCGCCGGTCCGCCGCGGTCCGCCCTCCCGCATCGGACGCCCGCGTCTCCCGCCCGCCCGTCCGCGCCGGACCCACCGGCGTCCACCCGTACGGAACACCCCGTACGGGCTACGGGACCGCTCCCGCCGCCAGGGGTTCGTTTTCGGCCATCCCCGGTACAGGTGCCCGGCGGCCCGGAGGTACCGTGGAGCCACGCGCGCCTGTGGGCGCCGCACGGCGGTGGGGCCCGCCGTACCCAACCGCGGCACGTACGCCGCCAACGGTCCCTACTTGCGACGATGTGCGCCCGGCGACGGTGCGCCGCGAGTAGGAGAGACGCATGGTGAAGGCCCAGGAACCGGTGTGTGACGACCCGGTGGATCCCGATGGCGGCGCCCGCCCGCCCGCGCGGCGCCGTACCCCGCTGACCGGTCAGGGCGCCGTCGTCGGCGTGGTCGCCCTCGGCGGCGTCCTCGGCGCCTGCGCCCGCTACGGCGCCTCGCTGCTGTGGCCCACCCCGCGCGGCGGCTTCCCCTGGACCACGCTCGCGGTCAACTCCCTCGGCTGCGCCGTCATCGGCGTCTTCATGGTGCTGATCACCGAGGTCTGGGCCGCCCACCGCCTGGTCCGGCCCTTCTTCGGCACCGGCGTGCTCGGCGGCTTCACCACGTTCTCCACCTACGCCGTGGAGATCCAGCGCCTGATGGCCGACGGCCGGGGCCGCACCGGGCTCGCCTATCTGGCGCTGACCCTCGTGGCGGCGCTGGTGTCCGTGACCCTCGCGGCGACGGTCACCCGCCGCCTCGTCGTAGGGAGGCAGAAGTGAGGATCACCGGTTCCGCGCTGCGGGCGACCGTCTACGTCGGGGAGCACGACACCTGGCACCACAAGCCGGTCTTCGTCGAGATCGTCCACCGTGCTCGCGCCGCCGGGCTCGCCGGTGCCTCCGTCTTCCACGGCATCGAGGGCTTCGGCTCCTCGTCCGTCATCCACACCAGCCGCCTGCTGTCGCTCAGTGAGGACCTGCCGGTCGCCGTCGTCCTCATCGACACCGAGGAACGTATCCGCGGCTTCCTGCCGCAGCTGGACGAGGTGATGGGCGACGGCCTGGTCACCCTGGACGTCTGCGAAACCCTCCGGTACGCGCGGAACGAGGTGCGCCGGTGAACTGGCTGCTCGTCATCGCCGGAGCCGCGGTCGGCGCCCCGCTGCGCTACCTCACCGACCGCGCCGTCCAGGCCCGCCACGATTCGGTGTTCCCCTGGGGCACCTTCACCGTCAACGTCTCGGCGTGCGTGATCCTCGGCCTGATCACCGGCGCGGCGGCGTCCGGTGCGGTCCCCTCCCAGGTGCAGCTGACCCTGGGCACGGGGCTGTGCGGGGCGCTGTCGACGTACTCGACGTTCTCGTACGAGACGCTGCGGCTGGCCGAGGACGGCGCGCGGCTCCTCGCGGCGGCCCATGTCGTCGCCCAGCTCATCGCGGGCCTCGGCGCCGCCTTCCTGGGCGCGGCGCTCGCCGGAGCGCTCTGGGGGACGTGACGGCGCCGCACCCGGCGTACCGGGTGCGGCGCACGCGTCACAGATGCGCGGCGATGGACGGCATCAGGTCCTGGAAGGTGCGGCCGTTCGCCGGGGAGCCGAGGGCGGCCATCTGCCAGCCCTGGTCCGAGCGGTACACCTTGGCCATGATCTGCGCGGTGTGCGCGCCGCCGCCGTCGAGGGTGTAGCGGGCCAGCTCCTGACCGGTGGTCTCGTCGACCAGACGGCAGAAGGCGTTCTGCACCTCCTGGAACGTCTGCCCGGTGAAGGAGTTGACGGTGAAGACGATCTGGTCGACGTTGCCGGGCACCTTCCCCAGGTCCACCAGGATCGACTCGTCGTCACCGCCCTCACCGGCGCCGCCCACGCGGTTGTCGCCGGTGTGCCGCACCGAACCGTCGTCACTGACCAGATGCTGGAAGAAGACGACATCGACGGGCTGCTGCCCGGCGAAGAGCACCGCCGAGGCGTCCAGATCGATCTCCTTGGCGGTGAGCTTGGCCCAGAACCCCTTGCGGCCCGCGGCCTGCCAGCCCAGGCCCATCCGCACGAGGGTGAGCGCGCCGCCGTCGGACTTGCTCAGGCTGATCTTCTGGCCCTTGCTCAGGTTTACGGACATCAGATTCCTCTGTCGTGACGGTGAACCGGGCGGTGCCCACCGGACGACGGGCGTGCCGCGGGCGCGCCCGCCCGGCTGCGGAAACGCAAAATCTACAGCACTGTAGAGAAGGCGGGGGGCGACGCGCACGGGCCCGGCGCAGGGCCGGCCCGGCGGGGTGTCGCACGGGGCCCGCCCGCTCCCGGACGGGCCCCGCGCGCCGCCGTCACCCCTGGCTGTGCGACGGGCCGAAGAACTCGACCGCGGCGATGGCCACCTGCTTGTACGGACCCGTCCCGTACGCCGAGTCCACGGTGAGCCGCACCTTGACCACATCGCCGTACCGGAACGACTGGTGCTGGAAACCGCTGCCCTGGTCGAGGTTGAGGATGCGGTTCTCGACGTGCCCGTTGTCCATGGTGATCTGCGCCGAGATCCGGTGCGGCTGCGCCGACTTGGTGAGGGCCTCGGCGTGGGACGACTCACCGGGCGTGATGCCGATGTCCAGCAGCCGCACCGGATCCGAGAACCGCGCCTCCAGCCAGTTCCCCGTACCCGGCGAAACCCCAGGCCCCCACCAGGTGTTGCTGAACGGGTCGAACGCCTGGTCCGGCCCGTGCTTCGCGAACGAAGCGGACGCGGTGGCCGACTCCGGGCTCACCAGCGCCCGCTTGGCGAAGTGGTCACGGATCGCC
This sequence comes from Streptomyces sp. NPDC059080, assembly GCF_042739975.1. NCBI lineage: Bacteria > Bacillati > Actinomycetota > Actinomycetes > Kitasatosporales > Streptomycetaceae > Streptomyces > Streptomyces sp. NPDC059080. The sequence goes on from NZ_JBHYGX010000064.1 coordinate 10,385, forward strand.
TGGATCGCCGTATCGGTCTGGAACAGCCCGATCACGACGAGGGTGAGCGCCGCGGCGATGGCCAGCCACCGCAGGACGCGCCCGATCTGCCAGCGCAGCCGCGGCCGGTCCCCGGCCCACGGCTGCTCCCGGTTGCGGCGGTCGAACAGCCGCCGCCACCACGGCAGTCGCGCCGGACCCTCGGGGGACGACGCCAACCGCATCGCACAGCGGCAGCAGAAGTGCCGGTCCGGCCGGTTGGGGGTACCGCACCAGGGGCAGGCCACCCCGTCCACGGTCCGGTACTCGCCCGGCGCCCGGACCTGCGGCCGCGCCGCGACCGGCTGCCCCGGCAGCACGGGCGCCACGGACGGCCGCTCCTGCTCCCCCTGCGGATCGTCGACCGGCACGAGCAACGCCCGGGCACGGGCCCGCTCGTCCTCGGCCGGATCGGTGGCACCGGCCGACGGCACGGAGCCGGACGAGGCGGACGCGGTGCCCGGCGCGGGCGCGGGCAGCGGGCCGGGGCCCGCCGCTGCACCGGCGCCGGAACCCGCGGTGTCACCCGTGGCGCCGGACCCCGCCGTGCCACCGGTCCCGGCGGTCCCCGCCGTCCGCTCCCGCCCGGTGCCCGCGGTGCCGGACGTACGGTCCGACGCGGCCGGGCGGCCCGTGGCGGGCGGCAGGCCGGCGGTGTCCGCGTCCGGACCGGCCGTCGACCGGTCAGCGGCGGCGCGCGGTGCCGGGTGGGCGGTGCCGCCGGGCGTCCAGCGCAGGACGGCGCCGCAGGTGTCGCAGAACGGCTGTCCCGCCTCGTGCGGCGTACCGCACTGTTCGCAGGCCGCAGGGCGCGCGTCCTCGCCGGAGACTCCGGAGGACGGACTGTTGCTCATGTCGGTCAGGTCCTTTCCGCCGTCAACACCTCGACGGTGTACGGCATATGGGCGGGGCGGGCGGCCGCCACGAGGGCGTCCAACTGGTGGAGGTCCGCGGCGGTCGGCGCCGGCAGCCGGAGCGCGACGTGCAGCCGGGGGCGGCGCTCGCCCGGGGCCGGGCCGCGCGGGCGGGCGTTCCACGCCGCCCCGCCGCTCTCGGTGATCTCCGGTTCGGCACCGAACGCCAGCCGCACCGTCTCCGCCAGCCCGCGGCGGGTACCGCGCACCCGGTGCAGATGGGCCGCCGCGGCCACCGCGGCCCGCAGCCGCGCCTCCCCGGCGGCGTCACCGTCGTCGATGCCGTCGGTGTCGGCCCCCACCCACCAGCCCAGCCAGCGGGTGAAGTCGGCCGGTGCCAGCGACGGCCGGAAGTACGAGTCCAGGCAGTCCAGGACGTTGAGGAGCGGCGCCAGCACCTCGTCCAGACCCGCCACGAAATCCTGCGCCAGCGGATCGTCCGCGAAGACCGCCGGGAGCATCGGGCCCAGCGGCGCCGACGACGCCAGCCCGTCCACCGACCCCCTCACGACGCGTCCCCGATGACCCGGACCCGGTGGTCGAAGGAGAACACCAGAGACGACGGATCGAGAGCGATACGGTCCGACTGGTCGCCGCGCCTGCCGGTCAGCGGGTCGGCCGGGTGCAGCAGCACCTCGTCCACCAGCTCGACCCCCGGCACCCGCTGGAGCACCGCGAACACCTCACCGGCCTGCACCGGACGCCCGAACGGCCAGCCGGTGCCGTCCGCGCCGCCGGTCAGCGGATCGAGGTGCCGGTAGAGCGCGTCGTGCGCCTCCCGCCGCACCCGGTCCACGTCCACGCCCCGGAACGCGTGCAGCGTCGAGACGACCGTGACGCCCTGGTAGAACGGCGGGCCCACCGCGAGCCGGGTGCCGATCAGCCGCCGCTCGTCCAGATACCGCGTCACCCGCTCCAACAGCGAGTCCGCGGGCACCAGTTGCTCGAACCGCAGCCGCCCGCCCGGGTCCGGTACCGCCTGCGGCACCACCAGCACCCGCACCGCGTACGCCCCGTGCTCCTCCTCGTCGCCCGCCAGGCAGGTGATCCGCGCCGTCTCCGGCGCCGCCCGCCGGGCCAGCTCCTCGTAGTCCCGCAGCGTCACCGCGCGGTCCTGCGCCCGCAGCGTGATCGGCGCGCGGGCCCGTGCCTCCCCGACGGTCTCGCCGTCCACCCCGCCGCGCGCCGCCTCCCGGTTGATCACCTCGGCGACGTACGGCACGGAGTCCCGCAGCGCGCGCACCGCGCCCCGGGCGACGTTGCCGGTGCGGCCGCCGCCGGTGCGGTAGCGGCGGGCGCGGATCACGGCGCCCTTCGGCGGCATCGCGCCGTAGCGGCGCAGCGTCCCGTCGGGCTCCCGCACCGACGGGCCGAACGCGATCTCCCCGGTGGTGGCGTCCAGCGTCACATGCCGGTCGTCGGGCCCGGACCCCGCGAAGTGCGGCACCACCTCCCAGTCCGTCCAACCGTCGTACTCGGCGACCTGGAGGTGGAGCGGCGGGGCGTCGCCGACGACGGGCGTACGGGCCAGCCGCAGCCGCTGGCCGGGCAGCCCGCCGGACTCGCCGAGCGTCTCGTCGTACACCGTCTCGGCGTGCACCGCCGGGACGGTGCCGCCCACCGTGAACGCCTCCGCCGACCGCACCGTGGGCGACGTGGTGTAGAAGGGCTGGCCGGACGCCGCCTCGGTGACGCGGCAGCGGATCCAGCCCGCCTCGTTCCGCCCCGACCGGGACAGCACATGGCCGCCGGGCACGTGCAGCACCACGTCACCGGGCCGGTTGAGACCACCGGTGGTGTCCTGGTCGACCTCGCACGCCGCCCACCCGTCGGCGGTCCACGCCTCCCACACCAGCGGCGGCTGCCGCGGGTCGACACCGACACCGTCGACCCGGCTGTCGAGCCGCAGCGCCACCGCGCAGTGCGGCACCGCGGCGCTCAGCCCCAGCAGCATGCAGTCGCCCGGCCGCGGCGCCTCGGCGAAGCAGAGCAGGTCCGCGCCCTCTTCGAGGTCGGCGGTCCGGTCGGTGACCGGCTGCCCCTCGTTCTGCACCGCGAGATGCGCGAGCGTGCACGGCACCACCGTCAGGTCCCGCTCGGTGGCGAAGACCACCGCCTCCTCGCTGTCCGCCCGCACCGTCGCGGTCTCGGTGCCCAGCGGCACCTGCACCGGCTCGTCCTGCGCGGCGGACAGCCAGAACGTCACCTGCGTCCGCGCCGCCGACGGCGGGAAGAGCGTGATGCCGACGAGGTCGAGGAAGGCGAGGTGGTTCTTCTCCGGGACGCGGTTGAGCCGGTAGACGATCTGGTCGGCCATGTGCGCGACGGTCTCCACGAGCGTCACCCCGGGATCGGACACGTTGTGGTCGGTCCACTCCGGGGCGCGCTGCTGGATGTAGCGCTTGGCGTCGTCGACGAACTGCTGGAAGCGCCGGTCGTCGAGGTTCGGGGAAGGCAGGGCCATCAGCGGTCGCTTTCGGTGGACGGGCCGCCGGAGTCGGGGCCGGGGGCGGAGTCGGGGCCGTCGTGGGCGGGAATGACGTAGAAGGGGAAGACGAGGTTGCGGGGGTTGTTGGTGCCGCGGATCGTGTAGCGCACATCGATGAAGAGGACGCCCGGCTCGTCGCCGGCGGACACCTCCACGTCGTGCACCTCGATACGCGGCTCCCACCGGTCGAGGCTGGTGTGCACCTCGTGCTGGATGCGGCCGGCGGTGGCCTCGTTGACCGGCGCGAAGACCATGTCGTGGATGGCACAGCCGAACTCCGGCCGCATCGGCCGCTCACCGGGCGCCGTCGCCAGCACCAGATGGATGGCCTCCTCCACCTCCCGCTCCCCGCTGACCAGGGAGATCCCCCCGGTCGGACTGATGCGCAGCGGGAACGACCAACCGGATCCGACGAACTGTTCAGGCATCAGATCACCGGGACCCCGTCGACGGTGACATAGCCCGCGAACGCGACCTCCGCGGCCACGACCGCCACGTTGCCGGTCGCCAGGATCTGCATGGCCGCACCGGCGATCAGGTTCACATCGGCCCCGCCGGCCATGTGCAGCATCGCCCCGGCGTCGATCGTGCCCGCGGCGCCCGCCGACAGGTTGAACATGGCACCGGCCTGGAGGGCCAGATCGAGGCCGCCCTTGACCGACATCGCCCCGCCCGCCGTGAGGCTCATCGCCCCGCCCGCGAACATGTTCATCGCCCCGCCGGCCCGCAGCGACAGATCGCCCTTGGCCTCCACGGACACCGTCGTGTTGCCCTTGATGCTCACGCTCCCGGAACTGTCGACGGTGATCTGCGTCTTCGTGCGGTCGAGTTCGACGGTCAGCCGGTCGTCCCCGGTCCGCAGCCGCACCCCGCGTTTGCGTCGCCCGCTCTTCTGGCTGAGCAGATCGACGCGGTTGTTCTCCCGGTCGGCGACGGTGTGGCGGCTCGCCTTCCCGCTGAGCCGGTCGTGCAGCGGCACATCGCCGTTCTCCGGCTTGTCCTTGCCGTTGTACAGCCCGCCGATGACGTACGGATGGTCCAGCGCCCCGCGGTCGAACGCCACCAGCACCTCGTCCTTGACGTCCAGCGGCACGATGCTGCCGCCGTCCACCCCGCCCAGCTGCACGGTGCGCGTCCAGTCGCTGACGTACTGGTCGTCCAGCCACGGGAACCGCAGCTTGACCCGGCCCTGCTTCAGCGGGTCCTTCACATCCGTGACGATCGCGTTGGCGACGGACGGCAGCCGCGAGGAGACCGCGGTGCCGCCGGACGCCACTCCGAACAGCGACCGCCACTGGCGTCCGGTGACGGTCACCCACGTCTCGTAGTGCCGCCCCGAGGCGAAGACGTGCCGTACGCCCGTCGCCGTGTACTTGCCCTCGAAGGGCTCGCCGACGTCGGTGAGCGTCACCGGGGTGTCCGGCCGCAGCTTCGGCGCGCCGCGCACGGTGACCTCCAGCTCTGCGAAGGACGCCGTGACGTCGTCGGCCAGTGCGTCCGCCGCCCGCTTGACCTGCGCCTGCTGGTCGTAGGGCGTGCCGGTCTCGACGAGGGGGGAGGTCGGGAACGCCGCGGCGGCCTTGCCCGGCGTGGTGCCGATGGAGAAGCCGGGGTTGTCCTTCGCGGTCGACCGCTCCCGCAGCGCCTTCTTGCTCTGCACGTCCCAGCCGCGCGTCTCCGTCCGCGGCACCTGATCGGCGGCGGCGACGGCGGAGCGGCAGCGCAGGATGTCGACGCCCGCCTGGAGGACGTACGGGCTCTTGTCGCCCGGGGTGCTCTCCGGCGGGGCGCCCGACGCCCGGTCGGGGGTGACGAACTGGAAGCGCCCGCGCGGATCGAGGAACATCACCTTCTCGTTCTCGTCCGCGAGGCGGGAGAGGAAGTCCCAGTCGGTGACGTTGTCCTGGGTGAGGAAGTCGTACGTCCCCTTCGTGGACTCGATCCGGCCGAGGGAGATACCGCTCTTGGCGACCAGCTTCCGGGCGATGGCCGCCGCCGTCATCCGCGTGTAGCCGGCGACCCGGCGCTGGCGCAGCATCCGGTGACCGAGGTCGTAGCCGCGGACCAGGGTGAACGTGCCGGTGCCGTCGTACTCCGTCTCCAGGGCGGTGACCTCGCCGGAGAGCAGCGGGTCCTGGGCGCCCTTGCCGTCGGCGACGGGCGCCAGCACGATCTCGGTGCCGATCTTGATCCCGGCGGCGCCCAGCAGCTTGCGGTGCGGATCGCGGAAGGTCAGCTGGAAGGCGCCGGGCACCCCGGAGCCGAGGTCCACCCAGGCGTCCGACAGGTACGGCAGCAGCTTCCTCGGCAGCGGGGACCCACCGATCTTGACGTGGATGACGCTGGAGTAGGCGAGCTTGGTCATGATCCGGTCACCTCCTCGACCGCGGGCAGCATCAGTTCGGTACCGGGCGACAGCCGGGACGGGTCGTCGATGCCGTTGGCCGTGGCGATGGCCCGCCACGCCCCGGCGTCGCCGTACTCCCGCCAGGCCAGCGACGGCAGCGAGTCCCCGGCCACCAGCCGGTGCACCCGTCGCGCGGTCAGCGCCCCGGAGGTCGGGTTCTGCCCCTTGGTGTCGGTGGGGATCTCACCCAGCCGCACCTGGCAGGTGGCCCGGATCGGCAGTCCGGTGGTGCCGAACAGCGTGTACGAGACGTCGACGGAGGCCACGTACGCGGTGAAGTGCGCGGTGGAGAAACCGCCCCACTCGAATACCACCCACGGCGTCGACGGCCGCTTCGCGGCGATGCTCGCGGCCGTCACCTCGCAGCAGAAGAGCAGCGCCTCGACCTTCTTCAGGACCTCGTTGCTGTCCGGCTTGCCCGAGCAGTCCAGGAAGATCTCCAGGCTCAGCTCCCGGGCGTACGAGCCGATGAACTCGGGGAGCGAGCCGTCGCGCACGGCGGGCGCGGGCGTCGCCTTCCAGTCGGCGCGCTGGCTGAGCGCCAGTTGCGAGGGGTTGAAGTCGAAGCCGAACGTACGGATCAGCCCGCCGGGCGTGGTGCTCTCGCCGACCGGCGGTTCATGAATGGCGAGCGAGGCGCGGACCAGGCTCTTGCCCGCACCCTTGCCACCGGAACCGGGTGCCATCACGCGCCCCCCGCATCCGTGAACCCGTGATGGGCGATCTCCAGGACCTCGGTGGCCACGCCCGGACTCGCCGGGTCGAGGGACGGCCCCTGCCAGCGGACCGGCAGCACGTCGATGAGACCCCAGCGGGCGACGATCGAACCGTCCGCCCGCAGCGCCGCGATCTGCGCGGTGGGGCGGCGCACTCCGGTGGTCACCGACGAGATCCAGGCCGCGACCTTCGAGGTGTCCGGGGTCAGCGGCCGGGTCAGCCGGATGCTGGAGAAGGTGACGCGGGACGGCAGCTGCCAGACGAAGCCGTTGTTGCCGCCCTCCTGGTGGTGCTCGATCTCCACCTCGGAGGCGAGCCCTTCGCAGCCGTTGAAGTACCCCAGACTCTCGCCGTCGATGGTCAGGGTGAAGAAGATGGTGGATCCCGGATCGAGATCGCTGGGCATCGCGGCGGCCTTTCTGGTACGGACGTCAGGGCAAAGCGGAGGTGCGCCGCGTCAGCGGCGCGGGTCGCGGAGTCTGCCGATGCGCTCCCGGTCGTGCCGGAACTCGGCCTTCAGCCGGGGGATCAGCAGCCCGGTCAGCCGGTGCACCAGCTCATCGACCTGCCCGTCGGTCAGGGTCCGGGCATCGAACTCGGCTCCCTCCCGACCGGCGGACCGCTTTCCGGAACTTTCCTTCGGGGTCTGGCGGTTACGGGCGGAGGTGCGCTTCGGGGGGTGCTGCTCACGGGGCTGATTCCGCTCCGGCGCCGGGCTGTTCCTTCCGCTGACGAGGGGCGGGGCGGGGGCGGTGTCCCGTGCGGTGGGGGCGCTCTTCTCCAGCAGGGGCCGCCGCTCCGGCTCGCCCTGTTCCGGGGCGCGTTGGACGGCGGCGAGAGGCGGGAGGTTCGGTAGGGCCGAGGCGGCGGCGCTCGGCGTCGGTGCCTGCGCCTGCGCCTGCGCCTGCGCTTGCGCCTGCGGTACCGGGGCCGGGGCCGGGAGCCCGGCGGGCACGCGCGTCGGACGGGGCGTCAGCGGCGCGGCCTTCCGCTGGAGGGCGGGCGGCTGGGCGCCGGGCGTGGCCGGGAGCGGGACCGGCGGTCGCCGGGGCGCGTCGTGGGGACCGCCGGGCGCCGGGGCCGCGCGCAGGGGGACGGCCTGTCGGGCGGCTCCGGATCGCGGTGCGGCGGCGCGTGGGGCCGAGGGGCCGTTGAGCGCTGTGGTGACAGAGGGGGTGTGCGGTGCCGGGCTGGTCGGGAGCTGCCGCAGCGGTACGGGGGTGCCGGGCGCGCTCTGCGGGAGCGGGGCAGCGGGCGTGCGCTGCGTGGCCGGGCCGCCCGGCTGCCGTGCCGGGCCCGTCGGCGGGTGCGGGAGCGGGACGGAGGGCGCGCCCGGAGCCGGGGCGGCGCGCAGCGGGGCGGCCGACGGGGCGGTGCGCAGCGGTGCGGCAGACGGGGCGGTGCGGCGCTGAACGGGGGCGGCGGCCGGGGCGGTGGGCGCCATGGCCGAGGTCAGCGGGCGCGAGGAGGCCGGCGGCAGGGCTGCCGCCGGACGCAGCGGCGCGGCGGACGGGCCGGAGGCGGGCGGTGCGTCCGGCCGCACCACGGGTGCTACCGGTCCCGAGGGGGCGGGCCCCGGTGCCACGGGCCCCGGTGCCACGGGCCCCGGTGCCACGGGCCCCGCGGCTACGGGCTGGACGGTGCGGGGGTTGGCCTCCGGCGGCGTGGTGGGGGACACGGTACGGGTGATCGGTGTGGGCGGCGGGAGCTGCGGTGCACCGCCCGTCCGGTGCCCGGTGCCTGCGTGGCTCGTAGCGGGCGGCTGCGTCGCCTCGGCCCGGCGTACGGGGACGGCGCGCTGGACGGGTGCGGGGCCGCTGCCCGGGTCAGCCGAGGAGCCCGAGGGCCCGGCGGGGCGGCGCGGCGCGAGGGGGGCACCGGTCGCCGGGCCGGAGCGCGACGGTTCGGCCTGCGACGGGGTGACCAGCGGGGCACCCAGCAGGGGGCGGCGCCGGGCCGGTTCCTCGGCCCCGGGGGAGGGCGGTGCGGTACGGCGGGAGACGGGCAGGCTCGGGCCCGGGGCAGCGGTGGACGGTGCCGGGGCAGCGGATCCGCCCGACGAAGCGGACGGTGAGGGAGAGTTGGCGGGGGCGGTGCGGGTCGGCGCCGACGGGGCCGAGGGGGCCGAGGGGGCCGACCGCGTCGGGGCGGCCGGGGGCACCGGCGCGGCAGGACGCACCACCGGGTTCGAGGCCGCCGGGGCGGACGGGGCCGACTGGGCCGACTGGGCCGCCGGAGCCATGGACGGTGCGGCGGCCACGGCGGACGGGGCGGACGGCGCGGACGCGGACGGCGCGCTCGGCGCGGACGCGGACGGCGCGCTCGGCGCGGACGTGGACGGCACGCTCAGTGCGGACGTGGACGGCGCCGGGGCGACCGGTGACGCCGAGGCAGCCGAAGATGCCGCCCCCGTCGGCGGGTTGAGCCGGGCCGGTCGCTTCTGCACCGGTGTGCCGGACGGCGTCGCCGGAGCGGGCGCGCCGGAGGCGGAAGGCGACTGCACGGCGCGCGGCGCGCCCAGTCCCCTGCGCGCGGCGCCGCCCTGGGCGCTGCGCTGCACCGGGCGGGCGCCGGGTCCGGAGGGAGTCGGCCCGGAGGGGGCCGGTCCGGAGGAAGCCGGTCCGGCGGGGGCCGGGGACGCGCCGGGAGCCGGACGAGCGAAAGCGGTGCCAGGACCCGCAGCCGGGACGGCCGAGGGCGAGGACACCGACGGGTTGGTGGACGGTGCTGCCGGGCTGCCGGGCACGCGGGACATCGTGCCCGCACCGGAGCCGTCCGCCGGACGCGGCGTTCCCGTAGCGGACGGAGTCCCCGTCGTACGCGCCGAGTCGGGCGCGGCCAGGGCGCGGGAGACGGCCGGCGGATGGTCGCCGCCCGAGGCGGGGGCCGAGTCGTCGGCCCCTCGCACGCCGGAGCTGCCGGGCGTACCCGTGGTACGCGACACGGTGACGGCACCGGACGCACCGGTGCCCTGGGAGGCGGCGGAACTCTTCGGCGCCCCGAGGCCCTTCGGCACACCGGCATCCGGAGCCGACGAGTGGCCGGAAGCCGGCGAAGAGGGCGTACGCGACGCGGAGGGTGTCCCCGGTGCCGTGCCCGAGCCGGGACCGGGCGCCGATGACGATCCGGCGGCACGGGCAGGACGCGGCTGCCCGGTGCCTGGAGGCGTGACGGGGGCACCCGTGACCTTCTGCACCACGGGGAGAGGAGGGGCGAGCCCGGGACCCGGGGCGCCCCCCGGCCGACCGCCGCCGGGGCGCGCCGCGTCCGGGGAGTTCCCACGCCGGTCCGGGGCATCCGAGGTACGGGAACTACCCGCCATAGCAGGGGAGTTCGCGGCCCGGGCAGAGGCAGAGGCAGAGGCAGAGGCAGAGGCAGAGGCAGAGGCAGAGGCAGAGGCAGAGGCAGAGGCAAGGGCAGGGGAAGCCGAGGACGGCACCGCACGGGTCGCCGCATCAGGCATCGTCCCGTCGGCCCGCGATGACGACCGCTGCACGGCCACCGGCGGCACCCCGGCATCGGACCACGAAGCGGCACCGTCGGCGGACGGCAACGCGGCACCGACGCCGGACGGGGAAGCGGCACCGGCGGCAGGCGGCGACGGAAGGTCCGCCCCACCCGCCGGGGAGCCGCCATGCCCCGCACCGGACCCGGCGGCCGGGCCGGGCCCAGGGCGGGAGCCGGCAACCGGGCCGGGCCCAGGGTGGGAGCCAGCAACCGGGCCGGAATCCGCACCGGAGCGAGGCCCGGCTCCCGCGCCGGAGCGAGGCCCGGTTCCCGCACCGGAGCGAGGCCCGGCTCCCGCGCCCGTCACCGGCGTGGCGGGCGCGGGCCGTGGCGCCGGGGCAGCAGCCGTACCCGGCCGCGCCACCGGCAACTCCCGCCGCTGCACCGCCGTACGCACCGCACCGCCGGAACCCCCCGCCTGCCCGCGAGGTGCCGACGTCAACGTCGCCGGACGGGCGGCGGCAGCCGACGCCAGCGGCCGGACCTCCGGACCGGTCGCCCGCGCCACCACGACCGGCGCGCCCGGGCCGTCTTCCGGCTCCGCGCCGTCGGACGGCGCATCGCCGGCCACCGGGCGCGGCCCTGCAACCGGCAACTCCGGTACACCGGCATCCGGTTCACCCGCACCACGCCCCGGCGCGGCGGACAACTGAGCGATCCGCCCGCCGGGCCCGCTGTCGAGCACCGCATGGGTGAGGGTGCCGGTGAAGGACGGGTTCTGCCAGGTCGTCAGCGACGCGCCGAACCCGCGGTCGGCGACGGTGTCCGCCCGGTCGGCGAAGGCACGCTGGATCGGCGGCAACGCCGGCCATCCGGCCGTAGCGCGGTGCCCGGCGTCCGCGGTCGCGTCCACCGGGGCAGCTTCCGCCGCGGCGGGCCCGGCGGTGGGTACGGACGCACCGCCGTCCGTCGCCTCCGGGCGGCGGCCGCGCAGCCTGTCGAGGAGTCCCATCAGCCCTCCGCCGCCGCGCGGTTGACCAGTGCGGCGATCTCGTCGGCGTACCGGCGGCGGTCACCGTGTTCGAGGTCCAGGATGTCCTCCAGGCTCCAGTGGAAGTGATAGGCGACGTACGCGATCTCCGCGTGGATACGGTCGGCCGCGTACGTCACGATTCCCCCAGGCGGCTCCCGCCCAGCTCCACCTCGAACGGCTGCTCGCAGTGCGGGCAGGTCACCCCGGCCCGGGTGTGGCCCTCCGCGTTGACCTGCCGGTAGAAGTCCTGAAGGAACGCCAGGTCGGAGGCGAACATGTTCTCCACGATGCCGTCGTGCACCTGAGGCAGCGTGCCGAGCCGGGTGATGACGCGGCCCAGCAGCACCACCGACAGATACGCCGGGTTCTCCTGGACCCTGATGTCCCGCAGCGGCACCAGCTCGTCGCGGGCCGTCGCCAGCCGCATCGAACCGGTGCGGTGCACCACGCCTGCGTCGTCGACGTAGCCGCGCGGCAGCTCGAAAGCGAACTCGGTGCGCAGCGGCGCCGGTTCGGCGGCGGGCGTGGGCGCCGCGGGCTGGGCGGGCGCGGCGGGGTCCCCGCCCGGGGCCGCTGGCGCGGCGAACGGGTCGGGGACGGCCGCGGGCCGGGAGGCCGTACGGCGCATTACTCGATGACCAGTTCTTCGAAGGTGATGGTCACGGTCTCGGTCAGCGCGGACGCCTCACCGGCCTTGACGGTGGAGGTGTCGACCTTGCTGCACCAGGCGTTGCGCATGTTGTAGCGCTTCACCGGGGTGTTCATGTAGTCCATCACCATGATCGTGGCGTTCTTCCGCGCCGTCGACATCTGGCCGTTGACGGACTGGGTGATCCACTGGTTGAAGGCCGCGGACTGCGTCATACCGCGCACGACGGTGCAGGTACCGGCCTTCTTTACGCCTGGCAGCTTCTTCGTGACGGGCTTGCCCTGGCTGGAGACCTGCTGGTACTCGATCACGTCCTGCTCGATGCTCAGGCCGCTGACCTCCTGGAGGTACTCGACCATCACGCCGTCGATCTGGAGGCCGAAATTGTGTGAGGTGAGGGAATCACCGGGCTGCAGACTCATGGGTCGCTCTCTGTGCGGGGACGGGGAACACCGGCGCGGATGCCGGACCCCCGGGAACGGGACGGTCAGGTACGGGTGGGACGGGGCGTGGCTCGGGGCCGCGCCGCACCCCCGGCGGCATTACTCCTCCAGCTCGCCGCTGCCGCTGGAGAACTGCGCCAGCCGGAAGATCACGAACTCGGCGGGCTTGACCGGCGCGATACCGATCTCGCAGATGACCCGGCCGAGGTCGACCGACTCCGGGGTGTTGGTCTCGGCGTCGCACTTCACGTAGAAGGCGTCCTCCGGACGGGAGCCGAACAGGGCGCCGTTGCGCCACTCGTTGACGAGGAACGCGGACACGTTCCGCCGGATCCGGGCCCACAGCGCCTCGTCGTTGGGCTCGAACACCACCCACTGGGTGCCGATCAGGATCGACTCCTCCAGGTAGTTGAAGTACCGGCGGATGTTGATGTAGCGCCAGGCCGGGTCGGAGGAGAGGGTGCGGGCACCCCACACGCGGATACCGCGGCCGGGGAACGCCCGGATGCAGTTGACGCCGACCGGGTTGAGCAGGTCCTGCTCCCCGCGGGTGATCTGGGTCTCCAGGTCGACGGCGCCGCGCACCACCTCGTTGGCCGGGGCCTTGTGCACACCCCGCTCGAAGTCGTTGCGCGCCCAGATACCGGAGACGTGACCGCTCGGCGGGATCATCTTCGTCTGGCCGGACGCCGGGTCGAAGACCTTGACCCACGGGTAGTACACCGCGGCGTACTTCGAGTCGTAGCCCGCCGTGTCCTGGCGCCACACCCGGATGTCCCGGGCGTTGAGGCCGGGCGGCGGGTCGATGACGGCGACGCGGTCACCCATCAGCTCACAGTGGGCGATCAGACCGAGCTGGACGGCCTTGACCTCCTCCAGGCCGACGGCGCCCCGCTGGTAGGCGGCCATCAGGTCGGGGACGGCAACCATCGAGATCTCGTCGACCGCCTCCAGGCCACCGAAGCCGGTGCGGTCGGCGGAGTCACCGAGGTACTCGGCGGGGCCGGGGTGGACGGCCGGGGCCGCACCCGGCACGGCGGGCGCCGGGGCCGCGTGCGCCTGCACGGGCCGGGCCAGCTCCACCGTCTGGTTGTCGGGGCGCGCCAACTGGGCCGCGGGCGCCGCCTCCAGGACGGTGATGAGCTTGGAGCGTTCCTTGACCTGCGTGACGACGTAGTTGCGGGTGCTCTTCTTGGCGCTGACGTCGAAGGTCTCGGCGATCTTGTCGCCGTCCTTGACCAGCAGCCGGAACCGCTCGGCGGGGCCCTCGCCCTCCGGGTCGGCGACCTCGACGCTGAGCGCACCGCCGCCGGTGCCGGACGTCAGCGCCCGGACCGCGAAGGTGCCCAGGGCGGTGGGCTCACCCGGCGTCAGCTCGGCGGGCGCGGCGGCGGCCGGGACCGCGGCCGGTGCCGCGGTCTCCTGCGCGGCGTCCGCGCCGGTGCCGCCGACCCGCACCACGTACGCGGCCGAACCGCCGTTGTTGAAGAACCCGTAGACGGAGTGGGCGAGGTAGTAGCCGTCGGTGAACTCGCCGAAGGCGGCCACGTACTGGGACCAATTGGTCACCAGCGTCGGCTGGTTCAGCGGCCCCGTGGGCGCCAGGCCCACGAAGGCCGCCACGGACGTGCCGACCCCCTCGATCGGGCGGGAGCCACTGGAGACCTCCTCGACGTAGACGCCGGGCGACAGATACGACGGCATGCGCTGGTTCTCCTCGGGGTACGACAACCGTATGACGGTGGGGTACGCCACTGTTGTCGCCGCCCCCTGGCGTCCGGAAGGTCCGTCGGGGCCGTAGCGGGGGCAGCGCCGATGCCCCAACGGGCAGCCGGGGCCCGCGCATCGGGCCGCCGGACGCCGCGTGAGGCCCCCGTTGACCTGCGGTGGGCCGGGTCCCGGAGCGTCCCGGGGGCCCGGGTGCAGCCCGTGCGGGCCCCGAGGGCAGCCGGCCCGGTCCCTAGGGGCAGTCGACCCTGCCCCCAGTCCTGCGACACGCCTC
>NZ_JBHYGX010000065.1:0-6746 GCF_042739975.1 Streptomyces sp. NPDC059080
CGGGGGCCCCCGCCCCGCCCGCCCCCCCCCCCCCACCCCCCGCGCCCCCCCCCCCGCCCCGGGCGCGGACCGCGGGGGCCCCGGTGCGCTGTCGTACGTGGCGCCGCGCTCAGCCCATGGTCTTCGCGCCGTCGAGCGTCTCGCGGATGATGTCCGCGTGCCCGGCGTGCTGGGCGATCTCGGAGATGAGGTGGAGCACCACCCGGCGGGCCGACCAGCGGGCGCCGGACTCGAACCACGGCGCCTTCGGGAGCGGTTGGTCGGCGCCCAGATCCGGCAGGGAGGCGACCAGTTCGTCGGTGCGGTCGGCAGCCTCGGCGTACGCGTCGAGGACGCCGGTCAGCGTCTCGCCGGGCAGCATGCGGAAATCGTCGGCCCGCCGGGCCCAGTCGGCCTCGGTCATCTTCGTGAAGTCGGGCATGGCGGACGCGCCTTCGGCGATGAAGCCCGTCCAGGCGCGTTCGACCGAGGTGACGTGCTTGATCAGGCCGCCCACGCACAGTTCGCTCGCGGTCGGGCGCTGTCCGGCCTGCTCGTCGGTGAGGTCGCGGGCGGTGAAGCGCAGGAAGTGACGCTGCTTGGCGAGGGCGGCCAGGAGGTCGGCGTGCTCCCCGGTGGCTGCCTGCTGGGTGGTGGCGTGCTGTTCGGCGGTCATGATCGCGCCCTCCGTCGGTGGTCGTCCGGACGAACCGTCCGGACGGCACGTGCAGCCGGTCCGTCCGGGGTCCGTTCCCTCGGTCGTCGACCACGTTAGGAGCCCTTGCGGCCACTTTTCGTCCGCAATACCGGGAAGGATCGCGGGCATGGCGAACACCAGCTCCCGGACCCTGCGACTGCTCTCCCTCCTCCAGACCCACCGGTACTGGCCGGGCGCCGAGCTGGCCGACCGGCTGGGGGTGTCCGCCCGTACGCTGCGGCGGGACGTCGACCGGCTGCGGGAGCTGGGCTATCCGGTCGAGGCGCGGCGCGGCGTCGACGGCGGCTACCAGCTCGCGGCGGGGGCGGCGCTGCCGCCGCTGCTGATCGACGACGAGGAGGCGGTGGCGCTCGCCGTCGGACTCCAGGCCGCGGCGCAGGGCGCGGTGGAGGGGCTCGCCGAGTCGTCGGTACGGGTGCTGGCCAAGGTGGCGCAGGTGATGCCGGGGCGGCTGCGGCGGCGGGTGGAGGCGTTGCGTGCGATGACGGTGCCCGCGGACTGGGGCGGCCCGGCCGCGGCGGGCGTCGATCCGGAAATCCTCACCGTGGTGGCGCTGGCCTGCCGGGACGCGGAGGCGCTGCGGTTCTCGTACACCGCCGCCGACGGCCGCCACAGCGAACGCCATGTCGAGCCGCACCGGCTCGTCTGCCCCGGGCGCCGCTGGTACCTCGTCGCGTACGACCTGATGCGGCACGACTGGCGCAGCTTCCGGGTCGACCGGATGGCCGGGCCGCGCAGCACCGGGGAACGGTTCCGGCCGCGCGAACTGCCCGCCGAGGACGCCGCCGCGTTCGTCCGCGCCGGACTGGACAACCGGCCGGGCCCGTACCGCGCCGAGGCGCTGGTCGAGGCCCCGGCGGCGACGGTGCGGGCGCGGATCGGCCGGTGGGGCACGGTCGAGGAGGCGGACGGCGGGCGCTGCCGGGTGGTGCTGGCGGCGGACGCGCTGGAGTGGCCGGCGATGGTGCTCGGGACGCTCGGGGCGGACTTCCGGGTGGTGGGACCTCCGGAACTGCGGGAGCTCGTACGGGAGTTGGGGGAGCGGTTCGGGCGGGCGGCGGAGGAGGGGTGAGGACCCGATCCGCCCGGACCCGGCCCGCCGGGATCGTTGCGGGGCACCCGTCGGACGCGGCCCTGACCTCGTGAGCCCGATCGGCCCGTCCCCTTCAGCGCAGCAGGAAGGCCGCGTCCCAGGGGGTACGGGGCGGGGCGTCGGTGGCGTAGGCGTGGAGGGCCAGGGCGATCCCGGCGGCACCGGTGAGGAGGCCGGGACCGGCGGGGGCTGCCGGAGGAGCCGCCACGGGGCGGGGGGCGGCCAGGCCGTCCGGGGTGGCCGCGTCCCGGGACCCGTAGGGGAGGCCGGGGTCGTCCGCCCTTTCCTCGGCGACCGCGCCCCGGGCCCCGTAGGGGAGGCCGGGGGCGTCCGGCTCCTCCGGGGCGGCCGTGGCCCGAGGCCCGTACGGGAGGTCAGGGTCGTCCGCCCCCTCCTCGGCGACCGCGCCCCGGGACCCGTAAGGGAGGTCACGGCTCTCCGCGGCAGCCACCTCCGGGAACCCGTAAGGGAGTTCCGGGTCGTACGCCGCGACGAGCCGGGCGGCGAGCGCATCGCGGTGGGCCGCGAGCCGGGGGTGCGGGGCGTCCTCGGTGAGCGTGTGGCACAGGTGCAGCAGGCCCGCGTGGCCGTGGCAGAAGGCGTGGTCGGCCACCCCTCGCGGCCGGTCGAGGTCGTCGGCGAGGGCGTCCGCCGCGAGCGTGCACAGGCCCGCGTCGCCCAGGGCGCGTCCGGCCTGGTGGAGGGCGGCGGCGGTGCCGGGGGTTCCGTAGCACCAGGCGGTGCGGTCCGGCTCGGGCGGCTCGGTGCCGTACCGCTCCAGGGGGATCACCGCAGGCCAGCCGCCGGCCTCGGTGCGGTGGGCGAGGAGTGCGGCGGTCAGGCCGGCGACGGCCTCGCGCAGCCCGGGGACGGGGACGCCGTCGCGCAGCGCGGCGGACAGCACGGCGAGAGGACCGCTGATGCCGTGCGCGAGGCCGAAGTTGACATGGCCCCGGGGGTACTGCGGGTCGGCTCCTCCGGGGGTGCGCGGGCCGCCGGGCGACCACCATCCCGGTACGGACGTGCCGTCCAGCGCCAGCGGCCGGGCGAGGCGCACGAGGTAGCCGAGGGCGTCGGCGAGCGCGTCCTCGTGGGCCTCGCGCCGGAGCAGCAGCAGGCGGGCCAGCCCGCTGACGCCGCTGATCAGGTCGAACCGCAGGAACGACACCCCGGGGCGGCCCGCGTCCAGGCGGGCGCGTTCCGGTTCCAGGGCGCGATCGACGAGGCGGTCGAGTGCGGCGTCGAGGCGGGTGAGCAGGGCGGCGTAGTCGTGCGGGGTGCGGCGGGCCGCGTGCGCCGCGAGGGCGAGGGCCGGCACACCGTGGTAGAGCCCCTGGGCCGTCCGACCGGAGAGGCGGGCGGCGGCCGCACCGAGGTGGGCGTGGGCAGCGCCGCGCAACTCCGGTTGTTCGTAGGCGAGTTCGGAGTGGAGCAGGGCGAGGGCCGGGTACCCGTGGTCCAGGCTCAGCGGGGCCAGGTCCGGGAATTTTTCGGCCGTGCGCTCCGGGTCGGCGAGCCTTGCGGCGATCTCGTACGCCACCTCGGCGGCGCGGGAACGCACCGCCGAGGCCACGGTCCCTGGCGGGGGCGGGGTCATCGGCCGTGCCTCCTGCGGTCGGTGTGGGCCTGGGCGGCGCCGCGGGCTACGGCGTGCGCGAGGAGTTCGGTGGGACGGTCGGTGCCGATGAGGCGGTTGTGGTGCATGTGCAGCAGGGAACGGAGGACGTGGTCGGGCTCCGACCAGCTCCGTTCACCGAGATCGCGCAGGAGGGTGCCGTAGCGGGCGGTGGCCTCGGCGCGCCGCCGCCACAGGGTGCGCAGCGTCTCGTCGGCGTCGCCCGCCGGGCCCTCGCGGTACGGGTCGACCAGCGGCAGGGCCTCGCGGCGCCGCTCGCGGAAGCCGCGCTGCCGCCCCTCGTCCTTGGGGATCGCCCGCAGCAGCCAGTCGGCGCCGGCGGAAAGCTCCGCGGGACCGGCCGGGTCCTCCCCCTCTGTGAGGTGGAAGGCCCGGGCCAGGTCGGCGAAGCCCGCGGCGGCGACCAGCAGCGGTTCGGTCCGCTCGCGCCGGGCGTGACGGCGGCGCAGATGCTCCAGGACGGCGACGCTGTCGGCGTGGAAGACCCGCTCGGCGGCCTCCATCGCCTCCGGGCCGCCGTACCGCTCCAGCTCCGGGTCGTAGGTGTCCCAGACCGCCCGCCGGGTCAGAGCGGCGGCGTGCAGTGCGGAGGTGGCTTCGTGGAGCCGCGGTTGCAGCTCGCGGGCGAGCGCGGCGGCCGGGCCGTGGAAGCGCAGCCGCAGGTGGGGGCCGCCGTCGTCGGTGTAGCGGAGGAAGAACCAGCGGTCGACCTCGTCGGGCAACTCCCCGAGCAACGGGGCGAGATGGGCGGCCAGCAGTTCCTCGTGGCGGTCGGCCGGGGCGTAGAGGGAGAGGTGGAGCCAGTCGCCGCCGGGGAGGTGGACGGCGCCCGGGGAGCGGCGGGGCGTGGGGGGGCGCGTGGCGCGGTGCTTCACGCCCGGGGTGTGGGCTCCGGAGACGGCGCGCATCGGGATGACGACTTCCGCGTGGTGCGGGCCGTCGGGGCCGTGCAGCCAGCCGTCGGGGAGACCGTTCTCCTCGGGTACTTCGCGCAGGTGGACGCGGTCACCGCGGAGCAGTTCGCGCCGCAGGAGCCGGGCGTGGCCGGGCCGGGTGAGATCGAGGCGGACGAAGCGGTCCCCCCAACCGACCTGGACCCGGTCGGGGACGGTCCAGCGCCGCTGCCAGTCACGGAATGCCTCCCACCACTGGGCGAACGACGGTTCGGGCGCCCGCAGTTCCGGGCCGGGGGTCCAGTGTGCCGCGCTGAGGACGGTGCGCCCGTAACGGACGCGTGGCAGCCGGGGCAGCACGGAGGCACCGCCCCATGACCACATGGACCAGGTACGGCGCCCGCTCTCGGCGATCTCACAGAGGAAACGGGACGCATTGGGCAGGCACCCTTCCACGTTGAGCATGTGGAGGACGGCGGGCTCCACCCGCCTGCCGGTGGCCGTGTCAACCAGCCACAGCCCGTCGAGGTCCGCGCACACCGCCAGATCGCGAGGGTCGAGCACGGACGGATCACCGGGATCGGCATAGCAGCCGACCGGCAGCAGGTGGTCCAGCAGCTGCGGCACCTGCGCGATGTTGCCGATCCGGACGTCACCGGGCCGGACAGCGACCTGGGCGCGCACGGCGTCATCCGCACCGGCACCGTGGGACGCCGGCTCCGGGGCGTCGTCCTTGCCCGCCAGCGCCGCGAGTTCACCGGCGGACCGCGCGTCGAAGAGGTACCCGAACCGTCCGAGCAGGCTGCCCGCCTGCCGCGATCCGTTGGCCAGGACGAGCCGGAAGTCACCGCCGGCCATCGCATCGGCGTCCGGAGCGAGCAGCCGCCCGCAGATCTCCAGCGTCTCCGGCGCCCCGTCCCCGTCCTTGGCGAGACGGCGTACGAAGGGGTGGTCATCGTCCAGGACCACTTCGGATGCGCCCGTGAGCAGCGCTTCCTGGGCGAGTGCGGCCAGCGCCCGGGCGCGCTCCTGATCGGGTACGTCGCCGGGGGCGGTGCGGGGGCTCGGCGGGCGCCGGTATCCGGCGGGCGCGCCCAACCCGGCGTCCGGGTCGAGCACTTCGGCCAGCGGAACGGCCCGGTCGGTGCCGTACCGCTCCAGGAACGCCTGGTGGTATTCGCGCAGATGCGCCGGGCCTGCGGTGTCCGGGGACAGCCGCCACAGCAGCGCCGCGGCGCGGGCGGCCTCCTCCGCCACGGCGGCGGGCAGCCGCACCTCGGCGTCGAGCGCCAGATCCACCTGGAGCAGATCGGTCCCCGACCGCAGGCGGCGCATTCTGGCGGCGACGTCCCGCAGCTCCGGCACACCCTCGCCCAGCGGGCTCTCGGCGTAGCGCAGCAGTTCCTTCCGCACGCCGTCGAGTTCGGCGAGTTCCGGCAGGCTCTCGTTGCCGACCGCACCGCAGACGTCGAGCACGTACCCGAGCGGGTCGGCCTCCTCCAGCGGCGGCCTGGCCCTCGTCAACAGTACGTCTGTACGGACCAGTTGGCCGATCAGGCCGTCCGCCGCCTCCTCGGTCAGGCCGGGGAACCGTTGTTGCAGCGCTGCCGTCAGATCGCCCCCGAGCACCGGGCGGTGGGCCAGTTCCAGCACGGCGGCCACCACCTTCGAGTGGCGCAGGCTGACTTCCTGGACCGCCCGGGTGGTCCGCTCCGCGCCGTCCCGGCCGGACTGCGGTACCTGGGAGAGCACCAGGCGGCCGCCACGGACCCGGCAGAGGGAGTTGACCACGACGTGGAGGTGGCGCAGCACCTCGGGGCGGCGCTCCCAGGCGGCGACGAGCCCGGTCAGCCAGGCCCGGTCGGGACGTACGGCGCGGCGGTGTGCGGCG
Organism: Streptomyces sp. NPDC059080; assembly: GCF_042739975.1. Classification (NCBI taxonomy): domain Bacteria; kingdom Bacillati; phylum Actinomycetota; class Actinomycetes; order Kitasatosporales; family Streptomycetaceae; genus Streptomyces; species Streptomyces sp. NPDC059080. Next base: position 6,211 of record NZ_JBHYGX010000065.1, read on the forward strand.
CCGAACCGGACACGGGACTGTTCGCCAGGGGCGGCGAAGCGGACCGGGGTGACGCCCGCCATCAGCCCGAACGGGGTGGCGCGGGTACTCATCCGCAGGCGGTAGGAGGTGAGTGCGCGGACGGCGCGGTGCAGCCGGTCGGGGGCGACGTCCTGACCTTCGTCGAGCACCTTGGTCAGCAGTCCGGCGAGCGGCGGGCTGGCGATCTCAACGGCCTCGCGGACCATCGGGCCGTCGGCGAGCGTCCTCAGCGCGGCGGCCGGACCGTCCGTCCGCCCTTCACCCCCGGGGGCGGCGCAAGGGGACGCGTCCACCGGGTGGACCGGGGCCCGCAGCATGCCGAGGCCGGCGGGCCGGAAGAGGTACTGCTCGGACACCTGGGCACGCTCCTCACCTGCCGCCCGGCCCGGCGCCCGTGCCGTGGCGGCGACGTCTCATCGAACCGGGGGGCGGGGCGCGGGGGCGCCGGGGGCGCCCCGCCGCGGGCCGCGAGCCCCCGCACCCCCCCCCCCCCGCCGCCACACAGACACTCTCGC
>NZ_JBHYGX010000065.1:6756-23197 GCF_042739975.1 Streptomyces sp. NPDC059080
TCTTACACACGCACCCCCACCCCCGCGCCCCCCGGGCGGCCCGGGGCGGCGGCGGCGGCCCCGCATCCCGCCGCCGGCCCGGGGGGGGGGGCGCCCCCCCCCCCCGGGACCACCGGTTCGCTCAGCTTCAGCAGTGGCAGGTGGAGGGCTGGGCGGTGAGGATCACCGAGGTGGTCTCACCCTTGGCGGCGGTCTCGTCGGCCTCCTCGTCGAGAAGCTCGCGGATGTCGAGGTCGAGGTCTTCCAGCAGAGCGGCGGGCATATCAGTTCTCCTGTCGTGGGAATTGAGTGGTGCACGCGGCGGATAAAGGAAATGCACGGGGCGAAAGGAAATCCCCATTCCCTTTATCGGGAGCTGCGCTGCCAGCCAGGTGACCGGGCGTCATAACCGTAGGACCGGCCAATCTGCACTGTCAACAGTTCCCTGAGAGTTAACACTTTGCTTACTTGGTGCAGTCGCGTGCATCCGGCCATGTCTTGCTATCGAGACCGAAGTCCAAAGCGGCGAATATCGGACGCCCCGGCCGGTCGAATTTGATTCGTAAATTACTCACGGAACGGAATCGGAGGGACTCCCCGCCCCCTGTGCGGAATTAATCCACCGCTTTCCTGGTACGCCCGCCCGGCCACCCTCCAGGGACATGACGGAACCCGCATGCCCTCTTTCAGGGACGTGCACCCGTCCCCACTTCCGGCGGCATCCGCGGGGCGCCGCCCGAGGAAGGCCCAGGTCGGGCGGGGAGCGGAGTCCACCCAGGCCGGGGCGGCCCGAGGTGGGCATTGACAAATCCCGCCGCTTCGGCGCCGCATTCACGTCTCGCGAAACTTCCGCGAATGACGAGCGTCCGGAAGTGAGGGCGCGCGGCGGCGAGCGAGGTGACTACACCTCACACATACTCGCCAGTAAGGAAGGAAGCCCTTCGCCACGCAAAGTGGATTCGGCGTTACTGCGGGTAATATGCCGTTCATGATTCGCGTCCGCATTTTCCGCGCACGAGCGGCACGGGAAACGCCCGGGCCCCTGGCTCCTCGGCCCGTGCGGCGCGCGAGCATTTCCGGAGTAATTTCGGGTCTACGGCCCCCGAGGTCCGGCCGTGTACTCGCGTCGCCGTCAGGCGGATTCGTCCGGTGCGGCGAGGGCCGTGTCGACGAGGTGGTCGGCGTATTCGGCGGTGAGCGGGTCCGGACGGAAGAGGATGCGGTACATCATCGGGGCAACCACGAGGTCCATGACCGTATCCGCGGGCGGGGCCGTCTCGCCGCGGTCCATTGCACGGGCGAGGATCGTCTCGACCTGCCCGGCGGCATACGCCGAGCACTGCCCGGCGTTGGAGCCGTCGGGGTCGCCCAGCAGCGCGTCACGGATGTAGGCGCGGCCGGGCGGCGAGGCCATCTCTTCGAGGAACTGCCGCGCCCAGGCGGTCAGATCGGCGCGGAGCGCACCGTGGTCGGACGGCGGCTCCTCGGGGCGCAACCGCTCGACCGCGACGTCCGACAGCAGCTCGTGGAGGTCGCCCCAGCGGCGGTAGATCGTCGACGGGGTGACGCCCGCGCGGGCCGCGACCGCCGGAACGGTCAGCTTGGCGCGGCCCTGTTCGGCTTCGAGTTCCCGCACGGCGGCGTGCACCGCCTCCTGGACGCGCGCGCTGCGCCCACCGGGGCGCGCCTTGGCCTTGGGACTCATGCCGCCACCTTAAAGCAACGTCATTGCGTTCCGCCTGCCCCGCACAGAACGGCATCACGCCGCCGCGACGGCCGGAACCCCGTCCCCGTACCGAGCGGCGTAGGCGTGCCCGACGCGCAGCACGACCGGCTCGCCCAGGGGAGGCCCCATCAGCTGCATCCCTATGGGCAGCCCGGCGGAGTCCTGGCCGACCGGCAGGGTCAGGGCGGGTATTCCGGTGATGTTGGCGGGCGCGCAGAGGCGTACACAGGCGTCGGAGACGCTCTCGGTCGTGCCGTCGGGCCAGCTGACGGTGGACCGTCCGACCTCGGTGGCGGTCATCGGGACGGTGGGCGCGGCGACCACGTCGACCTGCGCGAAGAGGCGTATCCACGCCTCGCGCATCAGCCGTTGGGCCCGCCGGGCGCGCAGATGATCCCCCGCCGAGACGGTGGTCCCGGCCTCCAGGAGCACCCGGACGTCCGGCCCGTACAGCTCGGGCGAGGCGCGCAGAGTGGCTTCGTGGTACGCGGTCGCCTCCGGGACCATCAGCCCCCAGTGGACGGCCTGGACGTACCGGGCCATCGGCGTCCCGACGGCGACGAGGGTGGCGCCCAGACCCGCCATCCGGTCGAGGGCGGCGCGGACCGCGGCTTCGACCTCGGGGCTGACGCGGTCGAAGTAGTAGGTGTCCGGCACGCCGATCCGCAGGCCGGTCAGGTCGCCTTCCGGGAGCGGAGGAACGGGCGCGCTCCCGGGGCCCGTCAGCTCCTGGAGGACGAGGGCGGCGTCCGCCACGGTGCGGGTGAGGGGGCCGACGTGGTCCAGCGACCAGGACAGCGGGGTCACCCCGCGCCGCGGGACGAGGCCGTAGGTCGGCTTGAGCCCGACGACGCCGTTGAGCGCGGCGGGGACGCGGATGGACCCGCCGGTGTCCGTGCCCAGGGCGAAGGTGGCGGCGCCCGTGGCCACGGCGACCGCGGAGCCGCCGCTCGACCCTCCGGCGATCCGGCCGTCGTCCCAGGCGTTCCGGGTCTGCGGGGTGATCAGCCCGTAGGCGAACTCATGGGTGTGCGTCTTGCCCAGGAGGACGGCACCGGCGCCGGCGAGGCGGGCGGCCACCGCACTGTCGGCGGACGCACGGTGACCTGCGCGGACGCGGGAGCCGGCGGCGGTCGCCAGCCCCGCGACGTCGATCACATCCTTCAGGCCGAAGGGGATGCCGTGCAGCGGGCCCCGGTGGCCTCCGGCCGCGATCTCCGATGCGGCGCGGGCGGCCGCCGCGTGGGCCACGTCCCGGGCGACGGCGGCGTAGGGCCCGAACCGCGGCTGTACGGCGTCGAGTCGGTCGATGGTGGAGGCGGTCAGGTCGACCGGGGACAGCTCCCGCGCCCGGACGGCGGCGGACGCCTCGGTGAGGGTCAGGTCAGCGGGGTGCATCGGCGGGCTCCCGTTCGGTGGTGTGGTCGGCCGGGGGCGTCTCCCCGAGATCCAGCTCCCGCAGCAGACCGAGCACGGTGTGGAGGTGGTGCGCAACGGCCGCCACCGCGGCGTGCCGCTCCGTCGGCAGCCGCACCCCGGCCCGGAGCGCCGCCCGCGCGGCCTCCGCGGCGGTGAAGCCGGAGACGTCACCCCCGTCGGCCTCCGCCGTCGCGGCGGCCGCGGCGTTCTCTGCGAGATTCATGAACATCCCTCCGTACAAGGGTGGTTGGAGCCGCTCGACCGGCCGGCGCCCGCCACCCGATCGGGCTAAAGCTAAAAGATTGCGTTAGTTGAGAGTAGGCGTTAGCGTCGACTAACGCAAACAGATAGCTTTTACGGAGAACGGGAGAGGCACGAAAGATGGTTCCCGCAAGCCCGACACCCTGGCAGATCTCGCCCCACCAGCAGCCGTCGCCGTACCACCGGACCCCACCAGAGCCCGGCCGCCGCGCACTGGAGGAGAGGAAGGCGAGAGGAGAGAGGGACGTGACGGCCGAGCCCAGGCCGCCAGGCCGTCCTCCCCTTCCCCCCGCGCCCGCGTGGGAGTTGGGCGGCGTCACCGTGCACCGCATCGACGAGGTGACGCTGCCGCCGCAGACGGGCCCCTGGCTGCTGCCGTCCGCCACACCCGAGGTGGTCGATCAAACCCCTTGGCTGCGGCCCGAATTCGCCGACGAGTCCGGCGTGCTGCGCCTGAGCAGCCACACCTTCGCCTGCACCATCGGTGGTCTGCGCGTACTGATCGACACCGGCATCGGCAACGGCAAGACCCGCGCCAACCCCGCCTGGCACGGCCTGCGGACCGACTATCTCGCCCGCCTGGAGGCCGCCGGATTCCCGCCGGACGCCGTCGACCTGGTACTCCTCACCCATCTCCACACCGACCACGTCGGCTGGAACACCCGCGCGGACGGCGGCGATTGGCGGCCCACCTTCCCCCGCGCCCGCTATGTGACCTCCCGCCGGGAGTGGGACCACTGGGCCACCACGGAGAGGGACGACGCCCGGCGGCAGATGTTCCGTGACTCCGTCCACCCGGTCCGCGACGCCGGACAGCTCGACCTCGTCGACGTCCCCTCCGCGGGGGCCGAGATCGCACCGGGCATACGCCTCCTTCCCACCCCCGGACACACCCCGGGCCACCTCGCCGTGGAGCTGCGCGGCCGTACGGGTACGGCGGTGATCACCGGCGACTGCATCCACCACCCCGTCCAGCTGGGCCACCCGGCGCTGGGCAGCTGCGTGGACACCGACCCGGAGCAGGCCGTGGCCACCCGGCGCACTCTCCTCGCCTCCCTCGCCGGGACCGACACCCTGCTCCTCGGCACCCACTTCCCGTCGCCCACCGCCGGGCTGGTCCGGGCGCAGGGGGGCACCTACCGCCTGATACCGGTCCCGGGCCGCCCGGCCCCCACCGCCGGCACCCGTACGTGACGCCGAAGCCACCCCCGGAGCCCGCTCCGCAACGGCGCATACCGCCCGTCGAGGCATGCGCAGGCGGTGACCAACGGCACACATACTGATCAGTAGCGTCCGTGGGCCGCGCCTCTAGAGTGAGCCGCACGCCGTCGGCGTTCGTGCGCGCGGGCGGCCCCCGGAACCCTCGATCCGACCAGGGAGACTGCATGCGCTCTCCGAAGGACTTCTTCCGCCCGCTGGCTGTCGGGGCGCCGACACCGGTGCGGGAGGTGCCGTTCCGCCCGTCCCGGATGATCCACTTCTTCGATCCGGGCAACGAGAAGATGGCCGCGAAGATCCCCGCCCTCGCCCCCACCGTCGACGTCCTGCTCGGCAATCTGGAGGACGCGGTCGCGGCCGACCGCAAGGAGGCGGCGCGCGACGGGCTGGTGAAGATCGCCCGCGCCGCCGACTTCGGCGACACCCAGCTGTGGACGCGGATCAACAGCCTCGATTCGCCGTGGGTCCTCGACGATCTGCTGACGCTGGTCACCGAGATCGGCGACAAACTCGACGTCATCATGGTGCCGAAGGTCGAGAGCGCCGCCGACATCCACTACATCGACCGGCTGCTGGCGCAGTTGGAGGCGAAGGCCGGTGTGCGGCGGCCGATCCTGGTGCACGCCATCCTGGAGACCGCCACCGGCGTCGCAGGCGTCGAGGAGATCGCCGGGACCAGCCCCCGGATGCAGGGCATCTCCCTCGGCCCGGCCGACCTCGCCGCCAGCCGCCGGATGAAGACGACCCGCGTCGGCGGCGGCCACCCCGGCTACCTCGTCCGCCAGGACCCCGACACGCAGGACGCCGGCGCGCCCCGGGCCACGTACCAGCAGGACCTGTGGCACTACACCCTCGCGCGGATGGTCGACGCGTGCGCGGCGCACGGGATCCTGCCGTACTACGGGCCGTTCGGCGACATCAAGGACACCACCGCCTGCGAGGACCAGTTCCGTAACGCGTTCCTGCTGGGCTGCGTCGGGGCGTGGAGCCTGCACCCCGTGCAGATCGGCATCGCGAAGAAGGTCTTCTCGCCGTCGCCGGACGAGGTCCGCTGGGCCCGCCGGGTCATCGAGGCGATGGGCGACGGCACCGGCGCGGTGATGCTCGACGGCAAGATGCAGGACGACGCGACCTTCAAGCAGTGCCAGGTGGTGGTCGAGCTGGCGGAAGCGCTCGCCACCCGCGACCCCGAGCTGCGCGCCGCGTACGACGCGGCCGGAGAGGAGTGAGTACGGTGACCGGTCCGACGCTGCGGCCCCGCCGCTCCGTGCTGTACATGCCGGGCGCCAACGCACGCGCCCTGGAGAAGGCCACCTCGATCCCCGCCGACGCGCTCATCCTCGATCTGGAGGACGCGGTCGCGCCGGACGCGAAGGCCGCCGCCCGCGAGCGGGTGGCCGCGGCCGCCGCCTCCGGCGCGTACGGCCACCGCGAGGTGACGATCCGGGTCAACGGCCCCGGTACGGCCTGGCACGCCGACGATCTGCGGGCCGCCGCGGCGGCCGGTCCGGACGCCGTCGTGGTGCCGAAGGTCGAATCGGCGGCAACCGTGCGGGAGGTGGAGCGGGCGCTGGAGGCGGCCGGGGCGCCGGATCACACGGCGGTCTGGGCGATGCTCGAAACGCCGCGGGCGATGCTGGACGCGCGCGAGGTGGCGGCGGCCGGGGAGCGGCTGTCGGTGCTGGTCATGGGCACTAACGACCTGGCAAAGGAGCTGCACGCCGAGCCTGTCCCGGGCCGGGCACCGCTGTTGACCGGCCTGTCGCTGGCGCTGCTGGCGGCCCGCGAGAGCGGCAAGGTCATCCTGGACGGCGTCTTCAACGACGTGAAGGATCTCGCCGGGTTCGAGGCGGAGTGCGTCCAGGGGCGTCAACTCGGCTTCGACGGCAAGACGTTGATCCATCCCGCACAGGTCGCGCCGTGCAACGAGGTGTTCGCGCCGTCGGAGGCGCAGATCGAGCGGTCGCGGCGGATCATCGAGGCGTTCGACGAGGCGACGCGGGAGGGCCTCGGCGTCGTCACCGTGGACGGCCGCATGATCGAGAACCTCCATGTGGAGGACGCCCGCCGCATCCTGGCCCTGGCGGAGGCGGTCGCGGGACGGTAGCGCGGAGGACGGAGCGGGGGCGGCGTCCGTCCGGGTGTCGGCCGAGGGGCGTGACGCAGCGTCGACCGAGGGGCGTGACGCAGCGTCGGCCGAGGGGCGTGACGCAGCGTCGGCCGGGCCGCGCGACGGGCTCGCCGGGCCGCGCACAGCCGGTTCGCGGAACGCCCGCGGCAGGCTCACCGGACCCCCGCAACGACCCCGTAGAACCATGCTCCGGGCATCTCGTCAGATCGCTCGCCGCAGAAGGGAACGCTCGCCTGCGATACCGCATCTCCCCTGGTGGAGAGGGGTGACGGCGGTTGGCGGACCTCGGTGGAGCGGGCGCTCGCCGGGTGGTTCCGGGACGTTAGTACGCCGTTAGTGGATCACCAGTGAGCGGCGGCAATATGGTGAGTGCGGAACGAAGCAACGGACCGCATCCACCGAACCCACGAGGGGGACTCATGTCGCGCCACACCACGCTCCGTCTGGTCCGCAGGACCGCCGCCGCTTCCCTGGTCGCCGCCGCCGCGCTCAGCCTGACCGCCTGCCAGGAAGGCGGCTCGGACAAGGCATCGTCCGCCTCCTCCGCTGCGGACTCGACGCCCGGCAAGCCGGCTTCCGGTTCGGACGACTCGGCCCAGGCGAACGGTGCGGGCGCCGGCAGGTCCTCCGACCAGGGTGCGCCCGCCGCCGCGGAAGGTGCGGCGAAGTCCGCCGGACGCAACTCCGGCGGTACGGAGCGCTGCCACACCGACGGCCTGGAGGCCGGCTGGGGCTCCGACGGTGGCGGCGTCCCCGACATGAAGAGCGACGACCAGCAGACCGCGGCGGTCTGGCTGAAGAACATCGGCAGCTCGACCTGCACGATCAAGGGCTTCCCGGGCGTCAGCATCATCGGCGGCGAGGACGGCCCCTGGGACCTGACCCGCTCCAACCAGGCGGCGCCCGCGGTCACCCTCAAGCCCGGTGCGCACACCAGCTTCACCATCTCGCTGCTGCCCACCTCCGACCCGGAGAGCCGTAAGGTCAGCCCCGACATGGTGCTGATCACGCCCCCGAACGAGACCAAGCACTTCCAGCTGAAGTGGTCCTTCGGCGGTTCGATCCTCGACCAGTCCGCCGCCACGCACCCCGGTACCTTCGTCAACCCGGTCGGCGGCCACTGATCCCAGGATGCCGATCACTTCGGCACGATCCACCCCCCGGTTACCGTTACCGATCTCCTCGGTCCCCGGCTCCAGGGCGGTCGACTCCACGGCCCCGGTCACCTCTCCCCGGCTCATGCGCGCAGCTTCAGACGCTGACCCGGGTAGATGTGGTCGGGGCCTTCGTCGAGCGTGTGGCGGTTGAGTTCGTACAGCTTCTGGGTGCCACCGGGGGTGTGGGCGCGCTGTGCGATGACGGAGAGGCAGTCACCGGGCTGAACGACGTAGCTGCCGCCGGTGAGAGCGCTCTGCTGGCGGTGGACGGTGGTGCCGTGCCGGCGGTCGACGGTGGTGCCGTGCTGGCGTTGTACCTGGTCGTGTGAGTGCCGCTGGGCCTGCGGGGCGGGGACGGGCCTGGTGACCGGGCGTTCCGGGGTGGCCTTGCTGACGCCGTCGGACGGGTCGTTCGCGCCGAACCGGCCGCAGTTGGGCCAGGGCTGGAGGCCGCGGTCCCGGCGGATGCGTTCGCCGACGGCGATCTGCTGGGACTTCGTGGCGAGGTCGGGGCGCGGGGCGTATCTCTTGCCGCCGTAGGCCCGCCAGGTGGAGGGGGTGATCTGGAGCCCGCCGTGGAAGCCGTTGCCGGTGTTGATGTGCCAGTTGCCGCTGCTCTCGCAGTGGGCGATGCGGTCCCAGTCGGTGCCCGCCGGGGCGACCGGTCCGGCGGGGGTGGCGGGGACCGCGGCTGCGGTGGCGCTCTGGCCGCCGAGACCGAGCGTGCTCAGGACAACGACCAGCATGTACAGGATGGTTCCGACGGACCGTTTGGCAAGAGCTGACGACATGACGGCTTTCCTCCATGCTCCGGCGACGCCGTGACGCGATATCCGCCACGGCCGAGGGCACGACCCAAGAAACCGGGCAATATGCTTTTCGGCACGTCTGCTGAGCCTGAAATGCGCGTGTTTCACCCGGGTGGCCGCTGTTGCGGAAGCGCGGGAGGCGCTCCGCGGGGTGGCCCTGGGAGCGCGCGGCCCGCATCGGAGTAACGACCGACGAAAATCCTCAACTCGTTTGTTTCAAAGGTGGGTTGGGGCCTCATTCCCTCGTCCGCCCGTCCCGACGGGAGGCCGTTGCGGGGTGTGGCGCGAGGGCCGGGTGGCGAGGCCCCGGGGCCGGGTGTAGAGACGGACGCAACGCGGGCGCGACACGGGCGCACACGGGCGCGTACGGGAATCTGTGCGTCAAAAACGCGTCAGAAAGTGTCAGGGGCCCGGCAGGAAGGCGGCGGGCCGGAGAGAGGCGCATACGGGCGCGGGCACGAAGCCGGGGTGTCGTACGAGCGCGAGCGCAGGGCCGGACGTCGTACGGGTGCGAGCACAAGGCCGGGTGTCGTACAAGCGCGAGCGCAGGGCCGGACGTCGTACGAGCGCGAGCACAAGGCCGGACATCGTACGAGCGCGAGCACAAGGCCGGACGTCGTACGAGCGCGAGCACAAGGCCGGGGCACCGTCCTGGGCCCCGGGTCCGCAGCGGGCGGGCAGGCGGCGCGCCCACGCTCCGGCGCGGCCAGGCCCCTCGCCCTGATTCCCCCTCAGCCCCTCGACCCCCAGCCCCCTCGGCACGTACGGCTCGCGCACGGGCCCCCGCCCCTCATCCCCTCGGCGCGGTCACCTCACGCGCCGGACATCCCCTACTTCTCCCCCGGATACTTCTCCCCCGGACCGGCCCGGGAGGGTTCACGCGCCGGTCTCGTCGGCAACGGCCGATGTGCAGCACCGACGCGTCCCCCGCGTCCGTCGCCGCGATCAGCGCTGCCGCCGTACGTATCACTGCCGTACCCGGTACCGAACCGTCCGGGCACGCTGCCGCGCGGCGCTCGGGAGCGCCGCGCATGTGGCGTGGGTCCGGGGCGGTCGCCCCGGTGGCGTCGGGCCCCCGTCAGGTCGTACAGGCGGTGTGTTCGCGGCTGCGGGCCGCCGGGACGATGGCCGCGGACCGGTCGTCCTCCGGGGCGCCGTGCGGATCGTCCGCCGGGACGGTGCGCGAGGGTTCGGTATCGGTGGCGAGTCGGCTGCGGGTGGTGGGCGAGGAACCGTGGGCCTCGGCGCGGATCCGCTGCTTGAGGGTGGGCGGCAACTGCGGGCCGCCGTACGCGCGCATCTCCGGTACGTAGGGGCTCGCGATGCGGGGCGACGGGAGGAACGGAGCCGCGGGCAGCAGGCGGCTGCGGGAAGCCGGCGGCTGCTCGGGGAGGAAGTGGTCCTCGGGTGCGCGGCGGGCGGCGGGGGTGACGGCGGTGGGTGCGGGGGCTGGTGCGGGGGCCGGTGCGGATGCCGACGGGGGAGCCGTCCGCGGGGTGGGAGCCTTCTGCGCTGCGGGGGCCGTAGTGGGTGCGCCGGGTGCGGGGCCGGGGTCGCCCGTCACCGGTACCGGTGGCGCGGTGGCCGCGGTGCGCGGTGCGCCGAGGACCGCACGCGCGGCCGGTGCGTACGGGGCGACCGGGACGTACGCGGTGGTGCGCGGCGCCGGGGTGTACGGGGTGGCGCCGTACAAGGAGTCGCCGTACCGTGCGGCGCGGCGGCAGGCGGCCGCACCCGGGGCGGCGTAGCGGAACGTCGCCAGCAGCTTGCCGAGCACGGCAAGGCACACCGCCCAGAACTTCACGACCTTGGTCGCAGCCATGGTCCCTCGCTTTCGTTCGCGTACCGGCGGTCAGCCGCCGGAAACCTTGGTTGGTACGGGATGCACCGCAGCCACCGGACGGGGAACGCGGTGGCGGGCCACCGCTTTTCGTTCCGCCGGTTCTGTGGTGCTTTCTCATGATGAATACGCAATGCGAGGATCGGAGGAGCGACGCACGCGCGGCGCCGTTCTTCGGATGAACACCACTCGACCGCAGTAGCCGCGGCGCCCGGCGTCCCGCGGCGGACCGGGCCGCGGCGCCCGTCAGCGGTTGCGGGGCGCGCGGGTATCGCGTAGCCGGGCCGCCTGTGGGCGCTCCGGGCGGCGGGGCGCGGCGGGCGCCGGGTCCTCGTCGGGTACGGGCGCATCGGCCGGGATCTCCCCGGTGGCGACGCCCGCCAGGACGCGTACGGCGTCGGCCTCGGCGGTACGGGGCGGCAGCACGCGCAGGTCCCAGCGGCCGAGACCGGCGGCGACCAGGCAGAGGGTGGGCGGGCCCGGGCGGTCGGGGATGCGGCGCAGGCGGATGACGTGACCGGCGACGAGGGTGAGCGTGGGCAGCGGCGCCCAGAGCGCGCCGTTCGCGGTGGCGTGGGTGATACGGGGCCAGTCGAAGGGCAACGCCGGGAGGAGTTCGGGGAGTTCGGCCTCCAGGTCGGCCGAGCGCGGCCACCAGACGCCGTCGGTGCGGCGGGCGACACCGGTGGCGGGCGCGATGGCGAGCCGGGCGACGGGCGGCGGCGCGGGGTGCGGCTGCCGACGGGCGGCGCCGGTGATTCCGGTGGTGGCTCCGGTGGCGGTGGAGTTCATGGTGTGCTCCAGGGCGCGGGTGGCCCGGTGCGGGTGGACGGGGTACGCCCACAGGGGAACGCCCGTAGGGGGCGAGCCCGTAGGGGATGAACCGTAGGGGACATGCCCGTACAGGAAGAGCCGTAGGGGACGTGCCCGTACGGGAAGAGCCGTAGGGGACGTGCCCGTACGGGAAGAGCCGTAGGGGACGTGCCCGTACGGGATGCCCCGCCGGGGCCGGTCGGCCGCGGGCGGCATCCGCGGGGCGAGGCCCGGCGGGGCGGGCGCGACGGCACGGGGCAAGGTCCGGGGGGGGCGGTGCGAGGGGCGCCGTGGTCAGGATCCGCCGGGTCGGCCGCCGGATCGCTCGCCGGCGGTGGGCGGCGGGGGCCCGGCGGCGTGCGGGCCGGGTCGGCTGCCGCCGCCGTGCGGCCACTTGCGCATCCGGAGGCGGAAGGACGGCTGCAGCGTCGCGTACTTGTGTGTCGCCATCCGGCCCGCCCGCTGGGCGTTGACCCGGGCGAGGAACAGTACGCCCAGGGCGACCAGCGCCAGCAGAACGACCACGGTCAACGCGATCTGCATCGTGCTCACCTCACTCGGGCCTCATGGACCGGGCCTCGCGGCTCGGGGCCCGTCGGCCTCGGCGGAGCCGCGCGGGGCGCGGCCCGGCGGGCGGTCCCCGGTCACTCCACCGTAACCCCAACTCGCCCAAGGTTGGGCGAAATGTCCGGAGCGAGGGCGCCGGTACGCGCGAGACGGCGGCGGGCAGGCGACGGCGCGAGGCGGACGCCCCGAGCGCCTCGGCCAACCGGAAACGATCTCCCCGGACCCTCCCCGTTCGCAAACTTATACATACCTGTAGATTTTACCTACGCATGACCAAACCGGCCGTCGGCCGGCCGGGCATGACGGTGCCCGCGTCGGCGGACCGCACCCGTCCGCCCGTCCGGCACACGGAACAACGGACGACGACGACAAGGAGATCCCGATGGCCCTGTGGGACCGGATCAAGGATTCCGCCCAGACGATGCAGAACCAGCTCGTCGCCAAGAAGAACGACCTCAAGAGTGGCGCCTTCCGGGACGCCAGCATGGCGATGTGCGCGCTGGTGGCGGCTGCCGACGGCACGATCGACCCGTCCGAGCGGCGCCGGGTGGCGCAGCTGATCACCTCCAACGAGGCGCTGCAGAACTTCGCGGCGGATGACCTCCAGCGCCGCTTCGACGGCTACCTCGACAAGCTGACCGCCGACTTCGACTTCGGCAAGGTCGCCGTGATGCAGGAGATCGGCAAGGTGAAGAAGAAGCCGGTCGAGGCGCGTGCGGTGATCCAGATCGGCATCGTCATCGGCGGCGCGGACGGCGACTTCGACAAGACCGAGCAGGCCGTGGTGCGCGAAGCGTGCTTCGCGCTGGACATCAACCCGGCCGAGTTCGACCTCTGACGGCTCGGGGCCGGCCCCGTAAGGGACCGTCCGACCCGGAAACGGCGTAGGGGAAGCCCCGTACGGGACCGACCGTCCCGGAAACGGCTCGGCGTCGGCCCCGTAAGGGACCGACCGCCCCCGCACACACCACCGCCCGGTCCCGTACGGACTCCCCGTACGGGACCGGGCGGTGCGGCGACCGGCTCCCCGGTCACGCGGCTCGGCGGTGCCTCACACATTCACGCCGAAGTCGGCGGCGATGCCCGCGAGGCCGGAGGCGTAGCCCTGGCCCACGGCGCGGAACTTCCACTCGCCGCCGTGCCGGTACAGCTCGCCGAAGACCATGGCGGTCTCAGTGGAGGCGTCCTCGCTCAGGTCGTAGCGGGCCAGCTCGGCGCCGTCGAGGCGGTTGATGACGCGGATGAAGGCGTTACGGACCTGGCCGAAGCTCTGACCGCGGCTCTCCGCCTCATGGATGGAGACCGGGAAGACGATCTTTGCGACCTCGGCGGGGACGTCGGTGAGGTTGATGTTGATGGACTCGTCGTCGCCCTCGCCCTCACCGGTCAGGTTGTCGCCGGTGTGCTGGACCGAACCGTCCGGGCTGTTCAGGTTGTTGTAGAAGACGAAGTGGCGGTCCGAGACGACCTTGCCCGCCTCGGTGCAGAGCAGGGCGCTCGCGTCCAGGTCGTAGTCGGCGCCCGTCGTCGTCCGCACGTCCCAGCCGAGCCCGACGGTGACCGCGCTCAGGCCCGGCGCCTCCTTCGACAGCGAGACGTTGCCGCCCTTGGCCAGCGAGACTCCCATGGTTTACCTCCAGGTGATGTGCCGGTCCGCGCACCTGGGCGGAAGCGCGCCGCGCACGGACCGGCGTATCGGGTTCAGAGCTATGAGGGCTATGAGGTGGGCACGGCGCCGCACCGCCGACGCCCGGGCGAACGGGCGGGACACATGCGGCGCACCGAGCTAAAATCTACAGGACTGTAGAAGTTGGCGCGGCGAACCGGCGCCGGTCCCGTACGGGCTCTTCCCTACGGCTCATCCCGTAGGGGGCGTCCCGTACGGCCCGTTCCGTGCGGCCGGTCCCCTACGGCCCATCCCGTACGGCCTGACTCCCGGGGCCGTCGCCGGAATCCGGCCGCTCGGTACGGGCCGCGGTCGCGGCCGTAAGATGCCCCGACGTCCCGGCCCCGGGACGCCCGGCACGGCGGGAGGCGACGGCATGGGCGGGAAATCCTTCGGAAGAGCGCTCGGCGCGCCCTCCGGACGCGGTGGATCCGGCGGACCCGCGGGCGCCTCCGGCGGTTACGGCGCGGGCGGCCCGGAGCGCGCCCGCCGCCGCGGCCAGGGCGAGTTGGAGGCGCAGGTCCTGACCGCGCTGCACCACGCACCCGAGCCGGTTTCCGCCGCCTGGGTGCAGGAACGGCTCGGCGGCGACCTCGCGTACACGACGGTGATGACCATCCTGTCCCGGTTGCACGCCAAGAAGGCCGTCACCCGGGAACGGTCCGGGCGCGCCTACCTCTGGACGCCCGCCGCCGACGAAGCCGGGCTCGCGGCACTGCGGATGCGCCGGGTCCTGGACGGCGAACCGGACCGGGACGCCGTCCTGACCAGCTTCGTCTCGGCGCTGTCCGCCCACGACGAGCAGGTGCTGCGCGCGCTGCTGGACGGCGCCGGCCCCGGTGACCCGGCGCCCGGCAGGGACTGACCGGTGGGCTTCTTCGTCTTCCTCCCGCTGGTCCTGCCGCTCACCGCGCTGCCGATCGCCAAGCTCGCCGGCCAGCACCTCCACCCCCGCGCGTCGACCCGCCTGCTGACCCTGCTGTCCGCCGTCCTCGCGGTGTGCAGCACGCTCTGCCTGGTGCTGCTGATGGTCGTCGGGACCGCGCAGCTGCCCGGCAACCCGCTGCCGGACGGCTGGTCCGACCCGGAGGTCCGCGCGGCGGTGCCGGGCGCGGAGATCGCCGGGACCGCCGCCATCGCCGCGCTGGCCGCGGCGGCCGTGGCGGGCGCGGGGGTGCTGCGCCGCCACCGCCGCATCCGGGCGCGCGCCCACGACGCGCTGGCCGCGCTGCCACCGGGTCACGACCCCGCCGTCCTTCCGGACGCGACGCCGTACGCCTACGCCGTACCGGGCACACCGGGCCGCCCGGGGCGGGCCGCCCGGCCCGGACGGGTCGTGGTGTCGCGGGGGATGCTGGACAGCCTGGACGGCGCCGAGCGGCGGGCCCTCTTCGCGCACGAACGCGCCCATTTGGACTGCCACCACCACCGCTACCTGCTCGCCGTACGGCTGGCCGGATGCCTCAACCCGCTGCTGCTGCCGCTCCGTTCGGCACTGGCGTACGCCACCGAACGCTGGGCCGACGAGGAGGCCGCCCACGCCGTGGGCGACCGCCGGGTGACGGCGCACGCGGTCGGCAAGGCGGCGCTCGTGGGCCGGGCGGGCGCCCCCTATCCGGAGCTGGCGCACTTCGCCGCGGCGGAGACCGGTCCGGTACCGCGCCGGGTGGCGGCGCTGCTCGCGCCCGTACCGCCCGCCCGCGGCTGGCCGCACGCCCTGACCCCGACCGGCCTCGCCGCCCTCGTCGCCGCCGCGGGCACCGCCACGTCGGCGCTCGCCTCCCTGAACTCCACGATCGCCCTCGTCCTCATCCTCAAAGCCGCGACGCCGCTCTGAGCGTTGGGTTCCTGGCCAGGGGGCGCGGCTCCCCCTCTCCCTAGTGGCGCGTGTACGGGGCGGGCGCCTAAGGGCGCGCACCCGGACCCCGGGTGCGCGGGGCCCCTCCGAAGGACACGCGTCCCGGTCCCGCAATCCCACCCCCGGGAAGTTCTACAAAGCTGTAGATGTTGCCGGTACGCTGGATGTCCACACGGCGGTAACGGGCGTTTTCGGAGGGGGAGATGGCGACGAGGTGCTCACTCCCGAGCTGGGACTGCCTGCCACCGGAAGCGGAGGTGCGGTGGGTTTACCAGCCCGTCGAGGTCCGCTACCCGGACGGCCGCTGGGCGGTGGGCCGGATCACCGCGTGGTGGACGGACGAGGACGGCGCCCAGTGGTGCCGGATGCGCATGACGCCCGGCGGCCAGCCGCCCCGGTGGTTCCGGTACGACCCGGACACCATCCACCTCCTCCCCAGCTCCGGAATCTGACCCACCGGCACCGGGGAGCGGCCCCGCCCCCGGGGCGTGCGCACCGTTCCCCGCGCGCCCCCCGCGCACCGCTGCTCCCGATGGCCACGGGGGTGTGGTCCGGCCGCGCGCCCGCCCCCGTTCGCGCCGTCACGCCCGCTCCCACCGCGCCGAGCACGCCACCACACCCGCCGCATTCGACCCTCCCGCCGCCGTCCCCGCCATCCGCGACGGCCCCCGGCGTCGCGTCCCCCGACATAGCATCCGCAAAGCGAGAGGGGCCAACGGCGTGCACGACAGGCAGAGTTCCCGGGGCGGCGGGCCCCTGCGGCCAGGTTCCGCGCGCCGCGACGCCCCGCCCGGCCGCGACGCCCCCGGCGTCCCCGGCCCCCGGCGCGCGCCCCCGTCCGCGCGCCGTGCTGCTCCCGGCGCCCGCCCCCGTACGGCGGGCGGGGCCCCCGGCGCCCCCCGCCCGGGGGCGGGCCCCCCCCCCGCGCCCGCCCCGGCGCGCCCCGGTTACCCCCCCGCCCCCGCCCGGGCCGCGGGGCGGGGGGCCCCCGCCCCGG
>NZ_JBHYGX010000066.1:0-17783 GCF_042739975.1 Streptomyces sp. NPDC059080
GGGGGGGCGCGGGGGGCGCGCGGCGGGGCGGGGGGGGGGGCCCCCCCCGCCCGGGCCCGCGCCGCCGGCGGGGGGGGCGGCGCCCCCCCCCGCGCCCGGGGCCCCCGCCGAGGCGCCTGCCTCCGAGCCTGCTGTCCCCGTCTCCCGCGCCACCGTGCAGCTCGCCAAGGCCGAGCCCGAAGCGGCAACCGCACCGACGGGCAGTCCGGCCGCTGCCTCCGATCGCCCCCGCCCCCGCCACCCCCAGGACCCCTACGGCACGCCCCCCTACGGCGACCCCGGGCCCTGGGCGCCCGCGCCGCCGGTGCAGCGGCCGGTGACCACTCCGGCGCACGGCACCCAGCTGCCACAGCCCGTCGCGGCCGGCGGCTACGGCACCGCTGCGCCGCCGCTGCCGGGGGCGCTGCCGCCGCAGGCGCCCGCGCTGCCGTACGGCGAGCAGCCGCTCCCGGCCGAGCTGCCCGTACCGCCGCAGCCGTATCCGCAGGGCGGGAGCGGGACGGACGGCGGCGGGTTCGTGCCGCTGCCCGCCGTCGTGGGCGCCGACGCGCCGCTGCCGCCGGAGCGGCTCGTACCGCACCGCGAGACGTCCGGTGAGCACGGCCACCTCGTCCCGGCGCACCCGGGCGGCGCCTGGCAGCAGTACGACCCGTGGAGCCCGCCGGGGCAGAACGGCCCCGCCGTGCCGCCGCCGGTCCGGCGTTCGAGGCGCGGCCCGCTCGTCGTCGGCGCGGTGCTGCTCGCGCTGCTCGCCGGGGGCGTGGGCGGCACCGTCGGCGTGTACGTCGAGCGCCACGGCGGGCCGGGCGACATCGTCCTGCCGCAGGACGACGAGGAGCCCCGGCCCCGCGATCCGCACAGCGTCGCCGGGATCGCGCAGACCGCGCTGCCCGGCGTCGTCACGCTTCACGTGCGGGGCAACGCCGAGCAGGGCACCGGCACCGGCTTCGTCCTCGACAAGCAGGGCCACATCCTCACCAACAACCACGTCGTGGAGCCCGCCGGGGAGGGCGGCGAGATCTCGGTGACGTTCAGCGGCGGGCAGACCGCCAAGGCGCGCGTGGTGGGCCGGGACAGCGGCTACGACCTCGCCGTCGTCCAGGTCGACGGCGTCTCCGGGCTGCATCCGCTCACCCTCGGCAACTCCGACGCGGCGCGCGTCGGCGACCCGGTGGTGGCCATCGGCGCGCCGTACGACCTCGCCAACACCGTCACCGCCGGGATCATCAGCGCCAAGCAGCGGCCCATCACGGCGGGTGGCGAGAAGGGCGACGGCAGCGATGTGTCATACGTGGACGCGCTGCAGACGGACGCGCCGATCAACCCGGGCAACTCCGGCGGGCCGCTGGTCGACGGCCGGGCCCGGGTGATCGGGATCAACAGCGCCATCCGCGCGGCCGACGGCTCCAGCCCCGACGGCACCACCCAGGGCGGCAGCATAGGGCTGGGCTTCGCCATACCGATCAACCAGGCCAAACGCGTCGCCGAGGAGCTGATCAACACCGGCCGGGCCACCCACCCGGTCATCGGCGTCACGCTGGAGATGGAGTACCCGGGCGACGGCGCGCGCGTCAGCGGTCTCGCCAAGGACGGCCGGAACCCGGTCACCCCGGGCGGCCCCGCCGCCAAGGCCGGGATCAAGGGCGGCGACGTCATCACCCGGCTGGACGGCGCCCCCGTCCACAGCGGCGAGGAGCTGATCATCAAGATCCGCAGCCACCGGCCGGGCGACACGCTGACGCTGACCCTGCGCCGCGGCGGCGCGGACCGCACCGTCCGCCTCACGCTCGGCTCGTCCGGCACCGGCTGATCGTTTGTGTGGTGTTGGCGCGGGTGACTCCCGTACGACGCGTGGGGCCAGGTACCGTGAGGGGTGGCCTGGCCCCGGGCAGGCCATCGGCCGCAGACAACCAAGGAGCTGAAGGTGTTCTTCGACATAGGACCCCTGGAGCTGGTGGCTCTCGCGATCCTTGGTGTGCTCATCTTCGGCCCGGACAAGCTGCCCAAGGTCATCCAGGACGTGACGGGCTTCATCCGCAAGGTCCGGGCGTTCTCGGACAGTGCCAAGGAGGACATCCGCAGCGAGCTGGGCCCGGAGTTCAAGGACTTCGAGTTCGACGATCTGCACCCGAAGAACTTCGTCCGTAAGCACGTCCTGGAGAAGGACGAGTACGGCCTGAAGGATCTTCAGGAGATCCGGGACGGGTTCGACCTCAAGAAGGAGATGGCCGACGTCACCGACGCGGTCCGCGGCCACGACGACGCCCCGACCGGCGGCGGACGGCTGAACCTCGCCAAGGATGACGCGTCCTCCTCGGGCCGCATCGACTTCACGAAGAAGCCCTCCGGCGGCCTGGCCCCGGGCGAGCGCCCGCCCTTCGACACCGACGCCACCTGAGCCTTCTCCCTCCCCGTATCCGCCCGGTGCACTCGTCCACCGGGCGGATGTCGCACGTCGCGGGCACGCCCTTGCGCTCTGTCCCGCCCGGCCGGTGGCTATGCTCCCGGTGTCCGGGGTGAGGACGCCTGAGGGGGGCGGGCCGCCCACGACACAGGGCAACGAGGAGGCTCCGCGCAGATGGAGACGGTGAGTCGGGCTGCGGCCCAGGCGGATACGGCCGACGCGGGGCGGAAGGTCGACGGCTATCTGCTGGCGGCCTTCCCCTGGTACGGCCTCGATGAGGCGTTCACCGGCCCGCGCTGGCTGATGCGGGTCGGCGCCGCCGCCGACGGCACCGTCGAACACGGTGCGACCGGCCACGGCGAGGAGCCGACGGTAAAGGTCGAGACCCCCAAGGACGAGCGGTTCACGGTCGTGGTGACGGTCGCCGGGCGGCCGGTGCGGCGCAGCGGCGACGGTACCGGCGTGCTGGACGCCACCTCCGTCTCGACCGCGGCGTGGCTGGCCGGTTCCGGGCTGCTCGCGCACACCTGGCCGTCGACGATGGACCGCGTGCTGCGCCAGGACTGGCTGGACCAGCAGACCGCCCTCGCCTGGGAGCTGGCGGACGAGCTCGACGGCGAGGGCTGGAGCGAGCTGCTGCTGCCGGTCGACGGCGAGCCGACCCCGTTCCGCTACCGCGAGTCCGCGTACGGCTGGGTACTGGCCGGGTCGGCGGGCGGTGGCGAGGACGGCGTGCACATCGGTGCGTACGGCCGGGGGATGAGCGCGTACGGCCTCGGCTTCGGGGTGATCAACGACCTCGTCGCGTACGAGGGCTGAGCGCGGCGCAGCGACGACGAGGGGGCGGACCGGAGATTCCCGGTCCGCCCCCTCGACGGTGTGGCGGATGATCCGCAGCAGGTCAGCGGGTCAGCAGGTCAGCAGGTCAGCAGGTCAGAACTTGTTGCGCGGGGTGATCCCCAGCGACATGCCCTGGAGGCCGCGCTGACGGCCGCCGAGCTTTCCGGCGATGGCGCGGATCGCGGCGCCCGCGGGGGAGTCGGGGTCGCTCAGCACCACCGGCTTGCCCTCGTCGCCGCCCTCGCGCAGCCGGACGTCGATCGGGATGGAACCGAGCACCGGCACCTGCGCGCCGGTCGTCCTCGTCAGGCCCTCGGCGACCCGCTCGCCGCCGCCGGTGCCGAACACGTCGACCATCTCGTCGCAGTGCGGGCACGGCAGCCCGGACATGTTCTCGACCACGCCGACGATCTTCTGGTGGGTCTGCACCGCGATCGACCCGGCCCGCTCGGCGACCTCGGCCGCCGCCTGCTGGGGCGTGGTGACGACCAGGATCTCGGCGTTGGGGACGAGCTGCGCCACCGAGATGGCGATGTCGCCGGTGCCGGGCGGCAGGTCGAGGAGGAGGACGTCGAGGTCGCCCCAGTACACATCGGCGAGGAACTGCTGGAGGGCGCGGTGCAGCATCGGGCCGCGCCAGACGACCGGGGCGTTGCCGGGCGTGAACATGCCGATGGAGATGACCTTCACGCCGTGCGCCGACGGCGGCATGATCATGTTCTCGACCTGGGTGGGACGGCCGTCGGCGCCCAGCATCCGCGGGACGGAGTGGCCGTAGATGTCGGCGTCCACGACACCGACCTTCAGACCGTCCGCCGCCATCGCCGCGGCGAGGTTGACCGTCACCGACGACTTGCCGACGCCGCCCTTGCCGGAGGCGACCGCGTAGACGCGGGTCAGCGAACCGGGCTTGGCGAACGGCACCTCGCGCTCGGCGGTGGTGCCGCGCAGCGCCGCCGTCAGCTCCTTGCGCTGCTCGTCGCTCATCACGTCCAGCTCGACGCCGACGTCGGTGACGCCGTCGACGCGGGAGACCGCTTCGCGGACGCGGGAGATGATCGTCTCGCGCATCGGGCAGCCGGAGACGGTGAGGTAGACGACGACCGCCACCGCGCCGTCCGCCGCGATGTCCACCGATTTGACCATCCCCAGTTCGGTGATGGGGCGGTGGATCTCGGGGTCGTTCACCGTCGCGAGCGCATCGCGGACCGCGTCCTCGCTCGGCGCGGCGCCTGGGGGCGTGTCGGTAGCCATGCCCCGATATTACGGCGGTGCAGGCGTGTGGCGGAAAGCCCGTTCAGCGGTCGCGTTCGTCACGCCCCGCCTCGTCCGGCTGCCGCGTCTCCAGCTCCCTGATCAGCTCCGCCAGCTCGGAGCGGATCCAGTCGCGGGTGGCGACCTCGCCGAGACCCAGCCGGAGCGCCGCGATCTCCCGCGTCAGGTACTCGGTGTCGGCGATCGACCGGTCGTTGCGGCCACGGTCCTGCTCGTGGGTGACGCGGTCGCGGTCGTCCTGACGGTTCTGCGCCAGCAGGATCAGCGGCGCCGCGTACGACGCCTGGAGGGAGAGCGCCAGCGTCAGGAAGATGAACGGGTACTGGTCGAACCGGAGGCCGAGGGGCACGGTGACGTTCCAGCAGATCCACAGGATGATGATCACCGTCATCCAGACGAGGAACCGGCCCGTCCCCAGGAAACGGGCGATCTTCTCCGACATCCGCCCGAACGCGTCCGGGTCGTACTCCGGCAGCAGGGAGCGGCGCGGCACCCGCGGCTGGTCGAGGCGGACCCGCGGCCGCTCGTTCGCACCGCGCCGCAGCGCCGACGAACCGTTCGCCCGCGCCCGGACGCCCTCCCGCTCCTCAGGCCCCACCGTCGTCCACCTCCGGCGCCCGCCCGTTGTCCTCGGGCCGCTCCTCGATGGGCTGTTCCTCGGCGGGCTGCTCCTCGCCGTGCAGTTCCGTCTCCCGCCAGTCGTCCGGCAGCAGATGGTCGAGGACGTCATCGACGGTGACGGAGCCCAGCAGCGCGCCGCTGTCGTCGACGACCGGCGCGGAGACGAGGTTGTACGTCGCCAGATGGCGGGTCACCTCGGGCAGCGTGGCGTCCGGTGGCAGCGGCGGCAGATCGGTGTCGGCGATCGAGCTGACCAGCGTGAACGGCGGATCGCGCAGCAGCCGCTGGAAGTGGACCACGCCGAGGAACTTGCCCGTCGGCGTCTCGTCGGGCGGCCGGCAGACGTAGATCTGGGCGGCCAGCGCGGGGGAGAGGTCCGGGTCGCGCACCCGGGCCAGCGCGTACGCGACCGTCGCGTCCGGCCGCAGCACGATCGGCTCCGTCGTCATCAGACCGCCCGCGGTGCGCTCCTCGTACGCCATCAGGCGCCGGACGTCCGCGGCGTCCTCCGGGCGCATCAGCGTCAGCAGCCTCTCCTTCTCCTCCTCGGGGAGTTCGGAGAGGAGGTCGGCGGCGTCGTCCGGGTCCATCGCCTCCAGGACCTCGGCCCGGCGCTGCTCCTTCAGCTTGCCCAGGATCTCGATCTGGTCGTCCTCGGGCAGCTCCTCCAGGACGTCCGCGAGCCGGTCGTCGTCGAGGGCGGCGGCGACCTCCGCGCGGCGCTTGGCCGACAGGTGGTGCAGCACCCCGGCGAGGTCGGCGGGGCGCAGCTGCTCGAAGGTGGCGAGCAGATTCTCCGCGCCCTGCCCGTGCTCCTCCAGGGAGAACCCGGTCACCGCCGACCACTCGACGGTCAGCGCCTCCCCCTTGCGGCGCAGCGCCCCGCCCTTGCCACGACGGACGAAGACCTTGTCGATCTCCCAGTCGCGGCGGGCCGGGAGCTGGATGATGCCGATGTCGAGGACGGTGACCTCATCGCCGGTCTCCACCAGCCGCACCCGGCGGTCGAGGAGTTCGCCGAGGACCAGCGTCTCCGAGGCGCGCTGCTCGAAGCGGCGCATGTTGATCACGCCGGTGGTGACGACCTGACCGGACTCCACGCCCGTCACCCGGGTCATCGGCAGGAAGACGCGGCGCCGCCCGGCGACCTCGACGACCAGCCCCAGCAGCCGGGGCGGGCGGCCCTCACGGGTGCCGCTGCCCTTCGTCCGCAACATCGCGACCAGGTCGCGGACCCGTCCGACCTGGTCGCCGTTGGGGTCGAAGACGGCGACGCCGGACAGGTGCGAGACGAAGACCCGGGGAGTCACCACCGCCATACAGCGCGCCTCCGTTCCTTCGGCCGATCGGGTGGGGGACGGTAGCAGGGACAAGGAATATCGATACAAAGGAGTCAATCCGGGTTCAGGCTAACGCGCCCGGCTCGTCCGCGCCCCGGCGGGCGGCCCGTACGGCGGCGGACGGCGGGGGTGCCGAAGTGCCCCCGCGGGACCGGTACGCTGCCGTACTGCTGTCGAGGTCACCCGTAACAGGAGGCAGAGCCGACGTGAGTGCAACCCCCTCGGGGCCGGGCCCCCGAACCGTGGCCGTCACCCGTCACGCGGGGCGGACGGCGCTCCTGGGGGCGGTGTGCGCGGGGCTGGCCGTGGCACTGGCGGGGTGCGCCGAGGATCCGGACGCCGGGACGAACGGCGTCGGCAAGCTGCCCGCCCCGAAGATCGAGGCGAAGGCGCGGGCGGCGGCCGAGCACGCCGGGACGGTCCGCCTCTCCGGCAGCTTCGTCAGCCAGGGCGCCACCTACAAGCTGGACATGCACCTCGCCGGCGACGGAGCCAAGGGCCAACTCACCACCCGTAAGTCGACGTTCGCGCTGCTGCGGGTCGGTGACGCGCTCTACCTCAAGGCGGACGCCGCGTTCTGGGCCGGGGAGAAGGCGGGCGGCGGCGGGAACGACGCGTCGGCGGCGGACAAGCTCGGCGGCAAGTACGTCAAGGTGCCCGCCGCCGACCCGGTCTACCAGCGCTTCAGCGGCTTCACCGACAAGGACACGCTGCTGGCGAGCCTGCTCGCGCTGCGCGGCACGCTCGCGACCGGCGACCACGCCACCGTCGGCGGGGTGAAGACCATCCGCGTCGCGGGCGGCGCGGGCTCCGGCGGCACCCTCGACGTCTCCCTGGAGGGCACGCCCTACCCGCTGCGCCTGGAGCGCGGCGGCGACGCGGGCACGGTCCGCTTCGACGACTGGGACAAGGGCGTCTCCCTCAAGCCGCCGTCGCAGGACCAGATCGTGGACTACGGGAAGCAGGTGTCGGCGGCTTCGGGGCGCTGAGGGGCGCGGCCATGCGGCCGGGGTGCGGGGCGCACGGTCCGCCCCGCCCTTCTGCCGCTCAGCCCTTACGTCCCCGGCGCAGCAGCTTGGGCAGTGCCGCCGGGACCGGGCGGCGGGTGATCGCGGGGGAGGGCAGCGGCGGGGCGGCGTGGGCCTCGTCCGGCATGGTGCCGGGGCGCTGCTCGGCGCCGCCGACGGGCTCCAGCCGCAGCACCCGGCACTCGGCCGCCCAGCGCTCCAAGATCGCCTCCGCGTCCGGGGCGTTGAGCCGCTTGCCCTTCAGTTCGTCGACCGCGGTGCGCCACGCCGCACTCTCCGGCGCCATCTCCACGACGTGCGCCTGCCATGCCACGAGGCGCCCGCCCTTGTCCTTGCTGCGGACGGTGACCGTCGCGGTGGCGCCGTCGGCCAGCCCCAGATCCGCCAGCGGCTGCTCGCCCGCGCCGTCGCCGACCAGGCACGCCGCGCCGTCCACCCACAGATGCCACAGCGCCCGGGACGGGCCGGTGGCCCCCCGTACCCAGATCAGGGCGGACTTCTTCGTGGCCTCTTCGATGAGCGCGCGGTCCTGGAGCGCCTGCGACGCGGTCGATGTCATGCCCGTCAGCCTAATCGGCCTGGTACGCGCGCCCCCGGGGGCGCGTCAGAGCCAGCCGTTGCGCTTGAAGCCGCGGTGGATGCCGAAGCAGAGCGCGACGGTCGCCACCAGCACCGCCGGGTAGCCGTACTTCCAGTGCAGCTCCGGCATGGAGTGGAAGTTCATGCCGTAGATCCCGGCGATCATCGTGGGGACGGCGAAGATCGCGGCCCACGAGGTGATCTTGCGCATGTCCTCGTTCTGCGCGACGGCCGCCTGCGCGAGGTTGGCCTGGAGGATGGAGTTGAGCAGGTCGTCGAAGGAGAGCACCTGCTCGTTGACGCGCGCCAGGTGGTCGGCGACGTCGCGGAAGTACTTCTGGATGTCGGAATCGACGGGCCGCATCGGCCGCTCGCTCAGCAGCTGCAACGGCCGCAGCAGCGGCCCGACCGCGCGCTTGAACTCCAGCACCTCGCGCTTGAGTTGGTAGATCCGCCCGGCGTCGCCGCCCCGGGTCGCCCCCCGGCCGGTGCCCGAGCTGAAGACGTCGATCTCCACCTCGTCGATGTCGTCCTGTACGGCACCGGCGACCGCGATGTACCCGTCGACGACCTGGTCGGCGATGGCGTGCAGTACCGCCGACGGGCCCTTGGCCAGCAGCTCGGGGTCGTCCTGGAGGCGGTGGCGCAGCGCCCGCAGCGAGCCCTGGCCGCCGTGCCGGACGGTCACGATGAAGTCCCGGCCGGTGAAGCACATCACCTCGCCGGTCTCCACGACCTCGCTGGTCGCGGTCAGCTCGGTGTGCTCGACGTAGTGGACGGTCTTGAAGACCGTGAACAGGGTGTCGTCGTAGCGCTCCAGCTTCGGCCGCTGATGGGCGTGGACGGCGTCCTCGACGGCGAGCGGGTGCAGCCCGAACTCCGCGGCGATACCGGCGAATTCGGCCTCCGACGGCTCGTGCAGCCCGATCCAGGCGAAGCCACCCTCGGTCCGGACGCTCGCCATCGCCTCGGCGGGGGTGCAGGCTTCCTGCACCCGGCGGCCCTCGCGGTAGACGGCGCAGTCGACGATGGCACTGTTCACGCAGGCCGGAGCGGACTTCTCGTAGACGAAGGCGGCGCCGTCACGGCGGCGGGAGGGACGGACGGCGGCGCGCAGGTCACGGATCATCGACATGGCAAGCTCCTTCACGGGCCGGCCGTCGTGCGCGGGGCGTAACGCAACCCGGAACGTGGACGTACGAGGCGTCATCGGCCGTACGTCCGCAAAGCGGGCGGCGTTCGGTGCCGGGGCACTGACGGCGCGCGGAGAATTCGAGGAATTCGCTGAGAGATACGGAACAGAAGAGGGGCGAAGGCGCTCTTCCGTCATCTCCGTCCGACGCGAAGGAACTTCACATGTTTTCCCGCTGGACTGCGGGGTACGGAAGCCTTCGGCTCAGAAGATTCGCTGCGCGAGCGGGATGACAGGAGAACTATCGGTACTGCACGGTCGACTCGGATCCACCGCAGCCCCACCTCCTCCGGCCGGTCCCCGCTGGGGGACAGCGTCATTCCCTGACCAGATGGCAGGCTATCAGCCGCCCGTGGTGCCGCCGCGCCGCTTTGCCTGTTCGATACGAAGCCGATTCACGGCCTTCTCCAGCGTGCCCGCATCCGGGTCCGCCGCCCGGCCCCGCGGCCGCGCCGCGGTGCCGTCGGGTGGCCCTCCGGACGCCTCGCGGGGCCGCTTTATGCTCGCCCCATGTCTGACGTTCTCGATCTGGTCGAAGCCCGGCTGCGTACCGCCCTGGGCGAGCCGGACGCCCGCGCCGCCGTCACCTTCCTCGGCACCGACCGCATCGAGGTGCTGCGCTTTGCCGGCGACGGCGTGGTCCGCTACGCGACGCTCGGGATGTCCGCCCACCCGATGACGGACCCGGCGGGCTCCGCGCCGGGCCTGGGCGCGCCCCCGTCGGTGGTCTTCGCCGACCCGGTGGCCGGGCCCCGCGCCGAGTTGGTGATCACGCTGCGGCCGGGCCGCGCCGATATCGACAAGGTGCTGCGGCCGCTCGCCGTGCTCGCCGCGTCACCGCAGGTCGAGGGCGTGGTGGTGGCGCCGGGCGCCTCCCTGGACACCGGTGAGCCGCTGTGGCCCGGTGCCGGGTTCACCTCCGTCCTGGTCGCCGCGTCCGGCGGCCTCGTCGAGGATCTGGAGCTGGACGCGCCGCTGGATCCGGTGCGTTTCCTGCCGCTGCTGCCGATGACGCCCAACGAGGCGGCGTGGAAGCGGGTGCACGGCGCGGAGGCGCTCCAGGAGCGGTGGCTGGCGCAGGGCACGGACCTGCGGGACCCGCTGCGCGGCGGCGCGGACCTGTCGTGAGGCGCGCCTGCGGCCGGGCCGCGCGAGGCCGTCGCCGGGGCCCGTGCCCGGTGCGCGGCGGCCTCCCGGGCGGCGTCCGGCGGGCCCGTTCCGGTGTGCGGAACATTCCGACCGGTCGGGTGATCGTCCTTGACGCGACCGCGTGGCTGGAGGACCGTGGATCCCTATGAGGGGTGAACCCAGTTGCCCGAAGTGCGGTGGCCGCGTCCGGGCGCCCGGTCTCTTCTCCGACTCCTGGCAGTGCGCCGTCCACGGCACCGTGCAGCCGCTCCAGCCGGTCGTCCCGCCGAGCGTCGAGGCGCTCGGCGTTGTCGTGAACCGTTCACAGGTCCCGGTGTGGATGCCCTGGCCACTGCCGGTCGGCTGGCTCTTCACGGGTGTGGCCTGCGCCGGTGACGACCGCAGCGGTGGCCGCGCCACCGCCGTCGCCTGCTCCGGCCCCGGCCCGCTCGGCGGTCCCGGCGAGCTCTTGCTGATCGCCGAGGAGCTGGGCGTGGGGCTCGGCGCCCGTTACGCCGGGATCGACGGCCCGGACCCCGGCCCCCGTATGCACGTCGACGCCGCCCCGCACACCAAGATCCTCACCTCCGGCCGCCCGACCCCGATGTGGCACGTCGAGGGCTCCCCGGCAGACCGCGTGGTCTTCGCCGGGGAGGCCCGCGGGCTCTGGCTGTGGGCGATCGTCTGGCCCGAGCAGTCCGGCCTGCTGATGTACGACGAGCTGGTCCTCACCGATCTGCGCGAGGCGGGCGCCGAGGTCGACCTGCTGCCGTGCGGGGCGCTCTCGCCGCGGCTGCTGTCCTGAGCCCCGGGCCCGGCTCCCGTACGTCCTGGGCGTACGGGAGGCGCCCCGTACGTCCTCCCTGGGGCGGACGGGGGTGTTCTGTGGGCCGGTATCCTTGGCGGGACGCCTTGTGGCGCGCCGACGGCGGCCGCGCGGGGCGCCCGTCCGGTCACCGTCCCGTAGGGGGGAGTTCAGCGTCGTGCGCATCGATCTGCACACCCACTCCACCGCGTCCGACGGTACGGACACCCCCGCCGAGCTGGTGGCCCACGCCGCCGCCCGCGGGCTGGACGTCGTCGCCCTGACCGATCACGACACCGTCGCCGGGCACGCCGCGGCGCGCGAAGCGCTGCCCGCCGGGCTGACGCTGGTCACCGGCGCCGAGCTGTCCTGCCGGATCGCAGGCACCGGGCTGCACATGCTCGCCTACCTCTTCGACCCGGAGGAGCCCGCGTTCGCCCGCGAGCGGGCGCTGCTCCGCGACGACCGGGTGCCGCGCGCCCAGGGCATGGTCGCCAAACTCCGTGAGCTGGGCGTCCCGATCACCTGGGAGCAGGTCGCCGCCATCGCCGGTGACGGCGCCGTGGGACGGCCCCATGTGGCCACCGCCCTGGTCGCCCTGGGCGTCGTGCCCACCGTCTCCGACGCGTTCACCTCGCAGTGGCTGGCCAACGACGGCCGCGCGTACGTCGACAAGCACGAGCTGGACCCGTTCGAGGCGCTACGGCTGATCAAGGGCGCGGGCGGCGTCGCCGTCGTCGCGCACCCCGCGGCCGTCAAGCGTGGCGCCGGTGTGCCCGAGGGTGCCCTCGTCGAGCTGGCCGCCGCCGGTCTCGACGGCATCGAGGTCGACCACATGGACCACGATGTGCCGACCCGTGCCAGGCTG
The DNA here is from genome assembly GCF_042739975.1 of Streptomyces sp. NPDC059080. Classification (NCBI taxonomy): domain Bacteria; kingdom Bacillati; phylum Actinomycetota; class Actinomycetes; order Kitasatosporales; family Streptomycetaceae; genus Streptomyces; species Streptomyces sp. NPDC059080. The sequence goes on from NZ_JBHYGX010000066.1 coordinate 12,081, forward strand.
CGCGGCCTCGCCGCCGAGCTGGGGCTGCTGACCACCGGCTCCAGCGACTACCACGGCAGCCACAAGACCTGTGAGCTGGGCGAATACACCACCGACCCGGAGATCTACGGCGAGATCGTGCGCCGGGCCACCGGCGCCTTCCCCGTCCCCGGCGCGGGCGGCTGAGCCTCCGCCGCCCGAGTCCGGCGGTCCCTTCCTTCCGGCGCCCGTGCAGGTGCGGTGCGCCCGCGCGCCGCCGTGCCGGTGTGCCGTCCCCCTCCGCTCCATCTCCCTCGCAAGGCCATTCATCACCGTGTTCGACGTCGCTGCCTTCAGTACTCTCTTCGTCACCCTTTTTGTCATCATGGATCCCCCCGGGATCACCCCGATCTTTCTCGGGCTGACCGCCGGGCGGCCCGCCAAGGTCCAGCGCCGGATGGCCTGGCAGGCGGCGACCGTCGCGTTCTGCGTCATCGCCGTCTTCGGGCTCTTCGGCCGCCAGATACTGGGCCGGCTGCACATCAGCACGCCCGCCCTGATGATCGCGGGCGGTCTGCTCCTGCTGCTGGTCGCGCTGAACCTGCTCACCGGCAAGTCCGAGGAGCCCACCCAGACCAAGGACGTCAACGTGGCGCTGGTCCCGCTGGGTATGCCGCTGCTGGCCGGGCCCGGTGCGATCGTGTCGGTGATCCTCGCCGTCCAGCACGCCCACGGCTTCACCGCACAGCTGGCGGTGTGGACCGCCATCGTCGCGATCCATGTCGTCCTCTACCTGGCGATGCGGTTCTCGCTGCTGATCATCCGGGTCATCAAGGACGGCGGTGTGGTGCTGGTGACCCGGCTCGCGGGCATGATGCTCTCCGCGCTCGCCGTGCAGCAGATCATCAACGGCATCACCCAGGTCGTCCAGGGCGCTTGACGGCGCCCGGCCCCGGACACAGCCGCGCCCCCGTACGGCACTTCCGTACGGGGGCGCATCCGTGCGTACCGCGCGGGGCGGCGTCGGTGCTACCGGGCGGCGACGGTGTCGGCCGGGCGGATGTAGATGCGCTGGCCGATTGCGGCGGCCTGCTGCACGATCCGGTTGACGGAGGCGGCGTCCACGACGGTGCTGTCCACGGCAGTGCCGTCGACATCGTCCAGGCGCATGATCTCGAAGCGCATACGGCTTCCCTTCGTCTGATCCTCCTGCAGGAGAACTGATGGATGGCGAGCGCGGGCGTCGCTGCCCGAGCTTCTGACCTGTCCAACGTCCTGGACCCCTGCAAACATTCCCTACGCTAAGGAAAATTTTCGATGGTCTAAGTATTTGCAGGTGAGGAGGGGACGATGAGCCCGGCCGGAACGCCGCCGCACACCGGCTCGTACGGCCGCAGATCAGCGCGCGCCGTCACCGGGTACGCGTCCCGGCGGACGGCTCAGTGCTCGCCCCAGAAGGCGGCCAGCGCGGCGGCGGTCTCCACGGGGCGCTCCGCGTTGGGGGAGTGCTCCGCGCCCGGGACGACCGTGCGGCGGGCGGCCAGCCGCGCCGCCATCTTGTCGATCAGCGGCACCGGCCAGGCGTAGTCCACCGTGCCGGAGACGAGATGCTTGGGCAGCGGCACCGCGGCCAGCTCATCGACCCGGTCCGGTTCCTCCAGCATCTGCCGCCCCGTGGCGATCAACTGCTCGGGGACGGTCGCCAGCCAGCGGCGCCGCAGGAACTCCCTGATCTCCGGCGGCGTCCCGGCGCCCGGCGCCTCCGGCGGGTCGAGCGCCCGCATCGCCTGCCAGACCGTCGCCATGTCCAGCGTGCCGAGCGCATCGATCAGCATCCGTACGCGGTTCTGCTGCGCCGGGTCGATGGCCGCCGGGCCGGAGCTGAGCACCGTCAGCGACCGGAACGGCCCCGGGTCCGTCAGCACCGCGGCCCGGCTCACCAGCCCGCCGCACGAATGCCCCAGCAGATGCACCCGGCCGCCCAGCGCCCGGGCCTGCGCCAGCACGTCCTGCGCCAGCGCGCCCTGCTCGTAGGCGGCGACGTCATGGGGGCCGGGGGACTCGTACTGCCCGCGGCCGTCCACCGCCACCGCCCGGAACCCGGCCGCCGCGAGCGGCGCGAGCAGCGCGATGAAGTCCTCCTTGCTGCCCGTGAACCCCGGGACCAGCAGCGCCGTACCGAGCGGCGCCCGCTCGGGCCGGGCGTCGTGCACGGCGAACTCCCCGCGCGCGGTGACGAGGCGGTACGCGCTGGCGCACGGGGGCAGCGAAAGTGTCGGCGGCCTGCTCATGCCCCGAGGCTATCCGGCCACGGCGGGCACGCCCGCGCGCACGGACGCGCCGACGCCCCGGAACACCCCGACGGCCCGCCCCCGCCGGATGGGCGGGAACGGGCCGTCGGTCGTGCGCTGCGGATCAGCTCTCCGGCGTCGCCTCGGCGGCCGGGGCCTTCGCGCGGGTGCGGCGGCGGACCGGCTTCGCGGGGGCGTCGGCCGCCTCCGCGGTGTCCGCGGCCTCCGCCGCCTTCGCCGCGGCGGTCTTCCGGGTGCGCTTCGGCTTCGCCGGTGCCTCCTCGCCGGAAGCCTCCGGCGCGACGGCCTTGGCGGCGGTCTTCCGCGTCCGCTTCGGCTTGGCGGGTGCCTCGGGTGCCTCGGGTGCCTCGGGTGCCTCGGCGGTCTCCACGGCCTCCGCCGCCTTCGCCGCCGCGGTCTTCCGCGTGCGCTTCGGCTTGGCCGGCGCCTCGGCGCCCTCGGCGGTCTCCACGGCCTTGGCCGCGGCGGTCTTACGGGTCCGCTTCGGCTTGGCCGGCGCCTCCTCGGCGACCGGGGCGGCGGGCGCCTCGACGGTCTCCACCACGGCCTCCACCACGGTCTCCACCACGGCTTGCGCCTCGGCGGGCTTCGCCGCACGCGTCCGGCGGCGGCGCGGCTTCGCCGGGGTGGCCTCCGCCTCCTCGGCGGCGGGTGCGGCGGGCTGCGCGTCCGCGACCGGCGTCACGGCCCCGGCCGCCGGCCGGCCCGTACGGGTACGGCGCCGACGGCGCGGCTGCCGGGACTCACCCTCGGCCGGGGCGCCCTCCGCCGTGTCCAGCGCGGCGTCCGCCTGCGGCTGCGGGGCCGCGTCACCGTCGACGTCCGCGCCGCCACGGGTGCGCCGCCGCTGCCGAGGGGTCCGGGTCCGCTGCGGGCGCTCCTCCGTGGCCGCCGGGGCCTGGCCGCGACCGCGACCGCGGCCGCCGGTCTCACCGAGGTCCTCGACCTCCTCGGCGGCGAGCCCGGCCCGGGTCCGCTCCGAGCGCGGCAGCACGCCCTTGGTGCCCGCCGGGATGTGCAGCTGCTCGTAGAGGTGCGGGGAGGTGGAGTACGTCTCCTCCGGCTCATCGAACGACAGTTCCAGCGCCTTGTTGATCAGCTTCCAGCGCGGGATGTCGTCCCAGTCGACGAGGGTGACCGCGGTGCCCTTGGCGCCCGCGCGGCCGGTGCGGCCGATGCGGTGCAGGTAGGTCTTCTCGTCCTCGGGGGACTGGTAGTTGATGACGTGCGTCACGCCCTCGACGTCGATACCGCGGGCGGCGACGTCGGTGCAGACCAGGACGTCGACCTTGCCGTTGCGGAAGGCGCGCAGCGCCTGCTCGCGGGCGCCCTGGCCGAGGTCGCCGTGGACCGCGCCGGACGCGAAACCGCGCCGCGCGAGCTGGTCGGCGATGTCGGCGGCGGTCCGCTTCGTCCGGCAGAACACCATCGCCAGGCCCCGGCCGTCGGCCTGGAGGATGCGCGCGACCATCTCCGGCTTGTCCATGGAGTGCGCGCGGAAGACGTGCTGGGTGGTGTTGGCGACGGTCTGGCCCTCGTCGTCCGGCGCGGTGGCGCGGATGTGGGTGGGCTGCGACATGTAGCGGCGCGCCAGCGAGATGACCTGGCCGGGCATCGTGGCCGAGAACAGCATCGTCTGCCGCTTGGCCGGCAGCAGCTGGATGATCCGCTCGACGTCCGGCAGGAAGCCGAGGTCCAGCATCTCGTCGGCCTCGTCCAGCACCAGGCTGCGGACCTGCGAGAGGTCGAGCTTGCGCTGGCCCGCGAGGTCGAGCAGGCGGCCCGGGGTGCCGACGACGACGTCGACGCCCTTCTGCAACGCCTCGACCTGCGGCTCGTAGGCCCGGCCGCCGTAGATCGCCAGCACTCGGACGTTACGCACCTTGCCGGCGGTGAGCAGGTCGTTGGTGACCTGCTGGCACAGCTCGCGGGTGGGGACGACGACGAGCGCCTGCGGCGCCTCGGTCAGCTGCTCGGGCGTGGACCGGCCCGCCTCGACGTCGACGGGGACGGTGACGCGCTCCAGCAGCGGCAGGCCGAAGCCCAGCGTCTTGCCGGTGCCGGTCTTCGCCTGGCCGATGACGTCGCTGCCGGAGAGCGCGACGGGGAGCGTCAGCTCCTGGATGGGAAAGGGGGAAACGATGCCGACGGCTTCGAGGGCCTCGGCGGTCTCGGGGAAAATCCCGAGCTCTCGGAACGTAGACAGAATCTTGCCTCTTCTGTGAGACGCGGCGTGAGGCGGCGAAGGGGGTCGTACCGCACTTCGTACGGGGTGTGTACGGGCCGGGTTGCAAAGCCGACTGCGCGGGACCACTGCCAACGCTCAGGCACTCCTGCCGCGAGCGGTGTCCCTCCTGCTGATGCGTACGTCGCGTACGCGCCGCGGGGGAGGGCGGTCGGGTTGGAGCCGATCGGGCCACCGACCGGGCATCCGCATGCGTGGAACGACCCGCCGATACTCGGCGGGCGCATTACCACTGTACCCCGGATGCGACGGGACATCCGAAGGCTTGTCTGAGTGAGAAAGGGAACAAGCCGCCCGCGCCGCGCGGCCGGACACGGTCCCGGCCGGTCGGGGCGTCCGCCACGGGACCCGGCGGCCCGGCGCTGCGGGGGCCGTCCGCCGACTATTGTGCCGGTCATGGAGACGCCAGACACCGCCACCGCCGACGCGCCGGAACCGACCGGGATCGCCGCCCAGAACTGGACGGAGGCATCCGCCGAGCCGCACTACCGCGCCGCCGTGATCGACCTGCTGGGCGCCCTCGCCTACGGCGAGCTGTCCGCCTTCGAGCGGCTCGCGGAGGACTCGAAGCTCGCGCCGACCATGGACGACAAGGCCGAACTGGCCAAGATGGCGTCGGCGGAGTTCCACCACTTCGAGCGGCTGCGGCAGCGCCTCGCCGACATCGAGGCGGAGCCCAACGAGGCGATGGAGCCGTTCGCCGCCGCGCTGGACGAGTTCCACCGTCAGACCGCGCCGTCGGACTGGCTGGAGGGCCTGGTCAAGGCGTACGTCGGCGACTCGATCGCCAGCGACTTCTACCGCGAGGTCGCCGCCCGGCTGGACACCGACACCCGGGCCCTGGTGCTCACGGTCCTGGACGACACCGGTCACGCGACCTTCGCGGTCGAGAAGGTGCGCGCCGCGATCGAGGCGGAGCCGCGGGTCGGCGGGCGGCTGGCGCTGTGGGCGCGGCGGCTGATGGGCGAGGCGCTGTCGCAGGCGCAGCGGGTGGTCGCCGACCGTGACGCGCTCTCGACGATGCTGGTCGGCGGCGTCGCCGGCGGCTTCGACCTGGCCGAGGTCGGCCGGATGTTCTCCCGGATCACCGAGGCGCACACCAAGCGGATGGCGGCCCTGGGCCTGGCGGCGTAGGCGACGCCCCGCGGACAGGACGACGGCGCGGCCCCGGACCACCCGGTCCGGGGC
>NZ_JBHYGX010000066.1:17793-18621 GCF_042739975.1 Streptomyces sp. NPDC059080
CCCGGGGGGGGCCCGCCGCCCCCCCGCGCCCCGCCCCCGCCGGGCCCCCCGCCCCCCCCGGTCCGGGGCCGCGCCGTATGTATATGCAGGGGTCAGGCGGGGGCCGAGCCGCGCAGCGCTCCGCGGGCCGGGCGGATCAGCACCGAGAGCAGCGCGGCGCCCACGGCGACGGCCGCGGCGAGCGTCTGGACGGGGTGGCCGGGGCCGAGGATCGAGCGGGTCAGCAGCGCGCCCAGCAGGGCGGCGACCGGGCCGGTGGCCAGCGCCAGGGAGCGGACGGGGAACCGTTCGGGCAGTCGGCGGGTGGCGGTGAAGGAGAGGACCAGACCGACGACGGCGGCGCCCAGGGCTTCCCAGATCATGTGTGTTCCCTCCCGCGTTACGGCTGACGACCGGACCGACCGGACGAACAAATCGGTCGTAGGCGGTGGTACCCATCAGCCACGCTCAGCAACCCTCATGCCTCCGTTCCGCCGAACGTGCGGGGAAGGGGAGGACGTGGGGGCGGGCGGGGCGAGCCGTTCCGGCCGGGAGCGCGGACGGCGGCGGGGCGCCCTGGGCGCGGGAGGGCGAACCGGAAGGGGAGGCGGAAGGCGCCCGGAAGCGGGGGAAGCGGGGGAAGCGGAAGGCGCCCGGAAGCGGGAAAGGGGCGGCTTCGGAGACCGGAGGGGCACGGCCCCGCAAACCGGTGCGCCGCCCCGGAACTCGTACCGCCGCGGCCCGTTGAGCCGCGCCCCGGAAAACGCCGAGGGGGGGCGGCGGGGGGGTAAAACCACCCCCCCGCCGCGGTGGGGTCCGGGGGGCGAGGGGGGCCCCGCGGGGGGGTGG
>NZ_JBHYGX010000066.1:18631-21555 GCF_042739975.1 Streptomyces sp. NPDC059080
CGCGGGGGCGCGCGCCTGAGCCCCCCCCCCCCCGTGTGGCGCTCGCCCCCCCCCCCCCCTCGCGGCGGCGTGTTCGTCTCGCCCCCCCCCCCCCCCCCCTCCGCGGTGTGCCTCGGGCGCCCGTGCGGCGCCCCGGGGTCAGAGTGCGCCGAAGCCGACCTTGCGGACCGACTGCTCGCCGATCTCCACGTAGGCGAGCCGGTCCGACGGGACCAGGACCTTGCGGCCGTGCTCGTCCACCAGGCTCAGCAGCGGCGACTTGCCGCCGAGGGCGTCGGCGACGGCGCCCTCCACCTCCTCGGCAGTCTGCGCGCTCTCGAGAACGATCTCGCGGGGCGCGTGCTGCACGCCGATCTTGACCTCCACGGCTGATGTCCCTCCGACGGTCAGTTGGGTGCGCGGACAGCCGCGCCGTACGCAGCACACATTAGCCCGGTACGGGGAGGTGCAGGGCGCCCCGGGGCACGCCGGGAGCGAACACGGTCAGTGGGGATCGATGCCGTGCAGCGGGAAACCCGCGATGCCCTTCCAGGCGAGGGAGGTCAGCAGGCCCACCGCGGTCTCCCGCGGGACCTTGCTGTCGGCGGCCAGCCAGTAACGCGCCACGACCTGCGAGACGCCGCCGAGGCCCACGGCCAGCAGCATCGACTCGTCGCGCGAGAGGCCGGTGTCCTCGGCGATCACCGCGCAGATCGCCTCGGCGCACTCCAGCGAGACCTTGTCGACCCGCTCGCGGACCGCCGGTTCGTTGGTCAGGTCCGACTCGAAGACCAGCCGGAACGCGCCGCCCGGGTCCTCGACGTAGGCGAAGTAGGCGTCCATCGTCGCCGCGACGCGCTGCTTGTTGTCGGTCGTCGACGCCAGCGCCGTCCGCACCGAGTGCAGCAGCGCCTCGCAGTGCTGGTCGAGCAGGGCCAGGTAGAGGTCCAGCTTGCCCGGGAAGTGCTGGTAGAGCACCGGCTTGCTGACGCCCGCCCGCTCGGCGATGTCGTCCATCGCCGCGGAGTGGTAGCCCTGCGCGACGAACACTTCCTGTGCCGCACCCAGAAGCTGGTTGCGCCGTGCTCGGCGCGGCAGACGTGTGCCCCGCGGGCGTGCCGCCTCGGTCTGCTCGATGGCGCTCACGCTGCCTCCCAGAAGTCGTTCCGTACGCGGCGTACGCAAGGCGGTACACCGCGCCCGCCATCGTACTTTTGGGTAACCGGGCTGTGGGCGGTCGGAGCCGAGAAAATCCGGTCCGGACCCTTGTGGGAAGGTGACATAACACCCCAGGTCATCGATATTCGTCTTCGTTGAGTTCCACGACGCGGGACTGTTCGGCGCGGTCCGCCTCGTTCGCGGCGTCGAGGTCGGTGCCGGACAGCGTCTCGTCGCGGTGGGGCGCGACGTCCGCGTGCTGTTCCTGGGCGTCGGCCTCCGGAGCCTCGTCGGGGAAGCCGGTTCCGTTCTCGTCGTCGAAGGTGTCCGGGTCGCTCGGATCGACCGGCATGGCGCTCCCTCTCTGGAGTCTCTCGGTCCGCTGTGCCTTCCTCGCCCCGGGCCGGTGGGCGGTTCGGGCCTCCGGCCGCGGGCGGGCCGGGGGCGCCCTTCGTATCGAGCCTAGGAGAGCGGGCGCGGCAGCGCGATGCGATGTGTGACGGCGAACACATCGGTGCGCGCGTGATCATCTCGTAACATCGACGGCATGTCTTCGACGGAGTCGCCCGACACCCGGACCGCAGCCCTTCCGGTGCCGCCCGGTGGTCCGGGACGCCCCGGCCCGCAGGAGGCCGCCGAGACGCTGCGGCTGGTGCCGCTCTCCGGCCTGACGCTCGGTGTGCGCACCCCGGCGCCGCTGCCGGAGTCCGGTGCGGGCGCGGTGCGGGAGCGGGAGCCCGCGCTGTACGTCCATGGGCTCGGCGGCTCGTCGCGGAACTGGTCGGCGCTGATGCCGCTGCTCGCCGACCGGCTCGACGGCGAGGCGCTCGATCTGCCCGGCTTCGGTGAGGCGCCGCCGCCCGACGACGGCAACTACGCGGTCGCCGCGCAGGCCCGCGCGGTCATCCGGTATCTGGACGCGGCCGGTCGCGGTCCGGTCCACCTCGTCGGCAACTCCATGGGCGGCGCCGCCGCGACGCGGGTGGCCGCCGCCCGGCCCGATCTCGTCCGCACTCTGACGCTGATCTCGCCGGCCCTGCCGGAGCTGCGGCCGCAGCTGACGGCGGTCCCCACCGCGCTGCTCGCGGTGCCCGGCACCACCCGCCTCTTCGCCCGCCTCACCCGCGACTGGACGCCCGAGCACCGCACCCGCGAGGTGCTGGGGCTCTGCTACGGCGACCCGCGCAACGTCACCCCCGACGGCTTCCGCGACGCGGTCGACGAGTACGCCAAGCGGCTCGAACTCCCGTACTTCTGGGAGGTGATGGAGCGCTCCGCCCGCGGACTGGTCAATGCGTACACCCTGGGCGGGCAGCACAATCTGTGGCGGCAGGCGGAGCGGGTGCTCGCGCCGACGCTCCTCGTCTACGGTGGGCGCGACCGGCTCGTCTCGTACCGGATGGCGCGGCGGGCCGCCGCCGCCTTCCGCGGGGCGCGGCTGGTGACGCTGCCCGAGGCCGGGCACGTGGCGATGATGGAGTACCCGCGGACGGTGGCGCGGGCCATCCGGGAACTGATCGACGACACGGCGGCGGCCGGTACGGGCAGGAGCTGACGGAGCGTGGGACGGCACAGCCGAGGCGGGACACCGGACGGGCACGACACGACGGAGACGGCGGTGCCGCGCCCGGCGGCCGCGGCCGAGCCGGGCAGCGGGCGCCGCAGGCGCGGACCGGGTGACGGTGAACGGCCGCACCCGGCGGAGCCCGCCGCCCGCCCGCACGGCGCCGCACACCCGGGCCCCGCGCGCGAGGGCGTGCGCGGCGGCCACCCCGAGCAGCGGGAGC
>NZ_JBHYGX010000067.1:0-17571 GCF_042739975.1 Streptomyces sp. NPDC059080
ACACTTGCTTTGTGGTGGGCTGCGTCTGTTGTGTATAAGAGACAGCAGCCCGTCAGCTGAAGGAGTCACCGCAGGCGCAGGAGCCGGTGGCGTTGGGGTTGTCGATCGTGAAGCCCTGCTTCTCGATGGTGTCGACGAAGTCGATCGAGGCGCCGCCCAGGTACGGGGCGCTCATCCGGTCGGTGACGACCTTGACGCCGTCGAAGTCCTTGACCACGTCGCCGTCGAGCGAGCGCTCGTCGAAGAAGAGCTGGTAACGCAGACCGGAGCAACCGCCGGGCTGCACGGCGACCCGCAGCGCGAGGTCGTCGCGACCTTCCTGCTCCAGCAGGGCCTTCACCTTCGACGCGGCCGCGTCGGACAGGATGATGCCGTCACTGACGGCGGCCTTCTCGTCCTGAACGCTCATCTACATCTCTCCCGGGTTGTACGGACCGCTTGTCAACGGATGCAACCAACTGCAACCGGCGTCGTCCCGGATTAATTCCGGCTGCACGCGTGGTGGGTCGGGCCCTTCCGGACCGTTCCGGCCGGGCTCCGCTGACCTTCCCTCCTCATGCTCGCACACCCGCGCACGGGACTGCTGTGACGCCCGGGAAACGGCGGGTACGGATGCGTCACATCGACACTATGGCCGTCGTCAAAGTGACGTGAAGCGGATATCATAGATAACGTCAAATAGACGAAAAGGCTCCTGGCGGAACATCCGCCCGGAGCCCCGGTGCGGCCACGCCGCGCCCACCGAGGAGAAGAGAGGGTGCGTGTCGTGACCACCGCCCAGCCCCTGGACGTAACGCCGAGCCCGCTGGCGCTGCTGCTGCTCGGCCGCGAGGCCGACCCGAAGAGCGAGCGCGGCGTGGAGTGCCCCGGCGACCTCCCGGCCCCGTCCGACCCGGATCTGGTCGAACGCGCCCGCGCGGCCAAGGCGGCGCTCGGCGACAAGGTGTTCGTGCTGGGCCACCACTACCAGCGCGACGAGGTGATCGAGTTCGCCGATGTCACCGGCGACTCGTTCAAGCTCGCGCGGGACGCCGCCGCCCGGCCGGACGCCGAGTACATCGTCTTCTGCGGTGTGCACTTCATGGCGGAGTCGGCCGACATCCTCACCGGCGACGACCAGCGGGTGATCCTGCCGGACCTGGCCGCCGGCTGCTCGATGGCCGACATGGCCACCGCCGAGCAGGTCGCGGAGTGCTGGGACGTCCTCACCGAGGCGGGCGTGGCCGAGCAGACCGTGCCCGTGTCGTACATGAACTCCTCCGCCGACATCAAGGCGTTCACGGGGAAGCACGGCGGGACGATCTGCACCTCGTCGAACGCGAAGCGGGCGCTGGAGTGGGCCTTCGCGCAGGGGGAGCCCTCGTCCACCAAGGTGCTCTTCCTCCCCGACCAGCATCTGGGCCGCAACACCGCCGTCCGTGACCTGGGCATGTCCCTGGACGACTGTGTGGTCTACAACCCGCACAAGCCGAACGGCGGGCTGACCGCCGAGGAGCTGCGGGCCGCGAAGATGATCCTGTGGCGCGGCCACTGCTCGGTGCACGGGCGGTTCTCGCTGGAGTCGGTGAACGACGTCCGGGCGCGCATACCGGGCGTGAACGTCCTGGTCCACCCCGAGTGCAAGCACGAGGTGGTGGCCGCCGCGGACCAGGTGGGTTCGACGGAGTACATCATCAAGGCGCTGGAGGCGGCCCCGGCCGGTTCGAAGTGGGCGATCGGCACCGAGCTGAACCTCGTCCGCCGTCTGGCGAACCGCTTCGCCTCCGAGGGCAAGGAGATCACCTTCCTCGACAGGACGGTCTGCTTCTGCTCGACGATGAACCGCATCGACCTGCCGCACCTCGTGTGGACGCTGGAGTCGCTGGTCGCCGGGAAGACCGTCAACCGTATCGAGGTCGACAAGGAGACCGAGCACTTCGCCAAGCTGGCGCTGGAGCGGATGCTGGCGCTGCCGTAGCCGGAGCGCCTGCGCGTCGGAGCCCCGCGGGAACCTCTTCCCGCGGGGTTCTTTCGCGGGTGGAACATGTTCCATGTTCCGTGCATGACAATTCTCGCGCATGGCAATCCGCTCCCTCCTGAGAGCCCCTGTGGCCAGCAGAGACAAGAGCCCGTCCCCCTTCCTCTTTTCCGGCGGGGTGCGGGAGCCTCGTGGCCCGGGAAGGTGAAGGACCGACGGGTCACCGGGGCCGAGGAGGCAGACGTGGACGGTACGGCGGACGGCAGGGCGGCGCAGGCGGAGGCGCAGGCGGAGGCGCAGGCGGAGGCGGGCGGCGGGGACTGGTACGTGGACGGCCGGTGCACCAACTGCGATGTGGCGCGGCAGCTCGCGCCGGAGCTGATCGAGGAGATCGGCCACCGGTCCGAGGTGGTGCGGCAGCCGCGCGATGCGGCGGAGGAACGGCAGCTGCACGCGGTGGCGTTCGCCTGCCCGACGCGGTCGGTGCGGCGGCGCGGCGGGCGGGTGGCGGCGGAGCGGGACCCGTTCCCGCTGCGGCTGGACGACGCGGTGAGCCTGTGCGGGCACAACTCGCCGCACACCGCGGGCGCCAACGCGTATCTGCTGCGGCGGCCGGGCGGTACGCAGCTGATGATCGACACGCCGCGGTTCAGCGAGGCGCTGGCGGCGCGGTTCGAGGCGGCCGGGCCGGTGACCGATGTCCTGCTCACCCACCGGGACCACGCCGCGCACGGCCGCCGCTACGCCGACCGCTTCGGGGCCCGGCTGTGGATCCACGAGGGCGATCTGGACGCGGCGCCGGACGCGGACCGGGTGCTGCGCGGCACCGGCTCGGAGGCCGTCGCCGACGGGGTGGTGGCCCATCCGCTGCCGGGCCACACCCGGGGCAGCGTGCTCTACGTCGCGGACGAGCGGTACTGCTTCAGCGGCGACAGTTTCTACTGGTCGCGGACGACCGGGGACCTCGAAGTCGCGGAGAGCGTCACCTGGTACTCCGTCACGGAGCTGGCCGCGTCGCTGGCCCGGACCGCCGGCCGGCTGCGCTTCTCCTGGCTGCTCCCCGGGCACGGCGACCGGAGGCATCTGCCGGAGGCGGAGATGGCCCGGCGGATGCGGGAGTTGACGGACCGGGCGCAGGAGATGCGGCCGCGGCCGGTGGACCTCACGGCGTTGCGGTGGTGAGGAGGACCGGGCCGCGGCCCGCGGAGGGGCCGGTGCCCGCGTCCCTGTAACGGGCGCACGCCCGGCCGGGGAGCCCGGCCGGGCGTGCGGTGTGCGGGTCCGGGGCGGCGGGCCGCTCCGGGCGGGCGGGTCACACGCCCGCCGGCTCCGGTGTCCGGTCGCCGTCGCGGGCGTCCGCGGCGGGCGGGTTGCCGTCCTTGCGGGCCCGCTTGTCCGCCTTCTTCTCCGCCCGGCGCTCCTTGCGGAGTTCGAGGATCGCGTAGAGCGTCGGGACGAGGAGGAGAGTGAGCAGGGTGGAGGTGATCAGGCCGCCGATCACGACCACCGCGAGCGGCTGGGAGATGAAGCCGCCGTCGCCGGTGAACGAGAGCGCCATCGGCAGCAGCGCCATGATCGTGGCGAGTGCGGTCATCAGGATCGGGCGGAGCCGGTGGCGTCCGCCCTCGACGACCGCCTCGACGACGCCGTAGCCCTGCGCCCGGTACTGGTTGATCAGGTCGATCAGCACGATCGCGTTGGTGACGACGATGCCGATGAGCATCAGCATGCCGATCATCGCCGGGACGCCCATCGGGGTGCCGGTGGCGACCAGCAGGCCGAGCGCGCCGGTGGCGGCGAACGGGATCGAGATCAGCAGGATCAGCGGCTGGACGATCGAACGGAAGGTGGCCACCAGCAGCAGGAAGACGATCGCGATGGCCGCCAGCATCGCCAGGCCCAGCTTGCCGAACGCGTCGGACTGGTCCTGGGAGACACCGCCGATGGTCGCGGTGGCGCCGGACGGCAGCTTCAGCGCGTTGATCTCGCTCTGGAGCTTGGTGGAGACCGCGCCGGTGTTGTCGCCGGTCGGTGTGGCGGTGACGGTCGCCGAGCGGGCGCCGTCGATCCGGGTCATCTGGACCGGACCGGCCACGGTCTTGACGGTGGCGAGGTCGCCGAGGCGGGCCATCCCGGCCGGGGTCGGCAGCGGCAGGTCCTTGAGCTCGGCCTCGGTGGTGGCCGGGTGCGCCGACTTGATCACCACATCGCGCTCGGTGTCGTCGAGCACGGCCTTGCCGCTGGGGGTGCCGCTGACGGCCTGGGCGACGGCCTGCCCGAGCGTGGCTTGCGTGTAACCGGCCGCGGCGGCCTTGTCGTTGGGCGTCACGGAGATGCGCGGCACGGACTGCGAGAGGTCGCTGCTGACGTCGGTGACGCCGGCCAGGCCCGCGACGGCCTTGCGGACCTGCTCGGTGGCGCTCGCCAGGACGTCGGCGTCACCGGCCTTGACGACCACGCTGAGGTCCTGGTTGCCGAAGCCGCCGCCGCCCGCGCCGACGGAGGTGGTACCGGCGGCCCGGCCGAGCTTCGCCAGAGCGGCGTGGAGGTCCTCGGTGACCTTGCCGGAGTCGGCCGCGTCCTTGAGCTTGACCTGGTAGCCGGCCTGGTTGGCGCCGGAGCCGCCGCCGAAGGCCGCCATCATCCCGGAGGAGCCGACCGTGACCTGGTAGTCCTGCACGTCCTTGTTGGCGGCGAGGACCTTCTCGACCCGCTTGGCCTGCGCGTCGGTCGCGCCGAGGCTGGTGCCCGGCGTCAGCTCCTGCTTGATGCTCAGGGTGTCCTGCTGGCCCTGGTCGAAGAAGGTGGTCTTCAGCAGCGGGGCCATGCCGAAGGTGCCGAGCAGGACCACCACGGCGATCAGCAGGCTGATCCCGCGGCGGCGGGTGGCGAACCGCAGCACCGGCACGTACAGGCGCTGCAGCGCGCTGTTCGCCTCCTTCTGCTCGGCCTCGCGGCGCAGCTGCTCGGGGTCGGTGCCCTCGGGGATCTCGGGGGCGCGCAGGAACCAGTACGACAGCACCGGCACCACGGTCAGCGAGACCAGCAGCGAGGAGAGCAGGGCGACGGTGACGGTGAGGGAGAAGGAGCCGAAGAGGGCGCCGACCATGCCGCCGACCACACCGATCGGGAGGAAGACCGCGACGGTGGTGAGGGTGGAGGAGGTGATCGCGCCGGAGACCTCCTTGACGCCCTTGAGGATCGCCTCGCGCCGCTCCTCGCCGTAGCCCAGGTGCCGCTTGATGTTCTCCAGGACGACGATCGAGTCGTCGACGACCCGGCCGATCGCGATGGTCAGACCGCCCAGGGTGAGCATGTTCAGGGAGAGGTCGCCGGTCCACAGCACGATCAGCGTGAGGACCACGGAGAGCGGGATGGAGACCGCGGTGACCAGGGTCGAGCGCAGGCTCAGCAGGAAGACCAGGATCACGATCACGGCCATGACGAGGCCGAGCAGGCCCTCGGTGGTCAGCGATTCGATCGACTTGGAGACCTGCGGGCCCTGGTCCGAGGCGATGGTGACGCTCGCGCCGGCGCCCAGGTCGGCGCGGATGGTGTCGAGCTTGTCCTTGACCGCATCGGAGATGGCGACGGCGCTGCCGTCCTGGTTCATCGTCACGCTGACGGAGAGGCTGGGCTTGCCGTTGGTGCGGGTGATCGAGGTCGGGGTCGCCGACGTCTCCGCGACGGTGGCGACGTCACCGAGCCGGACCGGCTTGCCGCCCTGCCCGCCGCCCGCCGCACCGGCCCCGGCCGCCGGGGCGACCATCAGGTCCTTGATCTGCGCGACGGAGGTGAAGCCCGCGCCGACCTGCACGGTCCGGCTGCGGCCGCCCTCGGCGAAGGCGCCGGCGGGCACCGAGGCGCCACCGGCCTGGAGCGCCTGGCCGACCGCGGCGGCGTTGAGGCCCGCGGCGGCCGTCTTCTTGTCGTCCGGGGTGACCGCGACGATCCGGTCCTGCACCCCGCCGACGTTGACCTGGCCGACGCCGTCGATGTTCTTCAGATCCGGGACGACCGTGCGGTTCAGCTGGTCGGCGAGGGTCTGCTGGTCCTTCGTGGTGGACGAGACGGCGAGGACGACCGTGGGCAGATCGTCCGTGCCGCCGGAGACCACCTGCGGGTCCACGTCCTTGGGCAGCTTCGCCCGGGCCCGGTTGACGGCCTGCTGGACGTCGGCGACGAGGGTCTTGGAGTCGTTGCCGTAGTCGAACTGCGCCATGATGACGCCGGAGCCCTCGCTCGACGTCGAGGTGACGCCCCTGATGCCGTTGACCGCCTGGATGCCGTTCTCCAGCGGCTCGACGACCTGCTTTTCGACGACATCGGGCGAGGCGCCCTGGTACGGGGCGATCACGGAGACCATCGGCAGGTCGATGGAGGGCAGGAGCTGCTGGTTGAGCTGCGGGATCGCGATGACGCCGAAGGCGATCGCGACGACCGACATCAGCGCTATCAGGCCCCGTTGCACGAGGCTGATGCGGGACAGCCAGGACATGGGTGACGGTCCTTCTTCTGTTTTGGGAGGGCGGCGGAACGGGTCGTGGGAGGGCGGCGGAACGGGTCGGATGACGGCCGGACGGCAGCCGCGGTCACCGGGCTGCCTCACCCGGCCGTGCGGGCGTCGGCGGGCACACAGAAGCGGCCCACTCACACCTTCGGCCACGAAACCGGCGGTTTCCCTCGCTCCCAGGTCGGTTTCCGCAGGAGGGGCGTACCGCGATCGGAGTACGCCCCCCGCGCGCTCACTGCACCCGTGGGCGTACGAGTCCGGTTTCGTACGCGGTGACCACCAGCTGGGCCCGGTCGCGGGCGCCGAGTTTGGCCATCGCGCGGTTGACGTGCGTCTTCACCGTCAGCGGGCTGACCTCCAGCCGGGCGCCGATCTCGTCGTTCGACAGGCCCCCCGCGACGAGCACCAGGACCTCCCGTTCCCGGCCGGTGAGGGTGGCCAGCCGCCGCGCGCCGTCGTCGTCGGAACGGTCGCCGGGAGCGGGCCCGTCCTCCCCCTGGGCGAGGAACTTCGCGATCAGGCCCTTGGTCGCGGCCGGGGAGAGCAGCGCCTCGCCGGCGGCGGCGATGCGGATCGCGGCGATCAGCTCGTCCGGTTCGGCGCCCTTGCCGAGGAAGCCGCCGGCCCCGGCCCGCAGCGCCCGCACCACGTAGTCGTCGACCTCGAAGGTCGTCAGGATCACCACGCGGACGCCGTCCAGCTGCGGGTCCTCGCTGATCATGCGGGTGGCGGCGAGGCCGTCGGTGCCGGGCATGCGGATGTCCATCAGGACCACGTCGGGCACGGTGGCGCGGGCCAGCTCGTACGCCTGGGCGCCGTCGGACGCCTCGCCGACGACCTCCATGTCCGGTTCCGAGTCGACCAGCACACGGAACGCGCTCCGCAGCAGTGCCTGGTCGTCGGCGAGCAACACCTTGATCGTCACAGCGGGGTCTCTTCCATGCGGGCGGGCTGGAGGGGAAGCGTGGCACGCACCTGGAAACCGCCGGAGGGCCGGGCCCCGGTGACGACGGTGCCGCGCAGCGCCTGGACGCGCTCGCGCATGCCGATCAGGCCGTGGCCGCCGCCGGGCTCCCCGTCGCCGGCCGCGGCCCGGCCGCGCGGCACCGGGGCCCGCCCGGCGCCGTCGTCCAGCACCGTGACGGTCAGCGTGGCCTCGCTGCGGACGATACGCACCACGGCCCGGGTGCCGTCGCCCGCGTGCTTGCGGACGTTGGTCAGCGCCTCCTGGACGACGCGGTACGCGGTGAGGTCGACGGAGGCGGGCAGCCCCTGGGCGGACGGCGGCGCCTGGAGGTCGACGGGAAGCCCGGCGCGGACGAAGCCGTCGACGAGCTGGTCGAGCACGCCGAGGCCGGGCGCGGGCTCGGTGGGGGCGGTGGGGTCGTCGGACTGGCGCAGCAGGCCGACGGTGGCGCGGAGCTCGCCGAGCGCCGAGCGGGACGCCTCCCGGACGTGGGCGAGCGCCTGTTTGGCCTGGTCGGGCCGGGTGTCCATGACATGTGAGGCGACGCCTGCCTGCACGTTGACGAGCGCGATGTGGTGGGCGACGACATCGTGCAGATCCCGGGCGATGCGCATGCGCTCCTCGGCGACGCGGCGGCGGGCCTCCTCCTCGCGGGTGCGTTCGGCGCGTTCGGCGCGTTCGCGGATGGCGTCGATATAGGCGCGGCGGCTGCGGACCGCGTCGCCGGTCGCGGCGGCCATGCCCATCCAGGCGAAGATCGCGACGTTCTCCTGCGCGTACCAGGGGCGGGGCCCGTAGAGCATCGCGGCGGCGGTGAGGCCGACGGCGGTCAGCGCGCCGATCCGCCAGGTGGTGGGGCGGTCGGTGCGGGCAGCGAGGGTGAAGAGCGCGAGGACGGCGGCCCCGGCGACGGGGGCGCGGGAGTGCCCGGCCTCGGTGACCAGCTCGACGAGGGCGAGTGTGGCGGTGACGGCGAGGACGGTGCGCGGAGCGCGGCGGCGCAGCACCAGCGCGGCGCAGGCCAGGACGGCGAGGACGACGGCGGCGGGCTCCGGCGGGTGGGCGGCGAGGCGCGGGCCGCCCGGGACGTGCCGGTTGACGACCGAGCCGCACAGGATCGCGGCGAGGACGCAGACCGCGACCACGGCGTCGAGCGCCAGGGGGTGCGTCCGGTGCCACTGGAAGCGGCCGGGGCGCGGGGCTTCCCGGCCGGTGTCGGGAGAAGTCACAAGGGCACACGGTAACGCCCCGGTCCCGGGAAGGCGGATTCCAGGGACCGGGGCGCTGTCCTTCTGCGCTGGAGCGGGCTCCCGGGGGCCGGGCGCCGACCGGGGTCAGCCCGGGATAAGGCCGTCGTCGCTGAGCATCTCGCGGACCTCGTCGAGCGTGGCGCCCTCCGCGGGGAGGATCAGCTCGGACGGTTCGAGGGCATCGTCGGGCAACGGGGTGCCCAGGCGGCGCACCGCGTCGAGCAGGGCGCCCAGAGTCTTCCGGAAGCCCTGCTCGTCGCCGCTCTCCATCTCGGCGAGCAGCTCGTCGTCCAACGCGTTGAGCTCGGTGAAGTGGGCATCGTCCAGCTTCACCTGGCCCTCCCCCATGATCCGTACGATCACGACGGTCTCCCTCGTCTGCGGTCCGGCGATCCCTGTGAGGCTAACCGCCGGTGACGGTCACTGCTTGTCGAAACGCGGCTGGTCCTGGGGAGCGGAGGGCTGCGCCTGACCGCCCTGGCCGCCTTCGATGGCCTGCTGTCCGGCGGAGGAGCCACCGGCCAGCTCCGCCTTCATCCGCTGGAGCTCCAGCTCGACGTCGCTGCCGCCGGAGAGGCGGTCCAGCTCGGCCGTGATGTCGTCCTTGGCCATGCCGGTCGGGTCGTCGAGGGCACCGGAGGCGAGCAGCTCGTCGATGGCGCCGGCCCGCGCCTGCATCTGCGCGGTCTTGTCCTCGGCCCGCTCGATGGCGAGGCCGACGTCGCCCATCTCCTCGGAGATGCCGGAGAACGCCTCGCCGATCCGGGTCTGCGCCTGGGCGGCGGTGTACGTCGCCTTGATCGTCTCCTTCTTGGTACGGAAGGCGTCGACCTTGGCCTGCAGCCGCTGGGCGGCGAGGGTCAGCTTCTCCTCCTCGCCCTGGAGGGTCTGGTGCTGCGCCTGCAGGTCGGTGACCTGCTGCTGCACCGCGCCGCGGCGCGAGAGCGCCTCACGGGCGAGGTCCTCACGGCCGAGCGCGAGGGCCTTGCGGCCCTGGTCCTCCAGCTTGGACGACTGGCCCTGGAGCTGGTTGAGCTGCAGCTCCAGGCGCTTGCGGGAGGTCGCCACGTCGGCGACTCCGCGGCGCACCTTCTGGAGCAGCTCCAGCTGCTTCTGGTACGAGTAGTCGAGGGTCTCGCGCGGGTCCTCGGCCCGGTCCAGGGCCTTGTTGGCCTTCGCGCGGAAGATCATCCCCATCCGCTTCATGACACCGCTCATGGGCCTCGCGCGCCCCCTTCTGACCGAATTACCTCGGGCGTTGGACTCCAGCACACCTACAGACCCCACAGTACGGGCCCTGGTTCCATTACCGCACTGTTCGGGGCCGGATGTGCTCCTCCTCCAGGACGAGGATTTCTCCGGCGCAGGGTGGAGGCGGTGCCCCGGGGCACCGTCACCGCGTCCGCTTCATCCCGTTACGGCACGTATGGCCGGTCCGTACCGTTGCCGGATCGTGCCCCCTCGGACCGCCGCTCACCCCCGCCGACCCCGTACCCTTGGGTGTTGTGTTCCGAAGCCGTTCGAAGGATGAGCAGGCCGCGACCGCCAAGGTGACCGCGGACCAGCCCCAGCAGCCCCGCGACCCGCAGGCCCCCAAGGGCCGCCCGACGCCGAAGCGCAGTGAGGCGCAGGCGCACCGCCGTACGCGTGCGCACACGCCGGCCAACCGCAAGGAGGCGTCGAAGGCCCAGCGCGAGGCGCGCCGCGCCGACATGGCCAAGCAGCGCGAGGCCATGGCCAGCGGCGATGAGCGTTATCTGCCCGTGCGCGACAAGGGTCCGGTGCGCCGTTTCGCCCGTGACTACGTCGACTCGCGGTGGTGCGTCGCCGAGTTCTTCCTGCCGATGGCCGTGGTCATCCTGGTGCTCACCATGATCCGGGTGCCGCAGATCCAGAACGTCGCGCTGCTGCTCTGGCTCGTGATCATCGTGCTGATCGTGCTGGACTCGATCGGCATCTGGTTCCGCATGGGCAAGCAGCTCGACGAGCGCTTCCCGAACGAGAGCCAGAAGGGCGTCAAGGCGTACGCGGTGATGCGCACGCTCCAGATGCGTCGCCTGCGCCTGCCGAAGCCGCAGGTCAAGCGCGGAGAGCGGCCCTGACCGCGACCGGCGCCACCCCCGCAGTACCCGTCCCCGCAGTACCCGCCCCTGAAGCTGTCGTACCGGCGCCCGCCGTGCCCGACCCGCCGGTCGAGACCGTGGCGCCCGCCGCCCCGGTCCGGACCGTCGTGCCCGTGGTGCGGCCGTCCGTGCGGCAGGAGTTGCTGGGACGGCAGATCGAGGAGCAGATCGCCGGCCGCTTCCCCGTGGGGCAGCGGCTGCGGGTGCTCGACGCCGGGACGGGTGACGGTGTGCAGGCGCTGCGGCTGGCGCGCGGCGGGCACCACGTCACCGCGCTGGAGCAGGACCCGGGTGCCCTGGAGGGCGTACGGGCGGCGCTGGCGGCGGAGCCGGACGGGATCCGTGAGCGGGTGCGGCTGGTCGAGGGCGACGGCCGGGACACCGGTGCGCACTTCCTGCCGGGCTCGTTCGACGTGGTGCTCTGCCACGGGCTGCTGAGCGGTGCGCGGGACCCGGACGCGCATCTGGCCGGCCTCGCCCGGGTGCTGGCCCCGGGCGGGCTGCTGTCCCTCGTCGTACGCAACACCGGCGCCGCGGCGATGCGGCCCGGGCTCGCCGGGGACTGGCACGGCGTCCTCGCCGCGTTCGAGGCGCCGGACGGCGAGCGGGGCGCGGCGCGGGCCGGGCTGGACGCGCTGACCGCGTCGCTCGCCGGGATCGGCGCGCCGCTCCAGGAGTGGTACGGCGTCGGCGTCTTCACGGACGCCTCGGCCGACGCGGCGCCGCAGGTGCCCGCCCAGGGCGGCGCGGACGGTGCGCGGCGGCGGGAGCTGCTGCTGAGCGCCGAGGAGCGGGCCGGGCGGACCGATCCGTACCGTACGGTCGCCGGGCTGCTGCATCTGTGCGGGGTACGGGGCGGCTGACGTCCCCGGTGTGACGACATGAGGCCCGCGGCCCCCGGTGGAGGGGTCGTGGGCCTCGTCGTTTCCGGGACCGGGGCGGCCGGTCAGTCGTCGTCGGCGTGGAGGCTCATCGGGCCCGCGTAGACCTCGGTGCCGTCCTCGAAGAGGCGGACCTGGTCGACACCGCCGTCGCGGAGGGTCCGCCACTCCTCGCCGATCCAGGATTCGGCGTCCCCCTGGGTGGTGAATTCCTCCGGCTGCACCGACGGCGCCGTCTGCGTACCGTCCGCCGTCTCGAACCGCCACGTCCACGCCATGTCCGCCTCCTGGGTGCCTGGGCGCGGCGGGACGTGCCGGAGCCCGGTCCGCCGTGCCGTGATGTGCTGCTGAGCGTGTTGTCCTGCTGGTCGTACGTGGTGCCGGTCAGCAGCCTATCGGGCGTGTCGAGAGGTCCCCGGCGCGCTGTGCGGCCGGGCCCGGGGGAAAATCGCCGCGTGGAACTGACACTGCTCGGCACCGGAGCCCCTCAGGGGCTGCCGCGCCCCGGCTGCCCCTGCGCGGCCTGCGCCACCGCCGTCGGCGACGAGGCGCGGGCGGCGACCGCGCTGCTCATCGACGGCGCGCTGCTCATCGACCTCACACCCGGCCCGGCGTTCGCCGCCGCCCGCGCGGGGCAGTCACTGGCGGGCGTACGGCAGGTGCTGCTGTCGCATCCGCACGACGGTCCGGCGCTGGAGGTCCCCGCCGGGCTTCCGCAGCCGGGGCGGGTCGCGGACGGGCGGGAGCTGGCGCTGCTCGACGGGCACCGGGTGCGGGCCATCGCGGTGGACATCCCCGGCACCGGCTACGAGATCGGCGGCGGGGGCGGTGAGCGGCTGCTGTACCTGCCGCCGGGCGCCGCGCCCGCGGGCCCGGTCAACGGTGCGGCGGCGGGCGGCTACGAGGCGATGGGCGGCACCGGCCCGTACGACCTGGTGCTGCTGGACGTCATCGGGCGGCCGGACGCGCTGGCGCGGCTGCGGGCGAGCGGCGCGGTGGACGCGGCGACCGATGTGATCGCCGTCCATCTCGACCACACGGTGCCGCCCGGCGCGGAGCTGCACCGCAGGCTGGCGGCGACGGGCGCGCGGGCGGTGCCGGACGGGACGACGCTGGTCGCCGGGGAGTTCCCGGTCGGGGCGCCGCCGGAGCTGCCGCGGCGGACGCTGGTGCTGGGCGGCGCGCGCAGCGGCAAGTCGGCGGAGGCCGAGCGGCGGCTGGCGGCCTTCCCTGACGTGCTGTACGTCGCGACCGGCGGCACCCGCGAGGGCGACACGGAGTGGGCGCAGCGGGTGGCGCTGCACCGCGAGCGGCGGCCCCCGGGGTGGCGTACCGCCGAGACCTGCGACCTGGTGCCGCTGCTGTCGGGCGGGGAGCGGGACGCGGCGGGCGGGCCGCTGCTCGGTCCGGCACGGGAACCGGGCGCCGACCGGCGGGCCGTGCCGGGCGGCGACGATGCGGCCGACCGGGTCTTCGACGCGTCGCCGCTGCTCATCGACTGTCTGGCGCTGTGGCTGACGCACGCCATGGACGAGGTCGGGGCGTGGGACGACGCGACGTGGGAGGCCGGGGGGCGGCGGGCGCTGCGGGAGCGGACGGACGCGCTGGTCGCGGCCGTCCGGGCGACGCGCAGGCAGGTGGTGGCGGTCAGCAACGAGGTCGGGTCCGGGGTGGTGCCGGCGACCCCGGCCGGGCGGCGTTTCCGGGACGAACTGGGGCGGCTGAACGCGGCGTTCGGCGCCGAGTGCGAACAGGTGCTGCTGGTCATCGCCGGGCAGCCGCTTGCGCTGCGCGGATGACGCGGGGCCGCCGGGGCACGTGTCCGCTTGCCCGGCGGCCCGGCGGCGGGTGCTCTTGAACGGTGACCGAATCCGAGCTGACGGAGCTGACCGAGCCGACCGGGCGGGCGGGGCCGGGCGCGGCGCCGGGATCCGTCGCGCCCGTCGGGGCCTGCCACCGGGCC
Source organism: Streptomyces sp. NPDC059080 (assembly GCF_042739975.1). Lineage (NCBI taxonomy): Bacteria > Bacillati > Actinomycetota > Actinomycetes > Kitasatosporales > Streptomycetaceae > Streptomyces > Streptomyces sp. NPDC059080. Next base: position 13,655 of record NZ_JBHYGX010000067.1, read on the forward strand.
GCGCCGCGGACCCACACCCGTACCGCCGTGCCGGAGGTGCGTCCGGTGCGGCGGCGGGCGCCGGATGGTCCCGGTGCGGTCGATCCGCCCGGGGTGCGGGCGGCGGGGCGGCGGGCCCGGTGCGTCGACGCGGCGGTGCGGGCGTACGTGGCGCGGCATCCGGAGGCGACGGTGGTGGCGCTCGGCGAGGGTCTTGGCACCGGCTACTGGCGGTTGGACAACGGGCGGTTGCACTGGCTTTCGGTGCTGTCGCCGGAGACGGCGGCGGTGCGGCGGATGCTGCTGCCGGACGGTGCGCGGCGCCGGACGGTGGTGCGCCCGGCCCACGGTTTCGGCTGGCTGGACGCGGTCGGTGAACCGTCCCGCGGGGTGATCGTGACGGCGCCGGGGCTGCTGATGCGGCAGGCGCCCGGGGAGGTGCGGGCGCTGCTGGCGGCGTGTGCGGAGCGGCTGCCCGGCGGAGCGCTGGTCTTCGACGCGCTGCCGCGGCGGGCGGCGGCGGTGGCCCGCCGGTATCCGGCGCTCTCCGCCGGTCCGCTGCCGGGCGCGGTGCGCTGGAGCCTGGACCGCGGTCAGCTGGCGGCGCTCGCCGCGGTACATCCGGCGATCGCCTCCGTACGGGAACTGCCGCCGCCGGGCGGCCGGTTGGCGCTGCCGGGGGCCGTTGGCGGGTACGGGCAGCGGTTCCCGGTGCTGCGCGCGTGGACGCCGGTGGTGTGCGAGGTGCGGTTCGCGCGGTAGGGGCGTGGGCGGAGGTGGCGTGCGCCCCGCGGGGTGCGTCGGGCGCGGGTCCGGGCGTCCGGCCGGTGGCGCCCGCCCGCCGTGCGCGGCCGAGGTGCGCTACGTGCGTGCCGTACGCGGCGGAGCCCATGCGCGTAACGGTGCCTCGGCGCTCTGGCCTGCGGTGCGTGCCGTGGCGGCGGGTGGCGTGCCCCCGGCGGCACGGGGTGCGCTCCGGGCGCGTCGGCGGGGCGCGGTTGCCGGTAATCTGCGCCGAATGAGCGCCCTGAATCTCGATGACTTCGCCCACCTGATCGAGCGCCCCGACGGTGGCGCGCGCCGTGACGCCGAGGAGCGGCGGGCGCGGCTGGCCCTGCCGCCCGGGGCGCTGGGCCGCCTCGACGAGCTGGGGGAATGGCTCGCCGCCACGCAGCGGCAGGTGCCGGTGCGGCCGCTGGAGCGCGCCCGGGTGCTGCTCTTCGCCGGTGACCACGGGGTGGCGGAGCTGAACGTCTCCGGGCGCCCGGCCAAGGGCACGAAGGACCTCGTACGGGCCGCGCTGGAGGGCACCAGTCCGGCGGCGGTGCTGGCCCGGGGCGCCGGGGCCGGGCTGCGGGTGATCGACATGGCGGTGGACTGCGACCCCGGGGAGCTGCCCGCCGACGTCACCCGGTACCGGGTGCGGCGCGGTTCGGGGCGGATCGACATCGAGGACGCGCTGACGGCCGAGGAGGCCGAGGCGGCGTTCCGGGCCGGGATGGCGGTCGCCGACGAGGAGGCCGACGCCGGGACGGACCTGGTGGTGCTGGGCGATCTGAGCGTCGGCGGCACGACCGCGGCGTCCGCGCTGATCGCCGCGTTGTGCGGGACCGACGCGTCGGTGGTGACCGGCCGGGGCGGCGCCGGGATCGACGATCTGGCGTGGATGCGCAAGTGCGCGGCGATCCGGGACGCGCTGCGCCGGGCCCGCCCGGTCCTCGGCGATCAGCTGGCGCTGCTGGCCACCACCGGGGGCGCCGATCTGGCGGCGATCACCGGGTTCCTGTTGCAGAGCGCGGTGCGCCGGACGCCGGTGATCCTCGACGGGGTGGTGTCGGCGGCGTGCGCGCTGGTGGCGCAGCGGGTGGCGTTCCGCGCCCCGGACTGGTGGCTGGCCGGGCAGCTCAGCGGCGAACCGGCGCAGGCCAAGGCGCTGGACCGGATCGCGCTCAACCCGCTGCTCGACCACGGCGTCGCAGCCGGCGAGGGGACGGGCGCCCTGCTGGCGCTGCCGCTGGTGCGGGCCGCCGCCGACCTGGCGGCGCAGCTGCCGGTCCGCGACTGACCGCGGCCCTCCCTGCCGGGTGACGACCGGTCGTCCGGTCCGCTGCGGGAGGGCGCCGTGGGCCGTGGGCAGCGCGGGGCGCCGTCCCCGTGGCGGGTCGGTGAGGTCCCGTGGCGCGGGCCTGCCGCCGTCCTTCTGCCGGGGCCTCGTGCGAGGGCCACGCCCGTACGGGTCCACTCGCGCTCGCGCGACGGGTGGCGGCGCGTCGATTCGCTCGTCCGCGCGCCGGTGAAATACCGGCGGCCGCCCGTCGGCCGGGCCATGCTTCGGGGCAGCGCGCGCCGCGGGACCGCGCGGCCTTCCGGGCGGGGGCGGTACGGGCGCGGCGCGCCGTGAGCAGCAGGGAGCAACCGATGAGCGAGCCGGTCCGGGGCGGTGTGGTGCGCCGTGCCGTGGCGGCCGAGTGGGGTCCGCTGTGGCGGGCCGTGCAGGGGCCGTTGGCGGCGCGCGGGTTGCGGGCGATCCCGCTGACGCTGGCGTCGGTGACGCTGACGCTGGTGCTGCAGATCGTGCAGAACCAGCCGTGGGGGTACGGGCCGGTGCAGGCGACCGGGGCCCCGACCGCCGGGACGCCGCTCCGGCTCGCGCTGCTGCGGACGCCGCTGTCGCTCTTCGTCCCGGCGCTCGATCTGCCGGTGTGGGGCGCATTGGCGCAGGTCCTGGTGGTCTTCGGGATCGCGGAGGTGACGCTGGGCCGGTGGCGGACGCTGGTGCTGGCGTACGCCGCGACCCTCGCCGGAACGCTCTACGCGCGGCTGGGCATCCGGCTCGGGCCGGACAGCCCGATCGGCCTGCCGCCCGGGGACGCGTGGGTGGTGGACACCGGGCCGTCGGCCGCGGTGGTGGGCCTGGCGGTGTTCGTGTGCTGGCGGCTGCGGGCGCGGGTGACGTGCGCGTGGGTGGTGGTGGCGATGGCCGGCGAGGTGGTGTTCGTCAAGAACAACCTCGCGGGCAAGGAACACCTCGCGGCCGTCGCGGCGGCGCTGGTGGTGTGCCTGGGCCGGGAGGTGGCCGCGCGGCGGCGCCGGGCGGCGGGGGCGGCTTGTGCCGGTGAGGCGGGGCGGTTGCGGTGAGGAGGGCAGCGAGCGCGTCGCCCCGCCCCCCGGGTTAGCCTGCCGCGATGACCGACACGTCCGATTCCGCCGCCCCCGCCCCCGCCCCCGTACCCGCACCGACGCCGTCCGACGGCCGGGCCGGTGCCGGGGACGGGCTGCGGTTCGCCTTCGGGACGTTGACCGTGTTGCCGGTGCGGGTGCGGCGCTGGGACCGGGCGGCGGCGCGGGGCGGGATGCTCTGTGCGCCGCTGGCCGGGCTGGTCGTCGGGGGGGTCGCCGCGGCGGTCGGTGCGGTGCTGCTCGCGCTGGGCGGCTCCCCGCTGCTCGCCGCGACCGGCTCCGCCGCGGTGCCCGCCGCGCTCACCCGCGGCCTCCATCTGGACGGCCTCGCGGACACCGCCGACGGCCTGGGCAGCGGGAAGCCGCCCGAGGACGCGCTGCGCATCATGAAGCAGTCCGACATCGGCCCGTTCGGCGTCATCACCCTGCTGTTCGCGCTGGTGGCGCAGGTGGCGGCGTTGGCCGGGCTGTACGCCGACGGGTGGGCCCGGGGCGCGGTGGCCGCCGTCGTCTCGGCGACCGCCGCCCGTACCGCGCTGACCTGGGCCTGCCGCCGGGGCGTGCCCGCCGCGCGGCCGGAGGGGCTGGGCGCGGCGGTCGCCGGGGTGGTGCCGCGCGGGGGCGCCGCGCGGGGCGCCCGGCGAACAGCGCGCTACGATGAACACCGCCCGCGCAATGACGTCCCCGGGACCGCCCGCCGCCCTGCCGACCGTTTCCGCGCCGTCGGCGCGCACGCCCGCGGGGCTGGTCGGCAACAC
>NZ_JBHYGX010000068.1:0-1612 GCF_042739975.1 Streptomyces sp. NPDC059080
GTTATCCTCCCCCGGCCGCGCGGCCCGGCCGGCTGCCGGACCCTGCCACCGCCGAGGTCCGCCCCGGCGCGCACGCGACGGCCGGTGCCGGTGCGCCCGGTGGTGCCGGTGCGCCCGGTGGTGCCGGGCCCCGGCCGGAGTATCTGGAGGCGTTCGACGCGCCGGCCGCCGGGGCGCTGCGCAGGGAGGACGGGCCGGTGGACACCGGCCGTTCCGTGGTCTTCGCGCGGGAGACGGCTCCGTCGGACGGCGGTGTCCCCGTCGGTACGGACACGGTGGACGGGGACGGCGGGCCGGACGGGCTGCCGGCCGCCGGTGCCCGGAAGAGCGGGCTGGGCCGGACGTTCACCGGTGTCGCGGCGGCCGCGGTGACCACCGTGCTCGCCGTGGTGGTGGCCGGTCAGGTAGCCGAGCAGCGGCCGGACGGAACCGGCCACTCGGGCGGCGGGCCCGACCGCACCGACCCGCAGGACGAGGGCGCCTCGCGCTCCGGGGACCGGCCGCAGGACGCCAAGCCCGCCTCGTACACGCAGCGGATGGCCGAGCCGTTCCCGCTCGACGCGAAGCTGACCGCCTCCGGGAAGTTCCTGCCCGTCGGCGGCGTCGCGAAGGCGCCCGGCCGCGGTCATGTCGTCCGCTACCGCGTCGATATGGAGACCGGACTGCCGCTGGACGGCCGGCTGTTCGCCGACGCGGTGCACAAGACCCTCAACGACGACCGGAGCTGGGCGCACGGCGGCACCCGGACCTTCGAGCGGGTCGGCTCCGGCGACGCGGACTTCGTCATCACGCTGGCCAGCCCCGGCACCACCGATGCGTGGTGCGCCAAGTCGGGTCTTGACACCTCCGAGGACAACGTCTCGTGCGACTCGGCGGCGACCCCGCGCGTGATGATCAACGCGTACCGCTGGGCGCAGGGCGCGAAGACGTACGGGCCGGACAAGATGTACGCCTACCGCCAGATGCTCATCAACCACGAGGTCGGCCACCGGCTCGGCCACAACCACGAGGCATGTTCCCGCTCCGGGGCGCTCGCGCCGGTGATGATGCAGCAGACGAAGTTCCTGACGACGGACGGCGTCACCTGCCGCCCCAACTCCTGGCCGTATCCCGGCAGTCGCTGAGCCGGGCGGGGCGGCGGGCCCGTCGGCCGGGTCGCGCCGTCCTCGTATGTGGGGTTTGCGGTCTCTCCTTACGAGACACCGGGGGCGCCGGCCATCCCCAACATCCGTACACCCAGGGCCTGTTGGATGCCGTACGGTCCTCGGTCCGAAGGTTGCCGCCGAGCGTCGGGCGGCGCGCGCCCGCGTCTGAGCCGTCCGGCACGCCGTGCGCCGGGGGAGTGGTGCGGCCCGGGGAGACAGCCCGGGCCGCGTCCGTGAGATCCCGTCCGACCGCAGCCCCGGACCGCGCCCCCTCCAGGGCCCCCAGGGGCGAACTCGCTACTTAGCGCATAGGAACGCCCCATGGGGTGGAAAGTTACGACCGTTCACCCCTTCCGGTGGGGGGGGGGGGGGGCCCCCCGCGCGCCCCCCCCCGCCCGGGGGGGGGGGGGGGGGGCCACGGGGCCGCCGGCGCCGCCGCCCGCGCCGCCCGCCCACCCCCCCGCCGC
>NZ_JBHYGX010000068.1:1622-8039 GCF_042739975.1 Streptomyces sp. NPDC059080
CCCGGGCGTGGTGCTCCGCCTCCACCCCCCCCCCCCCCGCCACCGGGCCTTTTGCGTAGCGTCGTTCCGCAACCGGCGGCCCGGACCGTACCGCCGGATGCCGACACACGCCGAGACCGCAGAACGGGAGTGGACACGTGCGCATCGGACTGCTCACCGACGGTGCCCACCTCGGCGCGCCGTGTGGCGCCCGGCGCTGGTACGACCGGCTCGTCCAGGGGCTGCCCGGCCACGAGTTCACCGAGTTCGCCCTCCCCGCACCGCCCGCTGCCCGCCCCACGGACCCGTCGTACGCCGACGGGGCGCGCCGTACCGGTCCCGTGCCCGGCCCGGCGGCCCGCCGCCCGGACGGCCGGGGCCGCACCCCGGACCGCGCCGCCCGCCGCCGCTTCGCCCGCCACTTCGCCGACCTCGCCGCCGCGCTCACCGCCCAACCCGTCCGCACCGCCACCCAGGCGGACCGTTTCGCCGCCGGTCTCCACGGCCTCGCCGACCTCGCCCGCGACCACGCCGACCTGCCCGCCCTGCTCCGCTCCGAGGCCGCCCTGCGCCTGCTGGAGCGCGCCTGCCGCGCCCCCGGCGCACTCCCCGCCGCGCACGCCGCCCAGGTCCCCGACCTCCTCGCGGTCACCACCCACCTCGACGAGGCGCTGCGCCCGCTCTCCCTCGACTGGTACGGGGACGGCGTCCCGGGCCTCGACACCGTCGACCTCTGCCACGCCACGGCCGCCGGTCCGGCCGCCCTCGCCGGGCTGCTGGCCAAACGCTTCTTCGGCACCCCGCTCCTGGTCGCCGAGGACGGCCCCGGGCTGCGCGCGCACTACCTCGACCGCGCCACCACCCCGCTGAACGCCCCGGCCCGCGCCCTCCTCGCTGCCTTCCAACGGGCCCTCGCCGCCGAGACGTACGCCCGCGCGACGCTCATCACCCCCGGCACCGCCCATGCCCGCCGCTGGCAGGAGCGGTGCGGCGCGGCGCCGCAGCGGCTGCGCACCGTCCACCCGGGCGTGCCCGCCGGGCCGTTCCTCCGGGCGCCCGACGCCATGGCCGACGACGCCACCACCCTGGTGTGGGCCGGTCCCGTCGAGCCGGCCAAGGACCTCGCCGGACTGCTGCGCGCCTTCGCCCACGTCCGGACCGCCGTGCCCGACGCCACCCTGCGGATCGTCGGCGGGCCCGGCGACGCCCCCGACGCCGCCGCCTACCTCGCCCACTGCCGGGCCCTCGCCGACCGGCTCTTCCGTGGGGCCCCGGGCCCGGTCCGCTTCGAGGAACCGGCCGCCCCCGGGGCGACCGCCGTCGCCGATGCCTACGCCACCGCCGCTGTCGTGGTGCTCTCCGGCGTCGACGAGGGGTTCCCGCACACCCTGGTGGAGGCGATGTTCAGCGGCCGGGCCACCGTCTCCACCGACGCGGGGGCGGTCTGCGAGGTCATCGGCGGCACCGGCCTGGTCGTCCCCGCCGGTGACCCCCGCGCCCTCGCCGACGCCTGCCTCGCCCTGCTCACCGACCCGGCCCGCCGCGCCCGCCTCGGCGCCGCCGCTCGCGCCCGGGCCCTGGAACTCTTCACCGTCGACCGCCACCTCGCCGCCTTCCGCGGCATCTACCTCGAACTCCTCGCCCACGCCCACCCGGACCCCGCCCCCGGCACCCCGCACCCCTTCGCCCGCCCCGCCGAGACCCACCTCCCCGGGCGCCGCGGCGCCGCCGTCCCCCGTACGCCCCCGGCCGACCGCACCCCGAGCTGGGCCGCACCCGGGCCGCGCCGCCGCCCGGCGGCCACGAGAGGAGAGGCGCGATGACCCCGAGCACGGACTCCCCGGACCGCGAGCCCTCCCCCGCCCCCGGGCGCCCGGCTGCCCCGGGCCGCCCGGCCCGGCGCTCTGCGACCACGTGGCACGCCACCCGACGCCCCCTCGGCGCGGGCCGCCCGACCCGGGAGGCGACGCCCGCAGGACCGCTGTCCACCGGGTGGCGCGCGACCCGGGACGCGACGCCCGCCGGGCACCTGCCTTGGGACGCGTCCGTCCCCGGGCGGTCGCCCCGGGACGCGACGCCCGCGGGGCACCTCTCCTGGGATGAGGTCCCCGTTGTACACCCGCCCCGGGACGCGACCCCTGCGGGGCGCCCGCCCCCGGACGCGACACCCGCGGCGCACCCGCCACGGGAGGCGTCGGCCGCCGGACATCCGCCCCCGGAAGCGCCTCCCGCCCACCACGCCGACCCCGTACGCACCTTGATCCACCGTCACCGCCGCCTCTGCGCGCACGCCGTCGACCCGTTGGAGATCGCCGCCGGGCTGGAGGCGCACGGGGTCACCGACCGCACCGCCGCCCGCTTCCGGCACCGTGACGTCTTCTCGCTCGCCGAGGAGCTGTACGCGCGGGTGCCCCGCGCCCGCGCCGCCACCGCGCCGCCCCGGGAGCCCGTCCGGCACGGGGCGGCCGTGCGGGCCCTGCTCCAGCTGCTGCCGGGGGCGCTCTGCGGGGCCACCCTCGCGGCGCTCGCCGCCGTCCACCTGGGGCACCCTCTCGCCCGGCCCGCCACCGCCGCCGTGGGCACCGTCCTCGTCCTGCTCGCGCTCCGGCTGTGTCTGCGCGCCGGTCCGCTGCGCGTCCGCTGGGCCGGGCGCCCGTCCGCGACCGCCGTCCTCGCCGTCGTCTGGGCCGTCGGCCATGCCCTCCTCGGCGATGCGCCGCTGACCGCACTCCTCTCCGGCGGGCCCGGCCTCCCGCTGTCGTGGCCGCACCCCGATGCCGCCACCGCGCTCGCCCTGACCTGCGCCGTCGCGCCCGCCGCGGCGCTCGCCCGCTGGTTCGCGCGGCGCGCCCGGCGTGGTCTCGCCATCAGCCGTGGACTGAGTGAACTCGCCTCCCGGGTCCGCCCGTTGCTGCTCGGCGCCACCCTGCTGTACGCCGCCGCGCAGCTCGCCCTGCTGTTCGGCGCCCGCCATCTCACCGGCGGCCCCGCCGGCCCGCCCGCCGCCCTCGTCGCCACCACCGCCCTGGGCACGCTGCTCTTCCTCGCCCGGCTGCTGGCCGTCCACGGCTTCCCCGCCGCCGCGGTCGCCGGGCCCGCGGCGGCTGCGGCCCTCGAAGCCGTCGCCCTGGCCCTGGTGCTCATCGCCCGGCTGCCCGGCGCGGGGGCGCTCGCCCGGCCGGTGGACGCGCTCACCGCCGCCGCGGGCCCCGCCGCCGTACCGGCCGTCGCCTGCGCCACCGCCGCCCTCGTCCTCCTGGGCCATGCCCTGCGCACCCTCACCGGCGCCCGGGCCCACCCCGCCCCCGAGGAGCCGGAGGCGGCCCGGCCATGATCCGGCGAATAGCCCTCCCGCCGGCCCCGGGCACCGACGCCCCACGGGCCCCACCCGTGCGATCGGCGCGGACCACGACCCCCTCCGGGCCGCCGTCCCGCGGCGGCCGCCCGCCGCGGCCTAACCACCACCACCGCCCCGTCCCACGAGGAGCACGACAATGAACGTCCACCCGACCGCACGCCATGAGCACCAGGGGGTCGCCCGATGAGGGTTCTGCTCATCGGCGCCAACGGCTACCTCGGCCGTTACGTCGCCGACCGCCTGCTCGCCGACCCCGCCGTCCAGCTGACCGTGCTGGGCCGCGGCGACGACGCCGATGTCCGCTTCGACCTCGCCACCGGCAGCCCCGGCGCGCTCACCCGTTTCCTCGACGCCGTCCACCCCGGCGTCGTCGTCAACTGCTCCGGCGCCACCCGCGGCGGCGCCCGCGACCTCACCCGCCACAACACCGTCGCCGTCGCCACCATCTGCGAGGCGCTGCGCCGCAGCGGCTGCGGCGCCCGCCTCGTCCACCTCGGCTGCGCCTCCGAATACGGCCCCTCGCAGCCCGGCTCGTCCACCGCCGAGGACGCCGTGCCCCGCCCCGGCGGCCCCTACGGCGTCAGCAAGCTCGCCGCCACCGAACTCGTCCTCGGCTCCGGCCTCGACGCGGTCGTGCTGCGGGTCTTCTCACCCGTCGGGCCGGGCACCCCCGCCGGATCCCCGCTCGGGCGGCTCGCCGAGGCGATGCGCCGCGCCATGCAGTCCGGCGACGGCGAACTGAAGCTGGGCGGCCTCGGCGTCCAGCGGGACTTCGTCGACGTCCGCGATGTGGCGCGCGCCGTGCACGCCGCATCGCTCTCCGCCGCGCAGGGCGTCGTCAACATCGGCACCGGGCGCGCGGTGCGGCTGCGGGAGGCCGCGTCCGTCCTCGCCCGGGTCGCCGGATTCGGCGGCGCCCTGCACGAACTGGACTCGCCGCCCGCCCGGTTGATCATCCCGGGCCCGTCGCCGGAACACGGCGCCGCGCCGCCCACGTACCCCTACCCGGACGGCTGCGGCACCTGGCAGCAGGCCGATGTGCGCACCGCGCGCGACCGGCTCGGCTGGCGGCCGCGGATCGGACTGGAGGAATCCCTCGCCGACATCTGGATGGAGGCCGCATGCCGCATCTGACCGCCGCGGGCACGACCCGCACCTCCACCGGCGCCGGACCCTTCGGGGCCGGCTCCCCGGGCATCGCCCATTCGCTGCTCGCGCCCACCGAGTGGGCCGAACTGCTGCGGGGCTCCCGGGGGTTCGTCGCTCCCGGGGAGGCCCTCCGGGGCGTGGCGGGGCCGGTGCCCGGCTACGCCCCGGTCGCCCCGGTCGCCCCGGTCCACTGGGCGGTCCTCGACGTCGCCGCGGGCCCCGGCGACCGCCCCGACGCGCGCTGTCCGCCCGCCGCGGCCCGGCCGCGTGAGACGGGTGTCCGCCTGTTGGGACATCTCGATCTGGGGTACGGCGCCCGGCCCTTCGGTGAGCTGATCGCCGACGCCCACCGCTTCCTGGAGCGGTACAAGGCCGACGGTTTCCTGCTGGGCCGCGCCCCCGCCGGGCGGGACGCGCTGCCCGCCACCCGCCGCACCGCCGCCGCGCTGCGCGGCCTCGCGGACGGCGCCCGGGACCCTGCCCGGCTACTGGGACGATTTCGTCTCGCGCATCGGACCGGGTGTCTTGGAATGAAGACGGGCGTGGCAGTGTTACGGACAGAACAACCGTACTGACCCACACCGACCAACCCCCTTGTTGAGGTCTTCCGTGTCGCTGCCACCCCTGGTCGAGCCCGCTTCGGAGCTCACCGTCGACGAGGTCCGCAGGTACTCCCGCCACCTGATCATCCCCGACGTGGGGATGGACGGGCAGAAGCGGCTGAAGAACGCCAAGGTGCTGTGCGTAGGCGCCGGCGGCCTGGGTTCGCCCGCCCTGATGTACCTGGCCGCGGCCGGTGTGGGCACCCTGGGCATCGTGGAGTTCGACGAGGTCGACGAGTCGAACCTGCAGCGCCAGATCATCCACAGCCAGTCGGACATCGGCCGCTCCAAGGCTGCGTCCGCCAAGGACTCGGTGCTCGGCATCAACCCGTACGTGAACGTGATCCTCCACGAAGAGCGGCTCGAAGCCGAGAACGTGAAGGACATCTTCAGCCAGTACGACCTGATCGTGGACGGCACGGACAACTTCGCCACCCGCTATCTCGTCAACGACGCCTGCGTGCTGCTGAACAAGCCGTACGTCTGGGGCTCCATCTACCGCTTCGACGGCCAGGCGTCCGTCTTCTGGAGCGAGCACGGCCCCTGCTACCGCTGCCTCTACCCGGAGCCCCCGCCCCCCGGCATGGTGCCCTCCTGCGCCGAGGGCGGCGTCCTCGGTGTGCTCTGCGCGTCCATCGGCTCCATCCAGGTCAACGAGGCGATCAAGGTCCTCGCCGGGATCGGCGACCCGCTCGTCGGCCGCCTGATGATCTACGACGCGCTGGAGATGACGTACCGCCAGGTCAAGGTCCGCAAGGACCCCGACTGCGCGGTCTGCGGCGAGAACCCCACCGTCACCGAGCTGATCGACTACGAAGCCTTCTGCGGCGTCGTCTCCGAGGAGGCCCAGGAAGCGGCGATGGGCGCGACGATCACGCCCAAGCAGCTCAAGGAGTGGATCGACGCCGACGAGCAGATCGAGATCATCGACGTCCGCGAGCCGAACGAGTACGAGATCGTCTCGATCCCCGGCGCCAAGCTGATCCCGAAGAACGAGTTCCTGATGGGCGAGGCCCTCCAGGACCTCCCGCAGGACAAGAAGATCGTCCTGCACTGCAAGACCGGCGTCCGCTCCGCCGAGGTCCTCGCCGTCCTCAAGTCCGCCGGATTCGCCGACGCGGTCCACGTCGGCGGCGGCGTCATCGGCTGGGTCCACCAGATCGAGCCGGAGAAGCCCGTCTACTGACCGCGCCACCGGGGGCCGTTCACGCCCCCGCCCCGTGCACCGAATGGGGGGGGGCGGGGGGGGGGGGGGGGGGGGGGGGGCGGGGGCGGGCGGGGGGGGGCGGGGCGGGCGGGGCGGCGCGAGACTCAACGACACAAACACGA
>NZ_JBHYGX010000068.1:8049-16017 GCF_042739975.1 Streptomyces sp. NPDC059080
GGCCACCGAGGGCCCCCCCCCTCTTCTTGCGGGGCGGCGCCTTCGCCGTGGCCGGATCCGGCCGTTCCTCAGATCTCGCCCTTGCGCGTCAGGTGCGTGAACGCCAGCCAGCCCGGCAGCACCGGCAGCCAGAACGTCATCAGCCGGAACAGCAGCACCGCCGGGAACGCGACGTCGCCGCCGAGCCCCGCCAGCGTCAGCGCCGTGATCAACGCGCCCTCGACCGCGCCCACACCACCCGGCGTCGGCGCCGCCGAGCCCAGCGCGTTCCCGGCGAGGAACGCCACCGCGATGCTCGCGTAACTGAGCTGATCGCCGCCGCCGAAGGCACGCACGGACGCGTCCAGGCACATCACGTTCGCCGCCGTCAGCAGCAGCATCCCGCCGATGCCGGTCACCAGCTTCCCGGGCCGCTGCAGGATGTCCAGCATCCGCGGCACCACCCCGGCAAACAGCGACCGCACCCGCGTCACCACGAACTTCCGCAGCACCGGCACCGCCGTCACCACCAGCACCAGCACCGCCACCGTCAACAGTCCGGCGATGACCGTACGGGACGGCGACAGCTGATCGTCGCCGCTCTCCGTCCCCGTCAGATACCCGAACGTCAGCAGCAGCAGGACGTGCGCGCCAAGACCGAACAGCTGCGAGGCGCCGACGCTCGCCACCGCCAGCCCCGGCCGCACCCCCGCCCGTTGCAGGAACCGCGTGTTCAGCGCGACGCCGCCGATCGCGGCGGGCGCCACCAGCTTCACGAAGTTCCCCGCGATCTGCGCGATCACCGTCCGGACGAACGACACCTTCTCCGTGACGAACCCCAGCAGGCTCATCGCCGCCGCGATGTACGTCGTCCCGGAGAACACCATCGCCACCAGCACCCAGACCCACTGGGCCTCGCTGATCACATCGAGCAGGTTGAAGTGGGCGACCTGCGACATCAGCTGCGACAGCAGCAGATACGCGGCGAACGCACCCGCGATCCAGCTGATCAGGATCCGCGGGCTCAGCCGCTCCAGCTTCGCCGGTTCGATCACCGCCGTCGGACGGATCAGCAGCACCTGCCGCCGGATCTGCGCCAGCAGATCCTCCTCGCGCGCCTCCTCCGACGCCTCGTCCAGCGCCCGCTTCTCCGCCGCCTTCGCCTGCGCCCGCATCGCCCGCTGCCGCTTGCGGTCCGCGGGCTCGGACACCGCCCGCTCCTCGCGCGTCTCCTTCGCGGACCGCGACGCCTCCAGCACCGCCTCCCGCTCCCGCGCCGACCGCTCCCGCGCCCGCTGCCGCAGCGTCGCCCGCGTCGCCCGGCTCAGCGCGATCGGCTGGAGCAGCGGCAGACTGTCCGCGACCGCGTCCGGGCCCAGCACCTCCACCGCTGTCGCGACCGCCCGCTCCGCGCCGACCCGCAGGCCCAGCGTCGTCAGCAGCTGCGCGACATCCATCCGCAGCACCAGGTCACCGGCGGCGATCTCCCCGCCGCGCAGCTCCGTCAGCGTCACCTTGCCGGAACGATCCACCAGCAGCGCGTCACCGACCAGCCGCCGGTGCGCGATCCGCCGCGACTGCAACGCCGCGACCTGCTCCCACGCGCTGCGCATCACCGCATCGGTGATCTCCTCGTCGTCCAGCGCGTCCAGCCGCCGCCCGCCGATGTGCTCGTAGACCAGCATCACCGCGTCCGGGCCCAGCTCCGACGTGGCGATCAGCCTCGGCGCCCGGGCACCCGCGGCGATCGCGGCGTACGCCAGCAGCGCCTCCTGCTCCAGCGCCTGCCGCAGCGACTGGAGGCTGCGGCGCTGGTTGATACCGCGCAGCGAAAGGCGCCGCCACACCCGGTAGAAGAAGCCCTGCGCCTGCTGTTCGCGGTCGACGACCGTCACATCGATGGGCGGACCGTCCTCCCGCGTCACCAGATAGCGGCGCCCGCGGTCGGCGTGCTCGGGGTGGTCCGGATTGGCGACGTCCTCGGCGCGCAGCGCGCTCACCGGACGGAACCCCACCCGCCGCAGCCCCGCCAGCAGATGCTGCCCGGTGGGCCGCACATTGGGGGTGCCGACGGCGTACAGCGTCCCGTACGCCACCGTCCAGCCGATCAGCACCGTCGTGACGATCGCGAACGGTGTGGTGTACCGGCCGACCAGTACCGCGAACGCGTCCAGCAGCAGCACACACCACATCGCGACCCGCCACCGCGGACGCCGCGACATCCCCACCGCCGTCATGTACGCGATGACCGGCGCGAGGTAGCTGTGCACCGGTGTGGTCAGCGACCCGTCGTGCATCCGGTGGGTCAGCGCCGCCCGGATCGAGGCGGGTGCCGCCTCAGCGACCCACAGGTCCGTCGCCAGTGACACCCCGTGCGCCAGCACCGCGGCCAGCACCCCGTCGGCAATGCGCAGCCCGTCCCGTTTGATCAGCCGCTCGACGGCGAACGCCACCGGAACGATCAGCACCGCCACGCTCGATGCCAGACCCGCGAAGTTGATCAGCAACCGCGGGGCCTGGCCCGCACCCTTGCCGATGTCGTCGGCCAGCCCCTGCGTCGTGGCGTGCGCGAACGCCGCCAGCGCCAGGACCAGCGCGATCCCCGCGATGCCGAGCAGCAGCCGCAGCAGGTCGGCCGGACGGTGCACCCGCGCCGGGAGCAGCGGCTCGTCACCGGACACCCGGTCCGCGTGCTCCGCACCGCCCGCGCACCCCGCGCTGTCACACGTCGCCAGGTACGAACCGGTCCGGGGCACGTCACCGCCCCCGCCGGACCCCGCGGCCACGGCGCCCGCGGGCAGCTCGGGCCGCTCGGGCCCCGCGCGGACCACGTCCGGCTGGGGTCCGGCTCCCTGCTCGTGCCCCTGTGGCGTCCGCTGCGCGTCGTCGCCCGCGTGGTGTGCGGGCTCGTCGGGTCTCTCGGACGCCCCGGGTCGTTCGGCCTTCTCGATCGTGCTCGCCTTTTCGGTCGCGGAGACCGCGGACGGCCTCCGTTGCTGCTTCCCCTGATCCACCGCCGGACGGTCGGCCCGGCGCCTGCGCGCGGTGCCTCCCGGGACGGTGGCGGCGGCTCCCGGCTGCCGGGCGTCAGGGGCGCCGGCCTCCCGAGGAGGCGCCGCGCCCTGCCGTCCGGACGTCGCTTTTCGCTCACGTCTCACCAGTCACCGCCCGCAAGATGGTGGCACGGCCGTGCGGGGGGCGGGGGGATCAGGGTGCTTTTCGAGGGCGCGGGAAGCGGAAGCCGAGCCCCCGCTACCGGCCCGGCGCCCGCCACGGCCCCCGCCTCAAGCCTCCCGCATCCCGGGCCTGCGCGCGGGCCGCACACGGCCTCCGCACGGCCCCGGCCCCGCGCCCCGCGCCGTTGGCGGTGGTGTACGGCAGGATGGACCGAATGAGTGGCCACCGCGACGGCACCGCACCTGACCCCTCCCGGGGCGACGGCCCGCCCCCGGAGGGCGCCCGGCCCGCACCCGAGCTGCCCGACTACGCCGAACGCGTCCTCGGCGTCGCCGAACGGATCCCGCCCGGCCACGTCCTGACCTACGGCGACATCGCCGCCCGCCTCGCCGCCGAGGATCGCGACGGCCGCGGCTCCGGCGGCCCCCGCCAGGTCGGCCGCGCCATGGCCCTCTACGGCGGCACGGTCCCCTGGTGGCGCGTGGTCCGCGCGGACGGCGCCCCGCTGCCCGGCAGCGAACACCGCGCCCTCGCCCACTACCGCGCCGAAGGCACCCCGCTGCGCACCGCCCCCGACGGCTCCACCACCCGCCTCGACATGCGCCGCGCCCGCTGGGACGGCCCCCTCGATCCCGCCGACGACTGTGAGGTTTCCGACACCGGCCCCGGCGCCCGCCACGTCGTCGACCTCACCCACCTCCCGGGCCTCCCGGAGGGCGCCGTCCCCACGGGACCCGCCGCCCCCGGAGGCGGCCACGGCACCCCGGCCGAGGACCGCTCCGCAGGTCGGAGCCGCGACGGCGGCAGCACGGCCCCCGACGGCCCGGCCGCGCGGGCCCGGCGCCGCAGCCGCGGCCGGACGGCGCGTTCCTGAGCCCGCGCGCCCCCGCCGCCCCGGGGCGCCCTGTGGACGGCCGCCGCCCCGCCCGCCACCTGGCGTAGCGTCGAGGTCCCACGCCGCCCACCCGGACGGCCCGGACCGGCCGGACGACGGCAGGACGGCGCCCGCCCACCGCGGCCCCGCACCGTCCGCCCCGTACCTCCACCAGAACCGGCGATCCACGTGAGCTCCTCCTTCTCCGACACACCGCGACGCCCGCGCCCCCGCGCGTCGCGGCGGGACGCCCCCGGCCCGTACCGTCTGGTGCGGACCGACGTGGGGCCCATGGAGCCGCCCGCCTCGGACGCGGCGCAGCGCGCCGTGGTTCAGCACCGCGACGGACCGCTCCTCGTCCTCGCCGGGCCCGGCACCGGCAAGACCACCACCCTCGTCGAGTCCGTCGCCGCCCGCGTACGCCGCGGCACCGACCCCGAGCGGATCCTCGTCCTCACCTTCAGCCGCAAGGCCGCCGTCGCCCTCCGCGACCGCCTCGCCGCCCGCCTCGGCACCACCGCCCTCCCGCAGGCCACCACCTTCCACTCGTTCTGCTACGCCCTGGTCCGCGCCCACCAGGACGCCGACCTCTTCGCCGACCCGCTCCGGCTGCTCTCCGGCCCCGAACAGGACCTCGTCGTCCGCGAACTCCTCGCCGGCCAGGCCGGCCTGGCCGCCGCCGGACGCGCCCGCGTCACCTGGCCCGACGAACTCCGCGCCTGCCTGACCACCCGCGGCTTCGCCGACGAGGTCCGCGCCGTCCTCGCCCGCAGCCGCGAACTGGGCCTGGGCCCCGACGCCCTCGCCGCCTTCGCCCGCCGCACCGGCCGCCCCGACTGGGGCGCCGCCGCCGCCTTCCTCGCCGAATACCTCGACGTCCTCGACGCCCAGGGCGTCCTCGACTACGCCGAACTCGTCCACCGCGCCGTCCTCCTCGCCGAGGACGCGGACACCGGCGCCGCCGCCCGCCTCACCGCCGCCTACGACGCGGTCTACGTCGACGAGTACCAGGACACCGACCCCGCCCAACTCCGCCTGCTGCGGGCCCTCGCCGGGCCCGGCGCCACCCGCGGCGCACCCGGCACCCCCGGCCGCACCCTCCTCGCCTTCGGCGACCCCGACCAGTCGATCTACGCCTTCCGCGGCTCCGACGTGAACGGCATCCTCGACTTCCCCACCGCCTTCCCCCGCGGCGACGGCACCCCCGCACCCGTCGCGGTGCTCACCACCGCCCGCCGCCCCCGCGCCGCCCTCCTGGCCGCCACCCGCCAACTGGCCCGCCGGATGCCGCTCACCCGGCTCCCCGCCGCCACCGTCCGCGCCCACCGCGAACCGGCCACCGTCCGCGACGGCGGCCGCATCGACGTCCTCACGTACCCGACACCCGGCGCCGAACTCGACAACATCGCCGACCTCCTGCGCCGCGCCCACCTGGAGGACGGCGTCCCCTGGCACGACATGGCCGTCCTCGTCCGCGCCGGGGCCCGCTCCCTGCCCGGCGTCCGCCGGGCGCTCACCTCGGCGGGGGTGCCACTCGACATCGATGGCGATGATCTTCCCCTGCGCGATGAGCCCGCGGTGGCGCCGCTGCTCACGGCGCTACGAGTGGCTGCCCAGGCGGCAATGAGGCGTGCCGGGGGCGTTGCTGACGTGGCTGGTGGCACGCCCGTTTCGGATGGCCCGGTGGCCGAGCCCGCGCCCGTGGCGGACGGCCCGGGAGACACCGCCGTACCGGACGGCCCGGGGCCTGCCGAATCCGCGGCGCCCGCCGATGGCGCCGACCCCGCGCCCGTACCGGACGCCCCGGTGGCCGACACCGCCCCCACGCCGGTACCGGATACCCCGGTGGCGGCCGAAACCGTCACGCTTGCCGAAGATGACGAGCCGGCGCCCGTACCGGACGCCCCGGTGGACGACCCCGCACCCGCGGCATCCGTCGCTCCCGCCCACCTCACCCCCGAGACCGCCCTCGACCTGCTCACCTCGCCGCTCGGCGGGATGGACGCCGCCGATCTGCGGCGGCTGGGGCGGGCCCTGCGGGAGGAGGAGCGGGCCGCGGGCGCCGCACTGCCCCGGCCCTCCGACGAACTGCTCGCCCGGGCGCTCGCCGCCCCCGAACGCCTCATCGCCCACGACCCCGCCTACGCCCGCGGCGCCCAGCGCCTGGGCCTCCTCCTGCGGACCGCCGAGGACCTCCTCGCCACCGGCGGCACCGCCGAAGCCGCCCTCTGGGAACTGTGGAACGGCACCCCCTGGCCGCAGCGCCTGGAACGCGCCGCCCACCGCGGCGGCGCCGCCGGGCGCAACGCCGACCGCGACCTCGACGCCGCCGTCGCCCTCTTCGAAACCGCCGCCCGCGCCGAGGAACGCACCGGCGGCCGCGGCGCCCTCAACTTCCTCGAAGAGCTCGACGCCCAGGACATCGCCGCCGACACCCTCACCCGCCGCGTCCCCACCCACGACGCCGTACGCCTGATGACCGCCCACCGCGCCAAGGGCCTCGAATGGCGCCTCGTCGTCGTGGCCGGGGTCCAGGAAGGGCTCTGGCCCGACCTGCGCCGCCGCGGCTCCCTCCTCGAAGCCGACCGCATCGGCCGCGACGGCCTCGCCGAACCCCTCACCCCCGGCGCGCTCCTCGCCGAGGAACGCCGCCTCTTCTACGTCGCCGCCACCCGCGCCCGCGACCGCCTCGTCGTCACCGCCGTGAAAGCCGCCGCCGACGACGGCGACCAGCCCTCCCGCTTCCTCACCGAACTCGGCGTCACCCCCCAGGACGTCACCGCCCGCCCCCGCCGCCCGCTGGCCGTCGCCGCCCTCGTCGCCGAACTCCGCGCCACCACCGTCGACCCCGTCGCCACCCCCGCCCTCCGCGACGCCGCCGCCCACCGCCTCGCCCGCCTCGCCGCCCTCCGCGACGACGACGGTCGCCCCCTCGTCCCCGCCGCCCACCCCGACCACTGGTGGGGCCTGGCCGAACCCACCCACAACACCACCCCCCTCCGTGACCGCGACCACCCCGTCGTCCTCTCCGGCAGCGCCCTCGACCAGCTCGCCCGCGCCTGCGCCCTCCAGTGGTTCCTCGGCCGCGAGGTCAAGGCCGACGCCCCCGCGACCGCCGCCCAGGGCTTCGGCAACGTCGTCCACGTCCTCGCCGACGAGGTCGCCTCCGGCCGCACCCCCGCCGACCTCGCCGTCCTCATGGCCCGCCTCGACTCCGTCTGGGACGCCCTCGCCTTCGACGCCCCCTGGAAATCCCGCCAGGAGAAGGAGAACGCCCGCGCCGCCCTGGAACGCTTCCTGCGCTGGCACACCGACGAACGCGACGTCCGCGGCAGCACCACCGCCGCCTCCGAGCACGACTTCGACGTCACCCTCGCCGCGGGGCCCCACCAGATCCGCATCCGCGGCACCATGGACCGCGTCCAAAGCGACGACCAGGGCCGCGCCTACGTCGTCGACTTCAAGACCGGCAAGCAGAAGCCCACCGGACCCGACGTGGAACACCACCCCCAGCTCGCCGTCTACCAGCTCGCCGTCCGGCAGGGCGCCCTCGACGACGCCTTCGACGGGCGGACCCCCGACACCGCAGGCGCCCAGCTCGTCCACCTCCGCCTCGGCGCCCCCCGCAAGGAGGGCGGCGACGCCCTGCCCGCCGTCCAGACCCAGCCGCCCCCGGACGACACCTGGATCGGCGGCCTCCTCGCCGAAGCGGCGGGGCGGGTTCTCGACGAACGGTTCACGCCGACCACCGGGACCCACTGCACCCACTGCGCCTTCCGGGCCTCCTGCAGCGCGCAGCCAGAGGGGCGGCAGATCATCGAGTGAGCGGATCGGGCGGACGACGGCCGGGACCGACGGATACCGGGCTCCGGGCTTGGCGCCGTGGCGGTCGGGCGCGGCCGGGGGCACCGTGCCACGGGCCCGGCGCCGTGCCACGG
>NZ_JBHYGX010000069.1:0-14973 GCF_042739975.1 Streptomyces sp. NPDC059080
ACATGCTCAGCCGAAGGCCGCCCGCACGCACGGCAGTTACCAGTCCGAGTGATCAAGTACGAGGACTCGTTCGGGCCCTGAGGTTAAAGATCAAGATAGCTGCGGTGTCGCCCGGGCTGGGCACGGGGGAACGCGCTGGTGGTGACGCTTCTGGTGCAGCTCGGGGTGGTGGCGGTGACGGGACTGCTGAATCTGCGGCTGCCGCGGGTGGTCGGCCGAGAGCTGATCGGTACCGGCCGCGCCCGGTGCGGCAGCAGGGCCCGGACCGCGCGTCGCGGTCCGGGCCCTGCCCCATGCGGTGCCGCCCCGCTGCGGCGGTGCGTCAGCTCTGTGCGGTGTCGTCGCCCGCCTGCCCGGCGCCCTCAGCTGCGCCTGCCTTCTCCCGCATCTTGCGCACCAGTTCCGCCTTCTGGTCGGCTGCACCCTGGCGGTCGAGGTTGCGGTGCGGACCGTTGTTCTGCCGTTCGGCGCGGGACAGCTTCTTGCGCTGGCCGCCGCCCATGCCCACGGGGTTGTTGATGTTCTTGCTCACGGTCACGGGTTCTCCCGGTAATGATGTGAAGTGATCTACGGATTCATCGGTGGGGGACGGGCGGCGACGTCGAAGGACGTCAGCAGTGGCCCATCACGCTCTCACTCGTAAATCGGCGTCTGGAAGAACATGACAAGGACCTTACCCGGTTCCGCCGGCCCCGCACACCAGCCTTTTCGCCGCCCCGGCATCGGCCGGGCCTTCGGCGGGCGCCCGGGGCCAGCCGCTTCCTTCCGGGAATCTCAGCACAGCCAGCACCCGCCGGTGGTCGCCGCCCGCCCGGGGCAGGTCCAGATGGACGTTACTGGGCCGTCGCGGGCGTTGCCAGTGGTCGCGAGCATACTGACGGCATGAGAGATCATCTCACTTACGCCCCGCCGTTACGGGACAACCTTTAGCCAAGGAAGCTCAACCGCACCTGGCCGTCCGCGAGCGCTTCCTCGTCGTCCAGTACGACAAGATCGCCTGTCTCGGCACCGCGCCCGCCCCATGGTTCAAGGCAACCGCCCGCACGAAGGTGAGCACCTTCGACGTCAACAGCGGCCACGAGAGACCGCCAGCCTTCGTGCGCCTGTGCGGCAAGCACCTGATCCTGCCTATCGGCTCCACGCCGACCAACCTCGCCTCCCCATACGCAACCGCCGAGTCGTATCCCGAGTTCATCATCGGCACCGATCGCAGCGCCGGCCAGCCCATCACCTTCACCCCGGGTCGGCTCAGCGACCATTTCCGCCGACGGTGGTGAGACGCCCGCAGGGCGGGGATCGGGCTCGGGCCGGTGGTCGTGAAGTGCTCGCGACGATCTTGTTCGTGTCGACCTCTGGTTGCACGAAAAAGATTGGCCGCGGGCCCCAGTGCGGCGCCCGACCGAGACGGCGAGCCCGCAGCTTGAGCGGAATCCGAGCGACCCTCCAGACAGGCATCTGACGATGGAAGTTTCCGGCGAGACAAACCGGAAAGCAATCCTCCGAAATCTCTCCGGACAATTCGCACGTCAGCGACGCTGAATCGGCCATTCTGTTTTTCACGATACAAAAGACTGACCATCGTGTATTCTGCGTTCGCCATCCGGAAATATGGTCCGCGCCCGCAGCCGGGCCGCGACCAGCGCGTCGTCCTCGCCGCTCAGCAGCAGCCCCTCCACAAGGCGTACCAGCTGGTCACGCTGGTACGGGCTCGGCGACGGGACAACCTGGGTGAGGCGGGCGAGGGAGAAGGGTTTTGCCTTTCCGCTCGCAGCGCGCCGTCCGTAGCACCGACCAGCTTCAGTCTGACTCAACGGTGTCCTGCACGGCGCGGTCCTCGTGCGCACTTGCGCCTTCCGGCAGATCACCGGACCCACCACGGGGGATACCTCCGCTCGAGCGGAGGTATCCCGTTCGGGATCGGCGCGAAGTCCTTATTGGGGTCGTCGTCCCGGGAATGAGGGGGCACGTCCCGCAAGGACCTCGCGGAACTGCGGTGGGCCGACAAGGCTCAGCGTCGTCGTCCACGACGCAGGCGACAGACAGTGGCGGCGCCGCATCGGCCGGAGACCCGTCGACCGCGGAGATGGACGATCCAAAATCCGGACCACACTCGGACCAGCGCACCAACGCTTACCTCACACCCGAGCATATTCGCTGGTCAAGCGCGTGCGGGCGGTGTACCACCAGCAGACGAAGATTCTTCTGGTGTCTTACTCGCCGAAGAAGCTCGGGTTCTTCCAGAGGTGCGAGAGAAAGCGCCTGAACCGGGTTTTTGCCCGTCAGACGCCTTCCGCTCGATCTGCTCGGAGCAGGGAACGTTCTCCCTCATGACGTCCCTTTCCTCCCACGGCCATCCCGCTCCTGACCAGCCCTTCCGGACCAGTGACGGACCAAGAACCGACTCGCTCCGCAGACATCTCACCTTGGCTGACGCTGTCCCGCTCCTGCCCTGTCCGACGACGGTGCCCCCGCCCGCCGCCGTCAGCCGCCCGTTGTCAGGTGTCGTCCGTCAACGGTTCGCCTGTGCCGACGCCATGCTGGCCCGCCACTCAGGGGCGTCCGGTTCCTCGTGGAACTCAAGAAGGTGCTGCCCCGCGTGACGGGTCAGGGCATCGCAGACCTGAGCCGGAGTGGCGTAGAAGAACTCGCGGCGTGCGTTGACCCTGTTGACTCTCCGGTCCTCGAACTCCTGGTGCAGGGCGCGTTCCAAGCTCACGGCGTCGTCACTGTAGATCAGCGCATGCACGTCGAAGCGGAAGGGAACGGAGGCATCGCCCAGTTCGTTGACACGATCCATGGGGTCGAGACGACGGGTGAGGCCGATCTTGACCATGGACTCGCCGAACGCACCGATGTTGGAGATGACGTACACGTACCCCGCACGGTTGTTGGCCTCGCGGCGGTTGATGGCCTCCTCGTCGGCGTCGATCTCACCGAGCTTCCGCTCCAGTTCCTCGATCTGGTCCGGGGCCACCTGGCCAGCGGAGCGGGCCCGGGTCAGTGCCAGGACGAGGCGGTTGCGCTCCTTGTCGAGCCGGGCGCGCTCGCGGGCGATCTCCCGTTCCAGGCGCTCCTCCTCCCGCTGCCGTACCCGCTCTTCACGACGCTGCTCCTTCTCCTCCTCGACCTTGGCCAAGTGGTCGGCGGTCAGCTCCAGTTCGCGCACCCGCAGACGGTGGTACTCGTCGGTCACTCGGATCTGCATGGTCTTGCCGAGCCGCGCGATGGTCTCCCGGGACTTCACCAGCCGGTCGATGAGGGAGGCGAGACGGTGGGGCTTCATGCCCCGTACGGCGGTATCGACCTCGGCGTTGTAGGCGCGCAGCATCAGTTTGGAGAAGTCACTCACCATACGGCGTCCCTCGGCGGCGGAGCCGTTGACCGTCCACTCGGTGACCCCGACGACGGCCTGCCCGTTCTTGGTGAGCGCCTTGTAACGCTCCTTGATCCGGTCGAGTTCGGCCTTGTAGGCAACGGCGTCCGCGAGCGGGTGACGGTACGCGTAGATGCCCGCCTCCTGCAGCAGTGCCAAGTCGTCGGTGACGACCAGACCGCTTCTGGCCGCGGTCAGCCGACGCTCGGCTTCCTGGGCCTGTATCTCCATCTCGTGCAGCCGCTGCCGGGAGCCGCGGAGTTCGTTCTCGGCGCGTTCGGCCGCGGCCTCCACTTTCGTGTCAAGGACGGCGTCGATGCGCTGGAGCTCGGCCAGGTTCTCGGCATGGGTACGGCGAAGGCGCTCGGTCTCCTGGACCAGACGGACCACGTCGGCACCAGCGAGGGCGGTCAGCTCGGCCAGCAGACGCTGGTTCTCCGTCCGCAGCGCCTCGGCGTGGGCGGCCTGGGCACGCAGCTCGTCCCCCATGCGGGCGGCCTCGGCCTCCGATTCTCTCCGGCGGCGGCCGAAGAGACCTCCACCGCCGTCGGGCCGGGACGGGTGCTGCGGCACAGGAGCGGCTGGGGTCGTCAGTCCGGGCTGAGCGGGGACGGGAACGGGGTTGGTGAACGGCTGCACGGGGACAGGCGCGGAGCCCGTGAACGGTTGCGCGGGAGCGAAGACCGGTGCGGGGAGGGGCTGTCCGGAGGCAGGGTGAGCAACGGTGCCAACCTGTTGGGCGTACCACTGGCGCCAATGTGCCAGGCGGTCGGCGAGGTTCTGGCCGTCTCGCTTGTCCATGTTCTTGAACTCGGTCGCCCACCCGGCGACGGACAAGGTGAGCGTCCCCTGGCCCAGTCCTCCCGTCCAGCCCTGGTCGGAGATCTCGCCGAGGGCGTGGGATACGAGCCGCTGGCCGGACCAGCCCTGCGCGCGGAACAGCACACGGCGATCGGTGAGGGCGAGCACTCCCATGACGCCGTCGTGGTGCGCGACGGCGAGGGCTTGAACGGTTTCGTCCGGTGTCAGCACCTCGGGAAGGCTCTTCACGGAGCCCTTGATCGGGAACCAGATGCCCCTGATCGCGGCAGCTGCCGCATCGACGTCGGGTCGGGAGGAGTGTATGGGCAAGGGGAGTTCGCTTTCTCTTGTCATCGTCATGCCAACCGTCACCGTGAGCGGCCGTGGGTACGGTGGGGGCCGGGCCCGCACCCGGCCCCCACCGGTAGGTCATGCCTTGCCGTCGAGTGCACCCAGCGCAGAGTGGAGAACCGGCTCGACACGCAAGCGTGTCCCGTCCCGGTCGAACACCTGAAGGACTTCCAGGCAGGTGATGGCCCAGAGCGCCTCGTCGGCAGAGAGGCCGGCCATCTCGGCCGCGGTGATGAGGTAGCCCTCGTCATGCCAGTCCGTGCCGAGCTGTTCGACGACCCCGTCGTAGGCGGCCTTGAGGGTGTCACTCTCCAGCAGGCCCACGGCCTCGACGAACTGCTCGGCACCGCTGCTCTGCTCCAGCCACGACGTCAGGTCACCCAGCACCCTGTCCTGGTTGGGCCGACGCTCACGCAACTGCAGGGCTTTTTCCAGTAGGTACGGCCAGCCGCCAGTCGCCGTCGCGAGACGGGTCAGTCGTTCTTCCGTCTCGCACAGGCTGTAGCGACGCGTCCAATCCTTCAGGCTGCGCAGGTCGTGCCGGCGCAGCGCCACGACTGTGTCGTGGTCGGCCTCGGGGCCGGTGAGAAGGCTGGCCCAGAAACCGAGCTGTGCCACACCCGACACCAGGACCACGGACCTGGTGGCCTCTGCAGCCTCGGGCAGGACCACTCTGGCCAGGCTCAGGGAATCCTGGCAGGACTTCTCACTGACCAACGAGAGGTCGCTGATGAGCAAGCGCCGCTCGCCGGAGCGGCCCGCGGCGAGTTCCTTGCGGAACGTCTTGGCGCTGCCGATCGGGGGCACCGACCAGCCCGCCACCCTACCGGTGACGGTTCGCAGGGTCAGCTCCGCGTCCGCAATGCCGGTTGCCTGCGTACCGAGCACGACACGGACCTGGTTGACACATTCCCCCAGCAGGTAGTCGATCTGGTTCACGGTGAGCGGGGCGGACCTACCGTCGAGGAGCACCGGACGGCTCTCCAGCACAACGGTCTCCTCCAGCCGGGACTCCTTCTCCGCCCTCAGCAGCCGCGCCTCGATCTCCTGGGCAGTGCCGATCATGCGGAGCGCGTTGGGCCCTCTCAGGTGCCAGCCCTGCCCGTCGTTGTTCGGCGCCAGGACCCCGAGACCCACCATCTCCTGCAGGTAGGCGCGGAAGCCCTCGCTGTCCAGCTGCTCGAAGCCCTGGGGCCACCAGCCGGCGCATTCCTCCCGCAGCTCCCGGTCACTGAGCCGGGTTTCCAGGCCGTTGTCCCGGGCGTGCTGGGCGAGGACGTTGGCGATGACGTGGTAACGGTCGTCCAGGGCGAGGGTGTCCTTGAACGCCGCGGTGATGTCCGAACGCAGCGAAGCGTCCTGCTCCACCTCGTCGACGTCGGACTCCTCGATCGTGTACGGAGGCGGGCAGAGCGGTGTGCGCGCTCGCTTGTCCTGCATGACCTGCACCATCCGGCTGCCGAAGATCTGCAGCAGGAAGGGCTGGTACGAACAGAATCCGAGCACCCTGTTGACGAGGTCGACGTCGGCAAACTCGAAGCCGAGCGCACGCATCGGGTGCACGATCAGGTCGGCCGCGAACTGCGGGGCGAGCGGTCCGACGACCGTCGGGGTCTGCGCCAGGTGGCTGAAGGGGCCGTTCCTGGCGAGCCGGGTGAAGCGCTGCACCGAGTGCAGACCGGCGAAGACGACCTTGGCCCGGCCGCGCGAGTCCTCGCCCAAACCGCGCAGTCGACGGGTCTCCGTGCACTCGGGGACGTCCGCCTCGAAGAAGCGGTCGCACTCGTCGAGGAGGATGAGCAGCCGCCGGTCGGGGTCCTGATCGAGCCATCGGGCGATCCCGTTGGTGACCCGCTGCCACGACTCCTGCTGCGGGTCCCGGCGCCGGGGCTCCTCCAGGACGCCCTGCCTGATCAGTTCCTGGTCCAGCGTGGGCCAGATGGCCTCCGCACCGAGTGCGGTGCTCCGGCCGATGCCGATCTTGTCCAGGTTGAGGTAGAGCTTGCGGTACGCCCCGGGGCGCTGTTCCTCGAAGCGATCGCCCGCGTCGGCAAGCAGGGCCGACTTGCCGAGACCTCGGCCGCCGTAGAGGATCTGCGTCCCCGCCGGATCATGAATGCTCTTGCGCTCACGGTCACGGCCGTAGAACATCTCCCGGCCGATCTGGCCGCGCTTTTCCTTGATGTACGGGTTCACCGCGGAGAACGGCAGCAGCGTCTCGGTTGTGGCGTCCACCCGGCGATTGCCGTGCGCGACCAGGTAGGCCAGCGCGGCATCGTCGATGACCATGATCGGCTTGGCGCCCTGGGAGGCGGCGGCCAGCTCGATGCGGGTCCTGCTGTCCAACGCTCCGAAATGCACAACGAGCAGACTGCTCTCGTCAGGATCCTGGAGCGCCCGGCTGATGAGCAGTTTCGCCGCGGGGCGGCCCCAGATGAGGAGGGCACGCAGTTTGCGGCCCCGGTCCTTGATCTGGGATCCGAAGGACGGCGCCCAGGCGCGGCCGGTGACATGCACGTCCGTCAGTTCGAAGAACCGGTAGTCCTTGCCCCGTGGCAGGTCGTCCAAGGGCCGAGCCCGCCGCGCCTCGTATCCGAGCAGCGACAGGGCCGGGGTAAGGCTCTCGCGCGGGTTGATCTTGATACGGTCCTTGACCGCGGCGAGCGTGTTCCACAGTTCCAGGGCCGCGGCGGCGCGTTCGGCCTCCTCTCCCGAAAGCCCGGCATAATTCAGCGTGGTGTCGTCACCGTACCGGCCACGGGTTCGGACGGCCGTGATCAGCTCGGCGTCGATACCGCCAGGCAGGGCATCGGGTACAGCGGGGAAGAACGCCTCCAGATGAGAGTCCTCGGACCTGATCTCCGGTACCGGCTCGCCCAGTTCGAGGAAGTAGACCAGTTCGGCCGCGGTGGCCAGACTGTCGGTGTCCAGATTGCGCTGAACCCGTTCGCGGTCCTCCGCGCTCACGTCCGTCAGCGCGGCCAGCCGGGCACGTAGCTGGTCAGCGGCTTCCTTGCGGTAGCGGGGCAGGAGTACCTCGACCCGGTCGAGGTTGCGGCGGACTGCGGCCAGCTCGTCCGGCCCGTCGTGCTCCAGGTGTGCCCTGGCGTCCGCCAGCAGCTCCTGAAGGCTGACGTCCTGTTCGACGGTGAGCGCCTCGTCCGCCTGGGACCGGCGGAGCCGGACGGCCAGCTGCCGCTGCTTCTCGGTGAGCGCCGCGCGGCGCTCCCGCTCACTTGCAGTGAGCTGCGTGCGGCGCTCCTCGGAGAGGGTCAGGGTGTGGGCCGCCGGGAGCACATCGAGGTCGGCGAGATCCGTAATGGTACGGACCACGCCGTACTCGTCAGCAGCGAGCTGCTGCTCGATCGCATCGTCCCAGGTACGATCCACGGCTTCCAGCAGATCATGCATGGTGGGTTTCTCACCCGGCGCGGTCGGTCGCGCCTTGTACAGCTCGGCGTCCAAGACCTGCTGCGCGTCCGGCTCGGGTCCCGCCTCGACCGGTCGGCTGTCCGCGTCCAGCCCGTCGAAGACCTCGGCGAACAGATCCCGGGCCACGTAGGCGGTGGCATTCGCCAAGGCCGCGGAACTGCGTTCGGCCGCGGCGAGGTCATCAGAGACCCGTTCGCGCAGACCAAGAAGGGAGAGTCGCAGCGAGGCGACGGACTGGAACGCCCACGCGTTCTCCTCCGCACGTCCCGCTTCCAGGTCACGCTTGGCCGCACGCCACTGTCGCACAGCGTCCCGCCCGCGCTCCAGGAAGTGGCGAACGTTGTTGCGGCCCGGCCCCTGGAGGCCGCGGCCGCCCGGCCCGCGCAGCGCAGCGTCCATCTCGTCGAGCGCCGCCTCGATCTGCGTGCGCCGGGCGAGGTTCTCCAGCAGCTCGTCCGCTCGCATGGTGGCGTCCGGGGCCCCTGCCACGATCGCGGTCAGCACGCCACCGAGCAGCCCCGTCGGAGCCAGCCAGCGCTGCACCATGGCGCTGGCCCGCTGGAAGCGCAGGCGAGGCACGGTGAGCAGGGCCTGGCAGGCATCCACGGCCGCCCGCAGCTCACTCTCGGTGTGAGAAACGTCGGCGACGACGGCGCGGGGCGGCGCGATGAGAAGCGCGCCCTGCAGGGCGCGCTCCGCCACCGTGGTCGCCACCTCGTGCAAGGCGCCAGGTAAGTGCGGGGCGAGTGCCCGCAGCTGCGCACCGACCACAGGCGCGCCCGTCACCAGAGCCGCTCGGACCAGGGTGGGCAGCAGGAGCAAGGAGAGAGCATCGGTGTCACCCTCCCTACGCGCCTCCCACTCGTGCAGCGACTCCTCGATAACCTGGGCCGCGCGGCCGGTCCTGGAGCGCAGCAGTGTCGCTGCGGTAGCCACACGCAGGGCTGCGGACTCGGTGTCCGGACGGTCTGCGGCCTGCGACAGGTGGGCGGCGAGCCCGAAGCGCTTCTCGGCGATGAGCCGGGCGAGGACCGGCTCGATACCCACCTGGTGAGTGCTGCCCGCGGCAACTGTCTCGGTGGTCACCGTGGTCGCCACGGAACCGACGAGGGCCGGCCGGGGCGACGCAGGCTGCTGCTCCTCGGCGTCGCCGGACCGGGAGCCGTGCTCGTCCGGGCCGGAATCGGCGGTGCGGTGGTTCTGTTGGTTCTGCGGCACGGGGGTGCCGGTGTCGCCCTCCGGAGCAGTGGCCTCCTCCGGGGCAACCGTGCGCTCCGGGGTCTCCCGAGCCTCGGCGGCGTCCGCGCTCTGCGGGACGGCCGCGTCATCGGCGGTCGATTCCTCGGTCACCGTGATCTGCTCGTACAGTACGGCGGCGACGGCGTACGGCGGATGTGCGACCGACAGCTGTTGTTGGAGCCCGATGATCTCCTGCTGTACGTCTAACTGGTCCTTCATGCCAGCGAGGCGTGCCAGCAGCGCGAGGAAGTGCGCGCAGGCGTCATCCTCTGCGTCCCACTCCTGCTTCGCGAGCAGTGCCTCAGCACGCTGTCGGGCGTCAGCAACCACCGCAGCAACCGCGCTGTCCTGGGAACAGCCGAGGGTCATCACCGTCCCGACCGCGCGACGGCTCTCTGCGTCCCTCTGGTTCCGTTCGGCGCGCGCACGGACGTCGTCGAACGCCGTGAGGATGTCGGTGAGGCGGTCGGCGACACAGGTGACGCCGACCGCGGAGAGCGCCGCCCGCGCGCGGGAGAACGCCGGAGCGACGGCAGCCAGTGGTGCCAGATCGGTGTGGGCGGGCGGGCACCCTTCCAGTAGGGAGGAGCGCAGCCGGTCGGCGGCGCCTCGCGCCTCCTCGATGACGCGCGGGAGTTCCTCCTCGGTCGCGGTCAACTCGTCCATGAAGTCCCGCTCGCTGGGGGCCTGCTGTCCGCGTTCCCTGGCGGGCCCGTCCGGCTTCGGGGGTTCCGTGTGATCGGGCCGCCGGGAAGCCAGGAGGGTCGTGATCGGCTGTGGGCCCTCGGCCCCCACGTCATCGTGCGGCGCGATGGGCTGGTCGAACCCGGGAGTCTCATCGATCACATGCCGGGCCACCTTGAACACCAAGCCCCGGGCAGTTTCGTCCGCGTCGACGCCGAACCAGTCGTGGCCGGCGGCCCAAACGAGCAGACGCGCGTCGTACGCCGACGCCTGGATGTGGGAGAACAGCGCCAGGCGGAGCAGACAGGTGCCCCAGCGGTCCACGGGCCCAGGCCCGGTGCGGGCGGGCCCGTGCGCCCCGACCACGCGGTCGAGGTCGTTCATGATCCGAGCCGTGAGGTGGGACACGGCGTGCCTGCGGTCAGCCGACTCCACCCGTTGCACCCGCTTGAGTACCTGCTCGCTGAGCACACGCCCGAAGCGCCGCGGCTCCACCTTGCGAAAACCGAGACCTTGCATGGTGGCTTGACGGTCCTTGGGCCCGAGGGCGTTGAGTGCGAGTTCCGTCTCCCCGACGGTGAGGTCGCCGAGGGCGGTGTCCAGGACCGGGCCGAGCCCGTCGAGGGCTGCGGCGAGTTCCTTGAGCAGGCCGAGCGGTGTTCCCTGCGGGGAGAGCGGTGGTGTGGCAACCACGGGATGGCTAAAGGTCATTCGGTCCCGATCTCTTGTGTTCTGCGGTGTCGATGCCGGGGTGGTGTTCGGCGCACGCCGGCGTGGTCCGCCGGCAGGTCAGCGCCGGCGGAAGTGTGCGGTGACGAAGGTGTAGCCGGGTGGCAGTTCCCAGCCGTCCGCCTTTCCGACGTGGCGGCAGTGTTCGCGGTAGGCGGCATGCTGCGCGCCGGTCGGCTCCGATCCCGGGGGCAACCTCCGCAGGAAGCCATGAACGAAGTGCTCCGCGCCCCTGTCCTGCGAGGGCACCCCGGAGCCCGAGCCGGGCCGAGGCACCACCACGGGGTTCGGCGCGTAGCCGATCAGGGCGATCAGCGGCTCGCCGTCGCGAACGGGATGATGGGGCTCACCGTCCGTGCCGCGGCTGCCGGTGGCCGGGAAGAGATGCCGTTCGACAAGGAGTTCGTCCATGGCCTGCTCCAACGCGGTGACCTGGTGCGGGGCGGGCGTCGTGTGGTAAACGCCCCGGGGAAGGGCGCTCCGGTCGAGCAGGGCATGCCCATCGGGCGTGAGCCGGCCGAAGCGTC
Organism: Streptomyces sp. NPDC059080; assembly: GCF_042739975.1. Taxonomy (NCBI): domain Bacteria; kingdom Bacillati; phylum Actinomycetota; class Actinomycetes; order Kitasatosporales; family Streptomycetaceae; genus Streptomyces; species Streptomyces sp. NPDC059080. Next base: position 11,137 of record NZ_JBHYGX010000069.1, read on the forward strand.
GTACGGCCCGCAGGACAAGGCGCCGGGTGTCGAGGGCGGCGGCGGAGTCGCCGTCCCGGTCGCAGCCCGGGGCTCCTTCTCGGGTGAGGACTCCAGGGTCGTAGCGGTGCGCGACGAGCTGTCCGTCGATCTCGACGGGGTCCTCCAGTGCGACAGTGTGGACCCGGAAGACGGTGCCGCCGCGCGGCCACTGGATGTGCAGGCACAGCCCGGGGAAGAAGTCGATGGGCCACTGGACGTTCCGGAGCATGCCGCTGTCATCGGTGAGGTCGAGAAGGACCTCCTGGACCTCCTCGGACGCGTCGAGCTCGCCCCCGTCATGGCTGATCTCCAGGCGTACGGGGACACGGTCGACGCCGAGGCACGTCAGCCCTTCCCTGACCATCCGGCTCAGCGGCAGTCTTTCCTCCATGAGGTGGGCGAGGCGCAGCGGGAGTTGCCAGCAGACCTCGCTGTCGTTGATCCGCAGGTAGTGGGGCCGGCCGATCCGGTCGCCGTCCTCGAACGGGGTGTCTGCGGGCTCGGCATCGGTGTACCGCCCTTCCTCGTCTTCCTCGTGGGGAGCGCTCTGAAGAGGGGCGGCGACGGTCCGGGGCAGCGCGGGTGGCTGCACGGTGTCGTGCCAGCCGCGTTCCGCCGGGCGTAGCGGATCGCTTCCGTCCGCTTCTTCCGAGCCCGGGTGGTGGGACCGCCAGATGCCGCCGCTCTCGAAGTCGTCGTCGAGGGTGATCCGTACATCGGCCTCGGCGCGCAGGCCGTTGTCCGTGTCACCGCGCACGAAGTCCGCGACCGCGAGGTTGGCGCGGCATACCGAGACCGCGTACTCCACGCCGGTCAGCAGTGGTTCGGCACCGTCGACGCCGCGCAGCCAGGGCCCGATCGCCGTGTACACGGTGCGCGAGCCGCTCAGGCCATGACGTCGGCGGGTGGCCGGGGCGGCGCTGCGCTCCAGGGAGCCCGCCAGAGCTCGCAGATCGATTCCCCCCAGTGGCCCGTCGTGGCGCAGGCCGGCCCCGATGCGGGTACGGGTCAGCGCGTACCGGCCCCAGGTGCGCAATCTGTCGCTGGTGCGCAGGGCATGGGTGACGGTGTCCAGCAGCCCGATGAGAGCGTCTTCGAGCCGCTCCTGGTCACTGCTCCCCGCGAGGTGGGCGACGGACATGGGGACGAGAGGGCTCAGCAGTGCCTCTCGCTGATGGGTGAGCAGGTGGTGCAGGAAGGCGGTCGAGTCGTCCAGCCCGTCCTGCGACACAGAGTCGTACCGGGCGTCGACGACGACGTGTCCGTCCTTGTTGAGCCACTTCTGGCGGGCCCGGAACCGCCGCAGCTTCGCCTCGCCGAGCTGCAGTGCCGGGCCGAAGGCCCGGAGGTCGGGTACCAGCAGCTCCCGGCGCACGGGCCTCGGCGTCTCCGGGCCTTCCTGCGGTCCCCACACACCGACCGGTGCGCCGGACACCCACGCGGGTACGTCGGCGCCCTCCTCTGCGCCGGGATGGCGGCCCTCCTTGTACACGATCTCGGCGAACAGCGGGTCGGAGCCGGTTTCGATCCGGACAAGCGCTCCGACGGGCAGGGCCGGTCCTTCGTCTCCGAGCGTCAGGGAGGGGAAGGAGTCCAGGTCGAAGGGGCCGTTCCCATAGCCGTCGCCACCGAGTTCGTAGCCGAAATAGGCTGCGTTGAAGGCGACCGCGCTGTGCACCGGACACGCACGGTCGGCTACCACCGCCTCCAGGTAGCGACGCAGCCGCTCCAGGTCCTCGGGAGGCGTGCTCCGGTGTCCGTCGGTCATGGCAGGAGTGAGGACCGGCTCGCCGACGTACGGCTGCCAAGTGCCCTCCCCGGTGGTGATCACCGTGGTCACACCCCGTCCTCCTTCCGCTCGGGTCCGCTTTCCGGCCGGTGGGACCGCGGGTGCCGTGCCGGGCGGAGTGCGCGCCAGAGTCCGTCCGGCTCTTCGACGGCGGCTCCGGCGGCGGCCAGCCGTGCAAGGCTCGCGTCGATGTCCGCAGAGGGGAGGTCGGCCCGACCGCCGAAGTGGCGGCTTTCCCGTATCGCCTTCGGCAAAGGGCTCATCTTTCGGGTCCTCGGGTTGTAGGAGGATTCGTCGCCGCGCAGCGCGTGCCAGAGCCGTCGCGGATGCGCACCCCGCGGCTGGAGTTGCAGCAACCGGTGGATCTGGAGGTCGACGCGCTGGTGCCGCAGCGAAGTGTCGGCGCCACCGCCCTCGCGGGGACGCGGGCTGCCGAATGCCTGAGCGACGGCAGGGCGCCGTTGCTCCACGGGCCAGCGACCGGTGTCCCAGCACGCGGAGCAACGGCAGCGGGCCGTGGTGCAGCAGCCCTCGGGCAGGTCGGTGACACCGAAGTAGTCGGCGAAGACCCGTTGGGCGCAGACCGTGCTCGCGTCGAAGAAGTTCCGCAGCCTGGCCAGTTCCTCGGCGGCTCGGCGGCCGCGGCGGCCCAGCACCACGAGGAAGCCGTCGGGCAGGGTGCCGGTGCGGGTGGTCAGACCGGTGACGAGACGACGGCTGGGTGCCGCGGAGACGTCCAGAAGCCCGCGGTCGTGGAGGTCGGCGAGCAGTTCCCAGGTCGCCGCGGGTCCGTCGGCGACCGACCGGTAGTCGGGACACCGGGCGGCGAGTTCCCGGTCGAGAAGCCGGACGTCGATGTGGATCGGGGTGTCCCAGGACAGGGCGATGTCGATGACGGTCTGCTCCAGCCGCGCGGGCCCGGCCGTTTCCTCATCGCGCCCCTCGCCCAGCTCTTCCACTGTGAGAGGCAACTGCCCCGTCCTGTGACCGACCGGTCGGAGGTCACCAGGCCGGACCGCGCAGTACGGCGGATGGTCGCCGAGATCCTCGACGGCGCCGAGGTCGGCGAGCACACTGAACGCCCGCATGATGCCGCCCTGGTAGCGCTCGTGGGTGTGCCTGTCCTCCAGCTCCGCTTCGCTCAGCGCACCGCTCGACGCGTCCTCGGCCATGAGCACGTCGGCCAGCCGTGCCGGGTCGAACGTGCCGTCCCGCTGGGCGAGAACGAGGGCGCCCATGCGCCGCAGGAGCGGGGAGGGCAGTTCCTGGCCCGTCATGAAGCGGACCATGCGCAGCCCCCGGCTCGTCGCGAGGGTGAGACCGCTGTTGGCCGGTCCCTTCCCGGTCGTCCCCCGGCCCGCGCTGTCGCGTCCGGCCCGTCCCAGCTGCTGGTAGAGCGCGGCCAGGTCGGTGGGCGGCGACACGCACATCACGGTGCGCACATCGGGCCGGTTGACGCCGAGTCCGAACGCGGAGGTGGCGACCACCACGACCGGCACAAAGCCCTCGTCGCCCTCCCGGGGCGCCTCCCGGAACTCCGTCATGACGGCCGCCTTCTCCGCCTCCGTCAGACGGCCGTGGAACCGCAGCACGCGGATACCGGCATCACCGATGTACTCGCGCAGGTGCGTGTAGAGGGTGTTGACCTCCTTGACGGTGAGGCAGTAAAAGATGGCGTGACCGTCGAGCACGTCCACGACGCGCTCCACCAGCCCGGCCACACCGCCCTGCCCGAGCCGGTCAAGAGAGCGGCGGAAGACCGCGAGTTCGGGTCGGATCGGGTTCTCGCGCACCGTCACAAGCCCACCGACGACATCAGGATGCTCCGCTTCGGCGACCGCCGCGGCCGAGGCGGGCTCCGGCACCTCGGCGGCCAGGCCGAACAGTCCTTCGCGCAGCGCCTCGTGAACGGCCCGGTTGGCGGGGGGGGGGCAGTCGGGGGGGGGGCACGCCGGGGGGGGGCCGGCGGCGGAGCCGCGGGGGGGGGGCACCCCCCCGAAGAACACCAAAAAAATCGCCGCCCCCGG
>NZ_JBHYGX010000070.1:0-11529 GCF_042739975.1 Streptomyces sp. NPDC059080
GCGTCGGCCCTCTCCCCGGGCCGCCGCCGGACCGCGGCGCTCCGCCCGGCGTCCGCCCCGGTGCCCGCGCGGCCCGGCCCGCGTCCGCCCCGGCGCCCGCATCGTGAGACCGGCTACCTCGCACCGCCCGAGCCGTGCCAAACTGCCCCCCGTGCTCTCGTTTGCCATGATTATGGGCAGCAGGCGCGCCGGTCCGCAGTGACCGCCCCGTACCTACCGCGTACGGCGCGGCCCTCGTCGTCCCAGACCCGCGCGCAGACCTCTCGCACCCGCGAGGGGTTTTTTCGTTTCCGGCCCCACCCGGCACCGGAAGGCGGAGCGCGAGGGAACATGGAGGGACGGTGGAGCCGGTCATTCCGGTAGACCGAGATCCCGACAGGAGCCAGACCAGCATGACGGACGCACACACAGCCCTGGCGTCGCCCGAGCCCCGCCCCGCGGGCGCGGTCCCCGACGACTTCCACGTCTTCGACACGACGCTGCGCGACGGCGCCCAGCGCGAGGGCATCAACCTCACCGTCGCCGACAAGCTCACCCTCGCCCGGCACTTGGACGACTACGGCGTCGGCTTCATCGAGGGCGGCTGGCCCGGCGCCAACCCCCGCGACACCGAGTTCTTCCAACGGGCCCGCGCGGAGATCGATTTCCGGCACGCCCAGCTCGTCGCGTTCGGCGCCACCCGCAAGGCCGGGGTCCGCGTCGAGGACGACCCGCAGGTCGCCGCCCTCCTGGAGTCCGGTGCCCCGGTCGTCACGCTGGTCGCCAAGTCCCATGCCGGGCACGTCGAGTTGGCGCTGCGCACCACGCCCGAGGAGAACCTCGCGATGGTCGCGGACACCGTCGCGTACCTGCGCGCCCAAGGCCGCCGGGTCTTCCTCGACTGCGAGCACTTCTTCGACGGCTACGCCCTGGACGCGGCCTACGCCAAGCAGGTCGTGTGCACCGCGAACGAGGCGGGCGCCGATGTGGTGGTGCTCTGCGACACCAACGGCGGCATGCTGCCCGCGCAGGTCGCCGCCGTCGTGCGGACCGTCCTCGCTGACACCGGCGCCCGGCTGGGTATCCACGCCCAGGACGACACCGGCTGCGCCGTCGCCAACACCCTCGCCGCGGTGGACGCCGGGGCCACCCACGTCCAGTGCACCGCCAACGGCTACGGCGAACGGGTCGGCAACTCCAACCTCTTCCCCGTGGTTGCCGCGCTGGAGCTGAAGTACGGCCGCGCGGTGCTGCCGCCCGGCAAGCTCGCCGAGACCACCCGCGTCTCGCACGCCATCGCCGAGGTCGTCAACCTCACGCCCGCCACCCACCAGCCGTACGTCGGCGTCTCGGCGTTCGCGCACAAGGCCGGGCTGCACGCCTCCGCGATCAAGGTTGACCCGGACCTCTACCAGCACATCGACCCGGCGCTGGTCGGCAACACCATGCGGATGCTCGTCTCCGACATGGCCGGCCGCGCCTCGATCGAGCTGAAGGGCAAGGAGCTGGGTATCGACCTCGGCGGCGACCGGGAGCTGGTCGGCCGGGTCGTCGCCCGGGTCAAGGAACGCGAACTGGCGGGCTACACCTACGAGGCCGCCGACGCCTCCTTCGAGCTGCTGCTCCGCGACGAGCTGGCGCGGGGCGGGGAGCGGGGGAGGGCCGCGCGGTTCTTCCGTACCGAGTCCTGGCGGGCGATCGTCGAGGACCGCCCGGACGGCTCGCACGCCAACGAGGCGACGGTGAAGCTGTGGGCGAAGGGCGAGCGGATCGTCGCCACCGCCGAGGGCAACGGCCCGGTCAACGCCCTGGACCGGGCGCTCCGCGTCGGCCTGGAGCGGATCTACCCGCAGCTCGCCCGGATCGAGCTGGTCGACTACAAGGTCCGCATCCTGGAGGGCCGCCAGGGCACCGGCTCGATCACCCGCGTCCTGATCTCCTCCACCGACGGCGACGGCGAGTGGGCCACGGTCGGCGTCGCCGAGAACGTCATCGCCGCCTCCTGGCAGGCGCTCGACGACGCCTACGCGTACGGGCTGCTGCGCGCCGGGGTGGAGCCGCAGGAGTAACCGGACCGCACACGTGCCGCGGCCCCGCGTCCGGCCCTCGGGGGAGGGGCCGTGCGCGGGGCTTCGGCGTAGGGGGGCTCAGGCGGCGTTCTTCACCGCGGAGATGTCGAAGGTGAGCTTGACCTTGTCGCTGACCATCACGCCACCGGCCTCCAGCGCGGCGTTCCAGGTCAGGCCCCACTCGGAGCGCAGGATCTCGGTGCTGCCCTCGAAGCCGACGCGCTCGGCGCCGTAGACGTCGGTGGCGGTGCCCTGGAGCTCCAGGTCGAGGTTGAGCGGCCGCGTGACGTCCTTGATCGTCAGGTCGCCGGTGACGCGGAAGCGGTCGGCGGCGGTCTGCTCGGCGGCGGTGGAGCGGAAGGTCATCAGCGGGAACGCCTCGGCGTCGAAGAAGTCACCGCCGCGCAGGTGGGCATCGCGGTCGCCGATGCCGGTGTCGACGCTCTCCGTCCGGATCTCCAGCGCGGCGGTGGACCGGCCGGGCTCAGAACCGTCGAGGTGCAGCCGCCCCTCGTACGTGCCGAACGCGCCGCGGACGTTGGTGACCATGGCGTGGCGCACCGCGAAGCCGATGGTGCTGTGGGCCGGGTCGATGGTGTAGTCGCCGGTCAGCGCGGCGAGTGCGAGGTCCGCCGCGACGAGGGCGGGGGCGGCGGGGGCTTCGGCGCGCTTGCGGGTGAACAGAGCCATGGCTCCTCCTCGGAAGAAGTTGTTTAACGTTCAACGAGGATGACTGTAGTGAGGTCTCGTTCAATTTTCAACTTCTTGGGATTTGGGGCGCGGGATGCGGGGGTGCGGGGCGAGGGGGCGCGGGGTGAGGGTGCGGGCGGCTGTGGCTGCGGCTGCGGCGCGGGGTGGCTCGCCGCCGCCTTCCCGCGGTGCCCCGCTGTCCGACCCGCCTCTCCCTACCCGCGCGTCCGCCCGTTCCCTCCCGTTTCACGGTGTTCTTGTCGGCGCCGCGCGCCCCGTGTTACACCGGCGCTCCGCCCGCCACGTGCGCCGCCCCGCAGGCCGGTCGGCCGGTCCGGGCCCGCCGTGGGGCGGGCGCCGTCGGCCGCCGCGCCGTCACCGAAGGGAACGACCGTGCCGCACCCCTCCGCCTGGTCCCGCCGCGCCTTCCTCGCCGCCACCGCCGGGGGCGCGGCCGCCCTCGGTGCCGCCACGCCCGTCGTGTCCGCCGTGTCCGCCCCAAGCCCCTCCGGCCCCGATGACGTCTTCGCCACCCTGCGCCGCCGCTGGGTGGACCTCGTCCTCGGCACCGGCGTCGACCCGGCCGCCGAGCCGTACGCCCGCGCGCTGCGCGAGACCGGGGAGCTGGCCGGACGGTTCACCGCCGCCATGCGGCCCGCCGCCGCGTCACTCTGGCCCGACCAGCCCTTCGACCCGTCGGCCGGGATCACCCGCAGCTACACCCGGCTGCACACCATGGCCGAGGCGTACGCCCAGCCCGGCACCGGACTCACCGGCGACGCCGCCCTCGCCGACGCCGTCCTGACCGGCCTCGACCACCTCGAAGCCGCCGTCTACCACGCCGGGGCCGAGCGCTACGGCAACTGGTAGGACTGGCAGATCGGCAGCCCGCAGCAGCTCCTCGACACCCTCGCCGTCCTCGACACCCACCTGCCCGGCGGCCCGCTCCCCGACGACCACCGCGCCCGCCATCTCGCCGCCGTCGACCACTTCGTCCCCGACGCGGCCCTCGGCGCGTACACCGGCACCAGCACCGGCGCCAACCGCGTCGACCTGTGCCGCGTCGTCGCGCTCCGCGGCGTCCTCGGCCGCGTACCCGCCAAGATCGCCCTCGCCCGCGACGCCCTCTCCCCGGTCTTCCCCTACGTCACCCACGGCGACGGGCTCCACACCGACGGCTCCTTCATCCAGCACACCGCCGTCGCCTACTCCGGCACCTACGGCTACGTCCTCCTCGACGGCATCGGCAGACTCCTCGCGCTCCTGACAGGCACCGAATGGGCCGTCACCGACCCGGCCCGCCGCACCGTCCTCGACAGCGTCACCCACGCCTACGCGCCGCTGCTCCACGACGGACTGATGATGGACATGGTCAGCGGACGGGCCGTCAGCCGCGGCGATCTGCTCACCGACGACCGCCGCGTCCCGCGCAGCGACCACTACCACGGCCACGCCCTCCTCGCCGCCGTCGCGCTGCTCGCCGAGAGCGCGGACCCGGCCGCACGCACCCGTTGGCACGCCCTGGTCAAGGGGCACATCGCCCGGGACCGGGTGCTGCCGGTCCGCACCGACCGCCACTACACCGTCGCCGACCTCGCCCGCCTCGCCGCCCTCGCCGACGGCCCCGCCGCGCCCGCCCCGGAGCCGGACGGCCACCGCCTCTTCCCCGCCATGGACCGCGCCGTCCACCGCCGCCCCGGCTGGACCGCCGGGCTCGCCATGGCCTCCGCGCGCATCGCCCACTACGAGAACGGCAACGGTGAGAACCCGCACGGCTGGCACACCGGCTCCGGCATGCTCTCCTGGTGGGCGGGGGAGACCGGCGGCGGGCAGTACACCGACGCCTACTGGCCCACCGTCGACCCCTACCGGCTGCCCGGCACCACCGTCTCCACCCGGCGCCTCGCCGACAACGAGGGCGGCGCCTTCGGCGCGCCCCGCCCCGACGTCCGCTGGGTCGGCGGTACCACCGACGGCACCTACGCCGCCGTCGGCCAGCATCTGCGTGGCCTCGGCTCCACCCTCACCGCCCACACGTCGTGGTTCTTCCTCGACGACACCGTCGTCTGCCTCGGCGCCGGGATCACCGCCCACGACGGCGTGCCCGTCGAGACGATCGTCGACAACCGCGCCCTCGGCGCCGCCGGGCGCGCCGCCCTCACCGTCGACGGCCGCCCGCAGCCCACCGCCCCCGGCGCGGTCCGCACCTTCCCCGCCGCGCGCTGGGCCCACCTCGCCGGACACGGAGGCTATGTTTTTCCCGGCGGATTCCCTGGCGGATTTCCCGGCGGCGTCGCGCTGCACACCCTCCGCGAGGACCGCACCGGCTCCTGGCACGACATCAACACCGGCTCCGCCGCCACCCCGCTCACCCGCCGCTACCTCACCCTCTGGCACGACCACGGCACCGACCCGGACGACGCCCGTTACCTCTACCTCCTGATGCCCGGCGCCACGGTCCACGCGGTCGCCGCCCGCGCCGCCGACCCCCGGTGGCTCACCGTCCTCGCGCACACCGCCGGTCAGCAGGCCGTCGCCGTCGACGCGCTCGGCCTGACCGCCGCCCACTTCTTCCGCCCCGGCACCGCCGGGCCGCTCACCGCCGACGGCCCGGTGAGCCTCCTCGTCCGGCGCACCGGGCCGTGCACTGCCACCCTGCACGCCGCCGCGCCCGAGCGGACCGGCGATCCGCTGGAGATCGTCTGGGGCCGGCCGGTCGTCGCCGTACCGCGCCACGACCCCGGCATCACGGTCCTCGCCACCGGCCGCGCCTTGCGCCTGAGGCTCACCCCCGGCACCGTCTGCGCCACCCACACCGCCACCCTCACACTGCGCTGACCGGCCCGGACGCCGTCCGACGGGGCACCCCGCGCCCGCCCCGGTTTTGTCGGCCCCATACAGCACACGGCCCACACCTCACTCGATCGGAGCAGCGCGCCGACCTCACGTACAGGAGGCTTCTGTACTGCTTGCCCACCAAATCGCATCCGACGTTGTACGAAACTGACATCGGCGCCCGGGCCCTCGCCCACGTACCGTCGGTGCATGACCACTGTCGAAGAGGTGCCCGCGGGCGCGACCGACGCCCGTGGGCGCGTCGCCGAGTTGCACGCGATCCGCGAGCAGGCGTACCGAGGCCCCAGCGAGCGGGCGACCGAAGCCCAGCGTGCGAAGGGCAAGCTGACCGCCCGCGAGCGGATCGATCTGCTGCTCGACGAGGGTTCGTTCCGCGAGGTGGAGCCGCTGCGCCGGCACCGGGCGACCGGGTTCGGCCTGGAGGCGAAGAAGCCTTACACCGATGGTGTGATCACGGGCTGGGGCACGGTCCACGGCCGGACGGTCTTCGTCTACGCGCACGACTTCCGGATCTTCGGCGGCGCCCTCGGTGAGGCGCACGCCACCAAGATCCACAAGATCATGGACATGGCCATCCAGGCGGGCGCGCCGCTGGTCTCGCTGAACGACGGCGCGGGCGCCCGTATCCAGGAGGGCGTCTCCGCGCTCGCCGGTTACGGCGGCATCTTCCAGCGCAACACCAAGGCGTCCGGCGTCATCCCGCAGATCTCCGTGATGCTCGGCCCCTGCGCGGGCGGCGCGGCGTACAGCCCGGCGCTGACGGACTTCGTGTTCATGGTCCGCGACACCTCGCAGATGTTCATCACCGGCCCGGACGTCGTCCGCGCGGTGACCGGCGAGGAGATCACCCAGAACGGCCTGGGCGGCGCCGACGTCCACGCCGAGACCTCCGGCGTGGCGCACTTCGCCTACGACGACGAGACCACCTGCCTCGAAGAGGTCCGCTACCTGCTCTCGCTGCTCCCGGCCAACAACCGCGAGAACCCGCCGGCCGTCGAGTGCGAGGACCCCGCGGACCGCAGCGGTGACGTCCTGCTCGACCTGGTCCCCGCGGACGGCAACCGCCCGTACGACATGCGCAAGGTCATCGAGGAGATCGTCGACGACGGCGAGTACCTGGAGATCCACGAGCGCTGGGCGACCAACATCATCTGCGCGCTGGCGCGGCTCGACGGCCGGGTCGTCGGCATCGTCGCCAACCAGCCGCAGTCGCTCGCCGGTGTGCTCGACATCGAGGCGTCCGAGAAGGCCGCCCGCTTCGTGCAGATGTGTGACGCCTTCAACATTCCGATCGTCACGCTGCTGGACGTCCCCGGCTTCCTGCCCGGCGTCGACCAGGAGCACGGCGGCATCATCCGCCACGGCGCCAAGCTGCTGTACGCGTACTGCAACGCCACGGTCCCGCGGATCTCGATCGTGCTGCGCAAGGCGTACGGCGGCGCGTACATCGTCATGGACTCGCAGTCCATCGGCGCGGACCTCACCTACGCCTGGCCGACGAACGAGATCGCCGTCATGGGCGCGGAAGGCGCCGCCGGCGTCATCTTCCGCCGGCAGATCGCCGACGCCGAGGACCCCGAAGCGATGCGCGCGCGCATGGTCAAGGAGTACAAGTCCGAGCTGATGCACCCCTACTACGCCGCCGAGCGCGGTCTGGTGGACGACGTCATCGACCCGGCCGAGACCCGCCACACCCTCATCCGCTCGCTGGAGATGCTCCGCACCAAGCACGCGGACCTGCCCGCCCGCAAGCACGGCAACCCGCCGCAGTAGCCCCCGCGCCGGGCCGGCCGGCGACGCAGGCGACCGCGAAGACGCAGGCGACCGCGAAGACACTGACGACGAAGACGACGGAGACCCCCGCATGAATTCCGCAGCCCCCGCCACCCCCATCCGCGTGGAGAAGGGCGAGGCCAGCGAGGAGGAGCTGGCGGCCCTGACGGCCGTGCTCCTGGCCCGCGCCGCCCACCGGCCCACCGCCCCGGCCCGCCCCCGCGCCACCGCCGCGCGCTGGCGCCGCCTGGAGCGCCAGTACGGTTTCCACGGCGCGACCAGCTGGCAGCGCTGACCCACCGCCGGACACGCCTCGGGCCCCGCACCATGCACAGGTGCGGGGCCCGAGGCGTACGCGCAGAAGGTCAGGCGCGGACCGGCTCCGGCGTGGCGTCGGGCCCACCGGGCACCTGCTCCGCCGCGCCCCGTTCCTCCTCCGGCGTCTTGAGAGAGAGCGTCAGCAGCGCCGAGATGACGTACAGCGCGGCGAAGATGATGACGACGCCGGACGGGCCCAGAGGCTCCAGGAAGAGGCTGACGATCGCCGGGCCGACGAACGCGGCGCCGCCCGCACCGAGGTTGAGCAGCGCCATCGCGCCGCCCTTGTTGTCGGGGGCGAGCGCCGGGATCAGCGCCGAGATGGAGACGAACCCGGCGAGCGTCACGCCGTAGAGCATGCCGACGACGATCGCCACCCAGTAGTGGCTGCCGACCGCCTTGGGGACGAAGTACAGCGTGAGCGTGGTGATCGCGCAGCCGAGGCCGCCGAACGACGCGATCGTCTTCCGCCACCCGATCCGGTCGCCGATCACACCGAAGAGCAGGTTGCAGAAGACGTTGGTGCCGTAGATGACGGCGAGCAGCGTCAGCCAGCGGCCCTCGCCGAAGTGCAGTTCCTTGACGAAGAACGTCGGCAGGAACACCAGGAAGCCGAACTCCGGCGCGGTGTTGATGACGCGCACCACACAGCCGACGGCGACCTTCGGATGCGTCCAGGCGATGGAGAGGCTGGAGAGCAGCGACTGCACCGGACGCACCTCCGGCGGCGCCAGCCGCGCGAAACCGGTGCGCTCGCGGACCCCGAGCAGGCAGAACGCCCCGCCGACCGTGATGATCGCCAGCGCCGCCCACAGTGTGCCCAGGTGGCCGAAGAGCGGGTTGGTCACGCCCGCGACGAGTGAACCGAGCGTCGGCAGGCCGCCGGTGAAGGCGACGTAGAACCAGCCGACGGCGGTGCCCATCCGCGCCTTCGGGGCGGTCGCGGTGATCCAGACCAGGAATCCGAAGGCGAAGAGCGGGTAGCCGAAGCCGCGCAGACCGTAGAAGACCAGCATCAGCGGGTAGTTCTGCGGGCCGATGGCGAGGGTGAGGAAGAGGACGTCGAAGACGATCCACACCACGAGCCCCAGCTGCATCACCCGGCGCGGTCCCCACAGGTCCGACAGCGCCCCGGAGAGCCAGGAGGCGAGCATGACGGTCACGCCGTACGCCGTGATCACATAGGAGGCGTGCACCTCGGTTCCGGCGCCGTGGTCCGCCATGAACGGCGCGATGAAACCGGATTCGACGCCGTCGCCCACCATGAACAGCAGGACGCCGAGGTAGCCGAAGACCAGCGGCCTCGGGATGCCGATCCGGTCGAACAGGGTGGGTGGTGCCATGTCACGCCTCCGTGGGGCGGGTGCCGCCGCGGGACGGCGGACGGCGGGTCGGGGCAGGGGAGCCGGGTCGTCCGGCTCGGGCGCCGTCGGGCGACGCGCACGATGCGAGCATCATCAATCCTGAGATCTTCACATGCAAGATGTGATGCAGGGGATTTTGAGTGGCCGTTCTCCCAGGTGGCCCCGTGATTTTCGGGGTGAGGGGTGACGGGATCTGTGATGTAGGTGTTAAATCAAACAGGGACGAAACAAAGGAGTGTGCCCCTGATGACCACCACCCCCGCCGGATCGGTACACCGCGCCGAGACCTTCCGTGAGGACTGGCTGGAGGGACTGGCCGACGCCTACGCGCGCACCGTCCGCCGGGTCCCGGGTGCCTTCGGCGTCGTCGGGCGGCACGCGCCCCGCCCCGGCAAGGTGGCCGTCGTCATCGGGGGCGGCTCCGGCCACTACCCGGCCTTCGCCGGACTCGTCGGCCCCGGTCTCGCCGACGCCGCCGCCATCGGCGACGTCTTCGCCAGCCCCAGCGCCGAGCAGGTCTACCGCACCGCCCGCGCCGCCGACGGCGGCGCCGGAGTCCTGATGACCTATGGCAACTACGCGGGCGACGTCATGCACTTCGGCCTCGCCGCCCGCCGCCTCGCCGCCGAGGGCACCGACGTCCGCACGGTCCTCGTCACCGACGACGTCGCCAGCGGCCCGCCGCCCGTCGACGGCCAGGAGATCGACCCGTCCCGCGACCGCCGCGGCGTCGCCGGTGACTTCTTCGTCTTCAAGATCGCCGGTGCCTCGGCCGACCGCGGCGACGACCTCGGCACCGTCGCCCGCCTCGCCGCCCACGCCAACGCCATGACCCGCACCTTCGGCGCCGCCTTCGCCGGGTGCACCCTGCCCGGCGCCACCGCACCGCTGTTCACCGTCGAGCCCGGCACCACCGAACTCGGCATGGGCATCCACGGCGAGCCCGGACTGCGCACCACCGGCGCCCTGACCGCCACCGAACTCGCCGACGCGCTCGTCGACAACCTCCTCGCCGAACTGCCCCGGCCCGCCGCCGCCACCGGCCGCGTCGCCGTCCTCCTCAACGGCCTCGGCCGCACCAAGTACGAGGAGATGTTCGTCGTCTACCGCCAGGTCAACCGCCGCCTGCGGGCCGCCGGACTCCAGCCGTACCGGCCCGAGGTCGGGGAGTTCGTCACCTCCTTCGACATGGCCGGCGTCTCGCTCTCCCTGATGGTCCTCGACGACGAACTCGCCGCCCTCTACGACGCCCCCTGCGACACCCCCGCCTTCCGCAGCCTGCCCGGCGGCCACAGCCCCGCGGCCGACGACCGCACGGAGGACGGCGACGCCACGGACACCGCACAGGTCCCGGCCGCCCGGACCGCGCCCGCGCAGGACGCTGCCAGGCCGGGCGCCGCCGACCTGCCCGCCACCGCCGCTCTCCGGGCCGCCCTCGACGCCGTCGCCGCCCACGAGGACGAACTCGGCCGACTCGACGCCGTCGCCGGGGACGGCGACCACGGCATCGGCATCGTCCGCGGACTGCGCGCCGCCGTCGCCGCCGCCCGCGCCACCGAGACCGGCCCCGCCGGGCCCCGCTCCGCCGGAGCCGCCCTGCTCGGCGCCGGACTCGCCCTCGCCGACGCCTCCGGCGGCGCGTCCGGCGCGCTCTACGGCGCCCTCCTCGCCGAGACCGGCGCCGTCCTCGCCAAGGCCCCCGGCGACGCCTGCACCACCGCGCTCCTCGCCGACGCCGCCGACGCCGCCCACCGCGCCGTCGCCGAACTCGGCGGCGCCCGTGTCGGAGAGAAGACCCTGCTCGACGCCCTCGAACCGTTCCGCCACGCACTGCGCGCCCGTACCGCGGACGGCCCCGCCACGGCATGGCGCGCCGCCGCCGGGGCCGCGACCCGCGCCGCCGCCGCGACCGCCGACCTCGTCCCGGCCCGCGGCCGCGCCGCCCGCATGGGCGCCCTCGGCCACGGCCACCCCGACGCCGGCGCCACGTCCCTGGCGCTGCTGCTCACCGCGGTCGGGGAGACGCTGCACGACTGACCGTCCACCGCGAAGGGTCTGGGGAGGAAGCTCCTCCCCAGACCCTTCGCGTACGCCGGACCCGCCCGTCACCGTCCGGCGGACAGCTTCCCGGAGGAGTTCTCCGCCCCCGGCCAGATGAGCCACGCCTGGGTATCCGTCGGCCGCCCGAACCACCGCAGCGCACTCTCCGGCGAGCGCAGACTCGGATACGTCCGCCCGGCGGTGCTGACCACGTCCGCCTCCCCGTCCTCGTACGCCAGCCCCCAGGCGGCGATATGCCCGTCACACTCCCCGCCCCCGACGGGGTACTGCTGGGCGACGGCGAAGAGGCGCGGGGCCAACTCGTCGGCCATGGCAGCGGCCGGCCGGCCGACACGGCGAAGGCCCCCGGTCACCTGACAGTCAGGTGACCGGGGGCGCTCGGCGGGGGGGCCCGCGCGCGGGGGGGCTGGGCCACGAGT
>NZ_JBHYGX010000070.1:11539-13017 GCF_042739975.1 Streptomyces sp. NPDC059080
ACTCGTGGCCCAGCCCCCCCGCGCGCGGGCCCCCCCGCCGAGCGCCCCCGGCCCCCTGACAGTCAGGTGACCGGGGGCCTTCGCCGTACGTCGGAGAACCGCGCCGTCAGGCGGCTACCGCAGGCGGGCCATGAGCGCGTGCTCCACGAGCGTGATGAGCGCGCTCTTCGCCTCGCTGCGGTGGCGGGCATCGGTGATGATGATCGGGGCGTCCGGCCCGATCTGCAGCGCCTCGCGGACCTCGTCCGGCGTGTACGGCTGGTGGCCGTCGAAGCCGTTGAGGGCGATGACGAAGGGGAGGCCGCTGTTCTCGAAGTAGTCGACGGCGGGGAAGCAGTCGGCGAGGCGGCGGGTGTCGACGAGGACGACGGCCCCGATCGCACCGCGCACCAGGTCGTCCCACATGAACCAGAAGCGGTCCTGACCCGGCGTACCGAAGAGGTACAGGATCAGGTCCTGGTCCAGGGTGATGCGGCCGAAGTCCATCGCCACGGTCGTCGTCGTCTTGTCCGGCGCGTGCGTGAGATCGTCGATCCCCGCAGACGCTGAGGTCATGACGGCTTCGGTGCGCAGCGGGTTGATCTCTGAGACGGCCCCGACGAACGTGGTCTTACCCACGCCGAAGCCGCCCGCCACCACGATTTTCGCGGAGGTGGTGGAGCGGGCTGCACCGCTAGAGCTTGCGAAGTCCACTGAGCACCCTTTCGAGCAGTGTCACATCTGGCTGTCCGCCGGCGGTCTCGTCCCCGCCGGGCTGATGGATGGCGACGAGTCCGGCCTCCGCCAGGTCGGCGACGAGGATCCGGGCGACGCCGAGGGGGATGGAGAGAAGTGCGGAGATCTCGGCAACTGATTTGATCTCGCGGCAGAGGTGGCAGATGCGCTGGTGCTCCGGCAGCTGGCCCTGTAGCTGGGACGGATCGGCCGTGGTGCTGACCAGCGCCTCGATGGCGAGCTGGTAGCGCGGACGCGTCCGGCCCCCGGTCATGGCGTACGGGCGCACCAACGGATTGTGCGCGCCGCCCGTGGGCGCCGGGGGCGCCGGGGGCTGCGGCGGCGCCGGGCGGATGCCGGGCGTCCGAGGCGGTTCGTACACCGACGGCTCGTACGGCTGGGCGTCGTACGGGCCGGGCGGGGACTGCGGGGACTGCTGCTGCCGCGGCGGCTGGGACCGCTGCGGCCGACGGCTCGGCGCAGACGGGAAGTTGAAGCGGTTGTGATGGGTCTCGCCCTGGGACCCGGACTGCTGTCCGGGGCCGTACGGGTATCCGCCAGGGGGCGTTGCCACGTCTCCTCCTCCAACTTGCCTGTCTGACGCCGGTCGCGCCCTCGAACCCTAATGGGCCGATGGCGGGAAACGCACTGCTTGTCTGCTAGTTCAGAAGGCTGCCCTGGAGTTCGGCGCGTAGGTCGGGGGTGAGGACGTTGCCTGCGCGGTCGACCAGGAGGGCCATTTCGTAGCCGACGAGGCCGATGTC
>NZ_JBHYGX010000071.1:0-2833 GCF_042739975.1 Streptomyces sp. NPDC059080
GGCGGACCCACCGGCCCGCAGCCACAGCGGAGTCCCGCCGCCGCCCCGGCGGGAGGCCCCCGGGCCGCCGGGAACCCCTGGCGTAGGCTGGGCCGGTCCGTCAATACCCCTCCGAAAGGGACGCTCCGGTGACCGAGAACGCCGACCTCCAGTCCGTACTCGACCGCGCCGCCGAGGGCGGCCGCATCACGCCGGAGGAGGCGCTCGACCTCTACCGCTCCGCGCCGCTGCACGCCCTCGGCCGCGCCGCCGACGCCGTACGCCGCCGCCGGTACGCCGGGACCGAGCACATCGCGACGTACATCATCGAGCGGAACATCAACTACACCAACGTCTGTGTGACGGCCTGCAAGTTCTGCGCGTTCTACGCGGCGCCGAAGGACACGAAGAAGGGCTGGACCCGCGACCTCGACGACATCCTGCGCCGCTGCGCGGAGACCGTCGAGCTGGGCGGCACCCAGATCATGTTCCAGGGCGGCCACCACCCGGACTACGGCGTCGAGTACTACGAAGAGCACTTCTCGGCGATCAAGAAGGCGTTCCCGCAGCTGGTCATCCACTCCCTCGGCGCGTCCGAGATCGAGCACATGGCCCGGATCTCCGACGTGCCGGTCGAGGAGGCGATCCGCCGGATCCACGCCGCCGGTCTCGACTCGTTCGCCGGCGCCGGTGCCGAGCTGCTGCCGGAGCGGCCCCGTAAGGCCATCGCGCCGCTGAAGGAGTCCGGCGAGCGCTGGCTGGAGATCATGGAGATCGCCCACAACCTGGGCGTCGAGTCCACCTCCACCATGCTGATGGGCACCGGCGAGACCAACGCCGAGCGGATCGAGCACCTGCGGATGATCCGGGACGTCCAGGACCGTACGGGCGGCTTCCGCGCCTTCATCCCGTACACCTACCAGCCGGAGAACAACCACCTGAAGGGCCGGACGCAGGCGACGCTCTTCGAGTACCTGCGGATGATCGCCATCGCGCGGCTCTTCCTCGACAACGTCGCGCACATTCAGGGTTCCTGGCTGACCACCGGCAAGGAGGTCGGCCAGCTGTCGCTGCACTACGGCGCCGACGACCTCGGTTCGATCATGCTGGAGGAGAACGTCGTCTCCTCCGCCGGTGCCAGGCACCGCTCCAACCGTCAGGAGATCATCGACCTGATCCGCAAGGCGGGCCGCGTCCCCGCGCAGCGCGCCACGACGTACGAGCACCTCGCCGTCCACGAGGACCCGGCGAACGACCCGGTCGACGCGCGCGTCGCCTCGCACATCTCGTCCACCGCGATCGAGGGCGGCACCGCGCATCCCGAGCTGAAGCTCGTCGAGGCCAACTGAGCCCACGGTGCTGACACTGCACGTAGCCGAGTCGTCCCCGCAGACCGCGGTTCTCGTCGACGGCGCGTCCCTCGCCGCCGTCGGCCCGTACGAGGACCTGGCCGCCGCCCGCCCCGGAGCGCGGGTGCGGCGGTGGCCCGGCATCCTCACCCCGGGGCTGCTCAACCCGTACGGGCCCGAGCTGCTCGAAGGCGCCTATCACCCGGACCCGCGCGAGGCCGACGAGTTCGGCACCGAACCGATCACCGGGGAACGCGCGCGGCTCCTCTTCCGCGCCGACCCGTCGCGGCGCGGTGCCAGTGCCCGGCGCGGGGTGCAGCGGATGCTGGCACACGGCACGGTCGCCGTCGCGGGGGAGCTGCGCAGCCGGGCCGCCGTGGACGCGGTGCGCAGGGCCGGGCTCGTGGTCGGGCAGCGTCCGGAGAACCTGCCGGGCCCGGCGTCCTTCTCCCCGGTCCCGCTCGTCCTGCTGCCGCCGCTGAAGCCGGGCGGGCCCGCCCGGTTCGCCGTGTTCGACGTGCCGGACCGGGCCGCCCTCGTCAGGCTCGGCGCCGCCACCTGCGTCGCCACGGTCATCGACGGACGCCTGGTCCACCGCCGCCGCTGACCGCCGCCGCCCCGGCCCGCCCCTTCCGTCCCGATGCGTGCCCGGTGCCGGGGGCGGTCGGGTGACGGTGGACAATGGCCGGGTGACCCGAGCATCCCTGGACAAGCAGCCGCACGAAGTCGCCGCGATGTTCGACGACGTGGCGGCGCGCTACGACCTCACCAACGACGTGCTCTCCCTGGGGCAGGCCCGGCTGTGGCGCAAGGAGGTGCACCGGGCGGTCGCCGCGCGGCCCGCCGAGCGCATCCTCGACCTCGCGGCCGGCACCGGCACCTCCTCGCTGCCCTTCGCCCGCACCGGCGCCCACGTCGTGCCGTGCGACTTCTCCGTCGGCATGCTCCGCGAGGGCAAGAAGCGCCACCCGTGGCTGCCGTTCACCGCCGGTGACGGCACCCGGCTGCCCTTCGCGGACGAGTCGTTCGACGCCGTCACCATCTCCTTCGGCCTGCGCAACATCCAGGACACCGACGCCGCCCTCGCCGAGCTGTACCGCGTCACCAAGCCCGGCGGCCGCGTCGTGATCTGCGAGTTCAGCGAGCCGACGTGGGGCCCGTTCCGCACCGTCTACACCGAGTACCTGATGCGGGCGCTGCCGCCGGTCGCCCGCGCGGTCAGCAGCAACCCGGACGCGTACGTCTATCTCGCCGAGTCCATCCGCAGCTGGCCCAACCAGCCCGCGCTCGCCGCCCGCCTCCAGGGCGTCGGCTGGTCGAAGGTCGCCTGGCGCAACCTCACCGGCGGCATCGTCGCCCTGCACCGCGGCACCCGCCCCGCGCACTGACGCGGACCGGGGGGGGGGGGGGGCCCCCCCCCCCGGGGGGGGGGCGGGGGGGGCGGACAGCGTGGGCCGGTGGCGCGTCGGCGGGG
This sequence comes from Streptomyces sp. NPDC059080, assembly GCF_042739975.1. Lineage (NCBI taxonomy): Bacteria > Bacillati > Actinomycetota > Actinomycetes > Kitasatosporales > Streptomycetaceae > Streptomyces > Streptomyces sp. NPDC059080. Next base: position 2,803 of record NZ_JBHYGX010000071.1, read on the forward strand.
GGGTGGGGGGGGCGGGGGGGGCCGCCGCCCC
>NZ_JBHYGX010000071.1:2843-10416 GCF_042739975.1 Streptomyces sp. NPDC059080
CGGGTGGTCTTTGTTCGCGTGGCTAAACCCCAGCGGCGGAATGGTCGCCCTGCACCGCGCCCCCCCCCGCGCGGGGGGGGGGGGGGGGGGGGGGGGGGCCCCCCCCCCCGGCCGGACGTTCACCGGCGCCGCCTCACAGCGTGAGCCGGTAGCAGTACGCCGTGAGCTTCGGCGTCTCGTACGTCTCCGCCCGCCGCATGCCGAGCCGTTCGGCGACCGTGATCGACCGCGCGTTCCGGGAGTTGATCATCGCGACGACCTCGGGGACCCCGGCCGCCCGGACGTCCTCCAGCGCCGCGCGGGCCGCGGCCGTCGCGTACCCCTTGCCCCAGTGGTCGCGCCCCAGCCGCCAGCCGATCTCGATCTCGCCGGCCGGGCCCCACGACTCGTGCGGCCACGGCTGGGCACCGGCGAATCCGAGGACCGTGCCGTCCGGGCCGAGCAGGGTGTAGAAGCAGAAGCCGCGTTCGGCGTGGTGGCGGCGTTGGCGGGCGGTCAGCTCGTCGTAGACCGACAGTTCGGCCGGGGCGCCGCCGTGGAACTCCATGACGTCGGGGTGGGCGAAGGCGTGGTGCCAGTTCCACGCGTCCTCCTCGGTGGGCACCCGCAGTTCGACGGCGGGGGGCACGCCGTCCGTGGTCGTCTTCGTCATCGGCTTCACGGCCAACCCTTCAAGATCTGATCACCAAGGCCCCCATAGACTGCCCATGCCTGGTGCTGTTCGGCACCCGGATATGCAGAAATCCAGATATCGACTTCCCTGGAGATCCCCCGTGACCGAGTCCGCGCCCGTGACCGAGTCCGCGCCCGCCGCCGAGCGGCGCTCAGAGCACAGCGCGGATGTGATCGTCGTCGGCGCCGGTCCGGCCGGATCCGCGACCGCCTACCACCTCGCGCAGGCCGGGCTCGACGTCCTCCTCCTGGAGAAGACGGCGTTCCCCCGCGAGAAGGTCTGCGGCGACGGTTTGACGCCACGCGCCGTCAAGCAGCTCGTCGCGATGGGCATCGACATCTCCGAGGAGGCGGGCTGGCTGCGCAACAAGGGCCTGCGCATCATCGGCGGCGGCTCCCGCCTCCAGCTCGACTGGCCCGACCTGGCGTCGTTCCCGGACTACGGACTCGTCCGCAAGCGTGACGACTTCGACGAACAGCTCGCCCGCCAGGCGCAGAAGGCCGGTGCCCGGCTGTACGAGCGCTGCAACGTCGGTGCCCCGATCGTCCACGAACTGACCGGCCGCATCACGGGCGTGCACGCCAAGCTGGGTGAGGAGAAGACGCCGGTCACCTTCCATGCCCCGCTGGTCGTCGCCGCCGACGGCAACTCCACCCGCCTCTCCGTCGCGATGGGCCTGCACCGCCGCGAGGACCGCCCGATGGGCGTCGCGGTCCGTACGTACTTCACCTCGCCGCGCCACGACGACGACTATCTGGAGTCCTGGCTGGAGCTGTGGGACCGCCGCGGCGCCGAGGACCGGCTGCTGCCCGGTTACGGCTGGATCTTCGGCATGGGCGACGGCACCAGCAACGTCGGCCTCGGCATCCTCAACTCCTCGTCCGCCTTCCGGGAGCTGGACTGGCGCGAGGTCCTCAAGGCGTGGTGCGCCTCCATGCCCGAGGAGTGGGGCTACACCCCCGAGAACATGACGACGACGATCCGCGGCGCCGCGCTGCCGATGGCGTTCAACCGCCAGCCGCACTACACCCGCGGCCTGCTGCTCGTCGGCGACGCGGGCGGGCTGGTCAACCCGTTCAACGGCGAGGGCATCGCGTACGCCATGGAGTCCGGGGCGCTGGCCGCCGAGGTCATCGTGCAGGCGCATGCCCGCGCCACCTACCTCCAGCGCGAACGGGCCCTGGAGGGCTACCCGAAGGTCCTCAAGGAGACCTACGGCGGCTACTACTCGATGGGCCGCGCGTTCGTGAAGCTCATCGGCAACCCGAAGGTCATGCAGATCGCCACCCAGCGCGGGCTGACCCATCCGCTGCTGATGCGCTTCACCCTCAAGATGCTCGCCAACCTCACCGACCCCACGGGCGGCGACGCGATGGACCGCATCATCAACGGGCTGAGCAAGGTGGCCCCGCGTTCGTGATCATTCAACCGCGGTAGGCGGCGAGTTGCTGAGCTTGCAAACTATCCGCCTAGGGGGCAATTGTCCTCGCTCCGTAGACACGTAGAGCCGCCCGCTGCGTCACGCGACGCGGCGGGCGGCTCCGCGTTTGGGCGCGGTCCGGGCGGAGGTACGACTGCGCCCCGCCCGGAGTGTTCGCGGACGGGGCGGGGGAGCCGGCGGCGAGTCAGCCACGCTGCGACGGGGCGATCTCCCAGAGGAGCGGGCCGGGGATGAGGTGGGGCGCACAGTCGGGGCAGGCGTGCAACGTCACGCCGGGTCCGCTGGTCCGGTCGATGTACCGAACCGCTACGGGGGCTGTCGTCTCGCGTACGCAGCGGCAGCAGATGGCGATCATGCTCCCACCGCCACACGCAGAGTGCGGCTATGCGGGCTGACGTGTACGCCGTGAATCTTGCTGGGGCCTACGTCGATGCCGCGTAGCGCCATGTCGAGTACCCAGAGCCTGTACGCCCCGGCCTGCTCTTCGGGGCTGACGGGCCGCTTACGGGGTGAGGCGGTGAGGTAGGGGCGCACGGGGTGGATGGTGTCCAGGAAGGGGCGGGCTTCGGAGGCTTCCCGGGCGTAGGGGCTTTTGTGGGGCGGCAGGGGCCTGCGTCGGTGTTCGGGCTGTGGCTCTTCTGCCGGCGCCGGCGCGCGGTGTCGTCCTGAGGCGGGGAGCAGTCGCTCCACCCAGCGAAGCAGGGTGGAACGGGGGTTCGGTCCGGGGATGAGCGCCAGGACGAGACGTCCGAGAAGGTGCGCGGTAAGGTCGCGCATGCTGTCAGCTCCTAGATAGCTGTTCGGCCATGCCCCCGGACCCGGCCAGGTCGCGGGGGTTTTTGGTGTCCGCGATCGTACATAGCTCCGTAGAGCTATGTATAGCTCTACGGAGCTTTTGGGAGTTTTCGGGTCCTCTAGCTTGGGTTCATGCGCGTACCCGAGTTCGCCCCACAGCCGTCCCAGGTGCTGTATGTCGCCGTGGCTGACCACGTGGCGGCGCGAATCGCCGCGGGTGACCTCAAGCCCGGAGTGCGCCTGCCGTCCGAACGGGATCTCGCCGCGGAGTACGGCGTTTCGTACGTCACGATGCGCCGTGCAACAGGAGTGCTGCGTGAGCGTGGGCTCATCGAGACGGTTCACGGTCGGGGCACGTTCGTTGCCGAACTTCCGCCGGCCGAGCCGACTGAAGGGGCATGAGAGTCGGCTTACCCATCCGTTCCGGCAGTCCTTCCCAAAGTTCGACCCGACGGCATCAAGCGCAGCAGGCCAACGGTGAAGATGAGGCGAAGACAGTAGAACCCCGCCACTTCACAGGGGAAGGAGTGGCGGGGCTCCGGATGAGGCTGGTTCCCATCGGACTCTCACGGTTCCGGCGTGAGCCCCGACCGCTTGGCAAGGCGCACCAAATCCGGCCGTGATCGCTGATGAAGGATGAACAGGACCCGCAGCACCTCGCGTGCCATGGGGTGAACCTCTGCCATCTGCGGTGCAATCTCATGTGCCCGCGCCAACGCCTCTTCCGCCCCGCGCATGTCGTTGATGTCAAGCCGGGCGCGTGCTGTGTCGATGCACAAGCGACCGACGCGGCTCGCCCCGAGACCGGCGGGAGGCGTCCGCATGAGCGGTTCCGCCATCTCCGATGCCACTTCGGGGCGGCCAAGCTCGACGTGCGCGGCCAACTCGTAAAGGGCCTGGTTGCCGGGGCCAAAGGTGAGGTTGTGCCGCAGCACGTCGCGAGGGAAGCGCGATGCGAAAACCTGTGCGCGCTCGTTGTGAGCCGCCCACGCGTTGCTGTCCTTCGCTCGACTTGCAAGTACGACGCCCCGCAGATGGAGAGAGCCCAGGGTTATTGCCGCATCCGGGGTATTCGCCTTGGTGCTTCGCTCGTAGTGGACGATCGCACGGTCAACGATCGCCAAGCCGTCGCCGTACTCGCCCGCCGACTGGTAGGTCCCGGCCTCATTCCATGCGGCCCCCGCTTCCGCTTCCGGGGCCCACGTCTGCCGGGCGGCCCACTGCTGGCGGCTCACGATCATGTCGGAAAGATCAGCCTGCCCGAGGCGGTGCGTGACGGCGTACGCGCACCCGTATAGGTCGGCGAGCTGCGCCCACGCCGTCGTGTCTCCGCCTGCCTCCAGGGCGACGGCGGTCGTCTGGCCAAGGAGCTTCGGCAGCCTTCGCAGCAACTCCAAATACCGTGTGTCGGCGCGGAGTTGGGCAGCTTGCCGCAAATCCTCCGCTAGTACATCCAGGGGCGGCACGTCTTCCCGGGGGAGCGTGTACCGACGCACGGTCCCTTTCAATTCATCAAGCAGACCCCGCTGTTCGCTCGGGTCGCTGAAGAGGTCTCCGTAGATACGGGCCGTCGTGACGTTCATGGCGCGCGCCGCCTGTGCGACCACGGGCGGGGTGGCTGTCCGGGTTCCCTTCTCGATCTTCCTGAGAAGCGACGCCGAGATGTCCATACGGCGGGCTAGGTGCTCTTGCCCCCACCCGAGGGTTTTCCGCAACACTGCGATGTTCTGGCCGGGGGCAGGTGTCGGTTTGCTCATGGGGTCAATGTTCCACGCGCCCGAGTAGGGCAACAGGCCAAGTGCCGTGACCTGCAAGGCGGGTGTGTCACTTCTGTGTCAACTGATCTTGGTCCCTGGTCGTTGACTTGTGCGTGACCCGGTCAAGGTACTTGAGGAAGGGGCCGGATGAGTAAGCCTGACACCTGCGGCGAGACGGGGCCGAGGCTGCGCGGCATCCGCAGCGTCACCGAGGCCATGGACGGAGCGGCCGAGGAACTGCGCGCTGCGCTCAGGGTGGCTGGGATCGACGCCGAGGGCATCGCCTGGCACATGGCCGAGACCGCTGGCGGGGAGGTCTGCCGCTTCTCCCTCGGGGACGGAAACCTCGCTGCTGTCCGCAAGCTCGCCCGCGTACTCCGGGCGGCCCGCCGATGAGCAAGGAGACGGAGAAGAAGGACACGGCCGGAAGCACCAAGAACCTCCGGGACAAGCTGAACGAGACGAACAACGCCAGGCGCGCGAACCGTGAGGCTCACGACGGGAGGCCCCTCAAGTGAGTGGGACCTCGGTCTGGTCTGACGACCCGTTCGGCTCGGGTGGCCTGGCAATCCACTCGGAGTGCCCGGCGTGCGTCGCCGCGGGCGAGCTGCTGGACGAAGCGGCTACGAAGCGCGACCAGTCCGCCGCCGCAGACGCCCGCATCTACCTGCGGGAGCACCCCGACCACCGCCGCGCGCCCGGACGGGAGGAGGCGACGTGACCCCTCGCACCACCTACGACTCGGCAACGCTGAGGCTCATGCACGCCGCCGACGAAGCGCGCCTTCGCATCGACGGCATCGGCGAACGCCAGCTCCTGGCGGATGACGGCGTGACCCCGATCTACCCAGGCATCCCGCTCGGCGCCGCTGAGCCGTCGGTAGTGCGGCGAATCGCCGACGCGCTGTCGAGAGACCGGTACCGCCACGCCACCACGACGGCGACCCTGCCGGCGTCCGAGCTGGAATGCACCGGCGTGGCGTCGGCGCGGATGCTGCGCGCGTCGCTTCTCGGCTACGGCTACGACGTCGCTGTCTGGGGCACGGGCCGGGACCTTGGTGCGGCCCGCGTCGTCATCGAGGGGCCATTCCCCGCCGCCGCTGCCCAGCAGATGGCCGCCGCACTCAACGTCTACGACCGCCTAGCGGACGCACGCCGAGGATGGGGCCATGGCTGAAGGCTGCACTACCTGGCGCGCACTGTACGAGCGCGGGGAACGGGACGCCGCGCAGGGTGGGTTGGCGGCGGGGCGATGGTGGAAGGCGAAGGCCGCCGCACACGCCGCCGTATGCAACCACAGGACGGCCCCCGAGCCTGATGTGACGGAAGGTGCGGACGCGGTCACTCATGGGAATGCCGGCATTCCGGTGGAGGGTCCGGCGGAACTCGCCGTGGATTCCCACCGGTGCGACTGGCGTCCCCAGGCGGACGACTCCCAGCGCTGCACCCGTTGCCGCTCCGTGCGGTATCCGACCCTGCGCGCGCTGATGGCCCCCTAGACCGCCGCTCCGGCCCCACGTCCCGTACCTCCCCCCGGCGGGGCTGGTGGAGCCGGAGCGGCACCCGTACCCCCGAGCGAAAGGCGACCGATGCGGCATCTCACCAGAGTTCCCGACCTGCGCTCGCCCTCGCCGACCGTGCTGGAGGACGACCTGGCATGCCGCCGAGGGGACTACGACCTCACCCCGGCGCTGGCTGCCGCCGCCCTTGCGGTCGATGCCGGACCCAAGGCCGACGACTACATCAGCACGGGGTGGTGCTGCCTCGATCTCGGGCACACCGGCCCCCACTACGTCGTGGTCAGGGACCTCTACGGCGCAGGCGTGTGGATCAGGTGGCTAGGGCCGCTGGCTGATCTCGTTGTCCACCCCGACTGTCCTCATGGCGGCTGCCCGCTCTTCGCCCGCCACACCTGGCCCTGCCCTGACTAACCCCCAGACTCCGCCCCCGGCCGGACGCACGCCGCCCGCTATCGGCTTTCCCGGCTCGGGGGCGGGACCAGCTCCTTGCAGCCCGGTTCGAATCCGGGCAGGGGACTCCACCCTTCGGCGGATGACCGACCCATGGAGGTATCCGTGCACTCCCAGCCTGCCAAGGAGACGGCGCCCCGCGCCGGAACCGTCGGTGCGGAAGATCTGCTCGTGCATGAACTTGTCACTGCGTCCGGCGATCTGCGGCCGAAGTGCGGCGCTGGAGAAAAGGACGAAATTCATGGGTGGGTACGCGCGGTCAACTGCGCTGATTGCCTGGGGTCATGACATGCAAATCCTGGGGGGGTGACGGCGTGGGTAAGCCTCGCGTCCACAAACCCCATGCCAACGGGAATCGAGACAGTAGAACACGGAAGGTGGATGCCGAAGAGCGTAAGCAAGATGCAAGACGGCTCGACCTGCTAACCCGAATGTGGGCCCGGGTCAACGAGGGCCACACCAACCGGCCTCGGGGAGACTCATGAGCGGGCAGGCAATCACGACATCGGTCTACGTCATCCCGGGTGGTAGCGGTACCACCGCTCTGCGAACTGCGCCGCGCTGGGGAAATACCACACGATGCGCTTCTATGTTTGGTCACTCCAGAAGGCGGCGCAGATGGGTAAAACTCCCTGTCGCCTGTGCAGTGCCCCACCAAAACCCCCGTCCCGTGTTTCTTGACGTTTCGGTTTCCCGGGGCGGGTTTCCATCAGCAACAAAAGAGAGAGGTCAAGAAATGGCGACGGAAGAGGGAGCGTGCCCTGTCTACGCTGACGGGCTCCACCAACTGGAGCCGGTGCCGGGAACCAACCTCATGATGTGTACCTGCGGAGCGGGCGCCGCCTAGTGTCTCGTGATTCCGTCAGCGTTACGTGATCTTGTGTGGCAGGGTCTCTTGGCGTGGAGCTCTCTGTGGAACAGGCCGCCGAGTTGCGGGA
>NZ_JBHYGX010000072.1:0-8640 GCF_042739975.1 Streptomyces sp. NPDC059080
TGCTCAGCCGAAGGCCGCCCGCACGCACGGCAGTTACCAGTCCGAGTGATCAAGTACGAGGACTCGTTCGGGCCCTGAGGTTAAAGATCAAGCTAGTCTGGGCCCGTGCCTCAGCTTCCCTTCAAGGTCCATGAACTCACCGTCGGCCAGCTCTCCGCACGCAGCGGCGCCGCCGTCTCCGCACTGCACTTCTACGAGACCAAGGGCCTGATCAGCAGCACCCGCACGCCCGGGAACCAGCGCCGCTACACCCGCGACACCCTGCGCCGCGTCGTCTTCGTACGCGCCGCCCAGCGGGTCGGCATCCCCCTCGCCGTGATCCGCGACGCCCTCGCCGAACTCCCCGACGAACGCACCCCCACCCGCGACGACTGGGCCCGCCTCTCCGAGGCATGGCGCGCCGAACTCGACGAACGCATCGGCCAACTCGTGGACCTGCGCGACCACTTGACCGACTGCATCGGCTGCGGCTGCCTTTCCCTCGAACGCTGCGCCCTCTCCAACCCGTACGACAACCTCGGCCAACAGGGGCCGGGGGCACGCCGGCTGCGGGTGGACCGGGGGATGGCCGAGCCCGGGGCGCCCTCCGGGGACGCCGCGGGTGGCCGTGCGGACGAGGCACCGGGAGAGGTGCGGTGAGGCAACTCCCGGGCCTCGCTGTCTCCCAGGCTTCGCCGCACTCCGGCCAAGTGAAGGAAAACCCGTACCCGGACTACCACACCTCCGGCCTCCTTCCCGCCCAAGGCCGAGCGATCTCCAGCTGAGCCGACACCGATATCAACCCCGCCTCCTCCCCATACCGCCCCGCGAGCATCACGCCGACCGGCAGACCCTCGGGGGTCTGGTGCAGCGGGAGGCTGACCGCCGGTTGGCCGGTGGCGTTGTAGAGGGCGCTGAAGGGGGAGTACGCACCGATGGCGGCGAACTCCGCCTGTGGGTCGGCGTCGTTGCGCAGTTCCCCGACCTTCGGCGGCGGTGCGGCGACCGTCGGGGAGAGGAGGAGGTCGTAGCCGCCGGACGGCATCAGCGTGTCGGCGACGGTCTGGCCGAGGTGGTGCAGGGCGTAGAGGGAGCGGGCGAACTCCGGGCCGGACACCGTGGCGCCGCGCTCGCGGAGATGGCGGGTGAGCGGCATCAGCAGCTCCTCGCGGCCGGGCGGCACGGGGCGGTTCGCGGCGATCACCGACCAGACGCGGGTGAAGTCCTCCAGGAGGGAGGCGTCGGCGGGCAGGGACACCTCCTCGACGTGGTGGCCGAGGCCGCTCAGCAGCGCCGCGGTGTCGGCCACCGCCCGTCGGCACTCCTCGTGCACCTCGGCGCCCGGCACCGGCGCCCCGGCCAGGACGCCGATCCGCAGCCGCCCGGGGGCGCGCCCCACCTGCGCGGAGAACGTTGCGCCGGGCGGCAGTGCGGGCGCGGTGAACGCGTCCCCCGGCATCGGCCCGGCCAGCACGTCAAGGAGCGCCGCGGCGTCGGCGACCGTGCGGGCCAGGGGGCCGGAGGTGCTCAGGCCCGTGACGTCGTGGAGTACCGGGCCGGAACTGACCCGGCCGCGGCTGGGCTTGAGGCCGACCAGGCCGCACGCCGCGGCGGGGATACGGATCGAACCGCCGCCGTCCGAGGCATGGGCGAGCGGCGCCAGGCCCGCGGCGACGGCGGCGCCCGCCCCGCCGCTGGATCCGCCCGCCGACCGGTCGAGGTCCCACGGGGTGCGGGCGGGCGGCCCCAGCTTGTTCTCCGTGTAGCAGGGCAGGCCGAATTCGGGGGTGTTGGTCTTGCCGAGCAGGACGGTCCCGGCGGCGCGGAGCCGGGTGACGACATGGTCGTCGACGGGGGCTGTGTGGTCGTCCAGGGCGAGCGAGCCCATCGTGAAACGCACCCCGGCGACCTGGCTGAGGTCCTTCACCGGCACCGGGACGCCGTGCAGTGGTGGCAGCGGGCGGCCCTCGCGGCGGGCGGCGGTGGCGGTCCGCTCCGCCGCCGCGGCCTGCTCGCGGGCGATCTCCGGGGTGCGGGTGAGAAACGCCCCGACGGTGTCGTCGAGCCGTTCGATACGGGCGAGATAGTGCTCGGTCAGCTCGACGGGGGAGAGGTCGCCCGCGCTGATGGCGCGGGCCTGTTCGAGGGCGGTCAGATCGTGCAGCTCGGCCATGGAGGTTCCCCTTCTCGGCGGTGCCGCGGGCCCGAGTGCCGTGCGGCGTCGGCGGACGGCGGTGAAAGCGTCCGTGAGCGGTTCTGTCGGCTTCCGGGCGGTGCGGGACGGGGTTCCGCCCCGCTTCACCCGCCGGAGGCGGCGCCCGGGGAGTCGCCGGGTGCGCCGCCGTCGGATATCGGCTCCCGGGCGGCCGGGGCGGAGACCCGCGCCGCGCCCGAGGGCGACCGCCGCCAACCCTACTGCCGCGGCGATCAGTTCGGCGTTGTCAGCGGCGGGGGAGCCGTCCGGGCCCGCTGCGAAGGGCCGAACTCCGCAGGACGCAACGGCCGTTCAGGCCGCCATGGACGCCCCGAAGTGCACGCCGGGCGCCGAGGTCACCGTTCCCGCCTCGGCGGCGTGTGCCGTGCCGGACGCGTCGCGCCGGGCCGCCGCCAAGGTGCCGCGGGTCAGCAGGGCGGCCGGGGTGATCACGCCGCAGCCCGCGCAGACCGGTCCGGCGGCCCGGCGGTCCGCGTCGGCGAGCGGACGGAAGCGGGGGGAGCCGCACACCGGGCAGTCGCGCCGGGGCCGTCCGGCCTCCATCGCCGTGATGACGGTGTGCAGGACCGCCGCGAGCGGCGCCGCGGGATGCCGGTGCGGTGCCGCGCACGGCACGATCTCGCAGCCGCCCCAGGTGCGCCGGTGCCAGGCGTCGAGCGCACCGGGCTGCCGGATGCCGTCCCGCTTCTCCCGGCGGCGCCGCGCGACGCACTCCGCCTCGTACGCGAGCCACAGGGCGCGCGCCTCCTCCAGTTCGGCGAGGGCGGCCAGCAGGCGAGCCGGGTCGGGATCACGGTCCTGCGGGGTGATACCGGCCCGGGTGCACAGGTGGTGCCAGGTCGCGCGGTGCCCGTAAGGGGCGAAGCGCTCCAGGCATTTGCGCAGGGCGGTGCGGCGCCGTGTGGCGAGGAGCCGCGGATCGCGGACCTGCGCGGCGAAAGCTCTGAAACCGGCCATTTTCATCCCACCTCCGTGGGGAGGACCCGACTGGACACGGAAGGGACGCAGGGGAAGGCCGCCCGGATCCATCGAATTTTCTTGCGGATCCCCGGTGCGGGGCGGAAGGGGCTGAGGTCGTCGGGGGTGTCCGGTGAGGGATGCGAAAAGGTGACTGTTGCTCATCTTCCCGAGGAGAGGTAACCAGCGGTAACGTCCGGCCCCACCCGCCTCCCGAGGAGCAGGAATGCGACGACGTACCGGAAGGCTCAGGACCGCCGCCGCGGCAGCCCTGTTCGCCTTGGGTGCCACGCTCTTGGCACCGCCTCCCACCGCGGCCGCGGCCGACGGCCCCGATGACTCCGACTACTGCCAGGGCCAGTGCGCCGACATCCTGCCGCCGGGCGCGACGGGCAACGCGACCCTCGCCGACATCCTGGCGAGCAAGGTGTTCGGCACCCACCCCGCGCACTCCGACGACCAACTCGCCCCGTACGGCGCCCTGGCGAGCGGTTACCGGTCGCTCACCGACGACACCCTGACCGACTTCTTCAACGACTCCTCCTTCGGCGTGCCCAAGGACCAGGTCGACAAGGTCACCGCGCCGCGCGACGACGTCACCATCACCCGGGACAAGAAGACCGGCATCCCGCACATCAAGGGCACCACCCGCTACGGCACCGAGTTCGGCGCCGGATACGCCGCCGGGCAGGACCGCCTGTGGCTGATGGACCTCTTCCGGCACATCGGACGCGGTGAGCTGACCTCGTTCGCCGGCGGCGCCCTCGCCAACCAGGGCCTGGAGCAGGAGTTCTGGCCCCAGGCGCCGTACACCGAGGCCGACCTCCAGGCGCAGGTCGACCGGATCCGGGACACCAACGGCCCACGCGGCAAGCAGGCCATGGCGGACGCCCAGGCGTATGTCGACGGCATCAACACCTACCGCGAAAAGTCCAAGAACGGCCGCTACTTCCCCGGTGAGTACGTGCTCACCGGCCATGTCGACGCGATCACCAACGCCGGGGAGATCCAGCCCTTCAAGCTCACCGACCTGATCGCCCTTGCCTCCGTCGTCGGCGGGCTCTTCGGCAACGGCGGTGGCGGCGAGGTCCCGTCCGCCCTCGCACTGCTCTCCGCACAGCAGAAGTACGGCGTCGAGAAGGGCACCGCGCTCTGGGAGTCCTTCCGCGAGCGCAACGACCCCGAGGCCACCAAGACCCTCCACGACGGCCAGAGCTTCCCGTACGCGGTCAAGCCCGCCAAGGCCGAGGGCACCGCGCTGCCCGACGCCGGATCGGTCACCCCTGAGCAGCTGGTCTTCGACCGCACCGGCGCGGCGGGCGCCAAGAAGCCCGCACAGGAGCCGGTCCGGGCACCCGCCAAGTACCGCAAGCTGGAAGGGCTGTTCAAGGACGGCGTGCTGCCCAAGGGTGCCTTCGACCCGACCCAGCACCGCGGGATGTCCAACGCCCTGCTGGTCTCCGGCAAGCGCACCGCGAGCGGTCACCCCGTCGCCGTTTTCGGGCCGCAGGCCGGCTACTTCGCCCCGCAGCTGCTGATGCTCCAGGAGATCCAGGGCCCGGGCATCAGCGCCCGCGGCGCCTCCTTCGCCGGTGTCGGCATGTACGTCCAGCTGGGCCGCGGCCAGGACTACGCCTGGAGCGCCACCTCCGCCGGCCAGGACATCACCGACACCTACGCCGTCGACCTGTGCAACACGGACGGCTCCCCGGCCACCAAGGACTCGGTCGCCTACCGCTACCACGGCGAGTGTGTCCCGATGGAGAAGCTGGAGCGCACCAACTCCTGGAAGCCGACCATCGCCGATCCGACGGCCGCCGGCTCGTACCGGATGCAGATCTTCCGCACCAAGTACGGCACCGTCACCCACCGCGCCACCATCGGCGGCAAGCCCGTCGCCTACACGGCGCTGCGCTCCACCTACCGCCACGAGGCCGACTCCATCATCGGCTTCCAGATGTTCAACGACCCCTCGTACGTGCGCGACGCGGCGACGTTCCAGCAGGCCGCCCAGCACATCGGCTACGCCTTCAACTGGTTCTACGCCGACTCCCGCGACATCGCGTACTACAACAGCGGCCTCAACCCCGTCCGCAACCCGAAGGTCGACCCGGCGCTGCCCATCAAGGCGGCACCGGAGTACGAGTGGCGCGGCTTTCAGCCGGAGAACAACCTCACCGACTACACCCCGCCCGCCCAGCATCCGCAGTCGGTGAACCAGGACTACTACGTCTCCTGGAACAACAAGCAGGCCGCCGACTACGACTCGGCGGGCTTCGGCAACGGCCCGGTGCACCGCGCCGACCTCCTCGACGACCGGGTCGCGGCCCTCACCGCCGAGGGCGGCGTCACCCGCGCCTCGCTGACCCGGGCGATGTCCGAGGCCGCCGTCACCGATCTGCGCGGTGAGGACGTGCTGCCGGAGCTGCTGCGGGTGCTGCAGAGCGAGCCGGTCACCGATCCGCAGCTCAAGAAGGCGGTGCAGCAGCTCGATTCGTGGCGCCGGGACGGCTCCCAGCGCCGGGAGACCGCCGCCGGATCGCACACCTACACCCACCCCGACGCGGTCCGGCTGATGGACGCCTGGTGGCCGCTGCTGGTCAAGGGCGCCTTCGCCCCGGAGCTGGGCGGCGACCTCTACCAGGCGCTCAACGCCAACCTCGCGATCGACGAGTCGCCGTCGGCGGGCCACGGCCCGACCGGGGCGCACGCCGGATCGGCGTTCCAGTACGGCTGGTGGAGCTATGTCGACAAGGACCTGCGCTCGGTCCTGGGGGAGAAGGTGCAGGCGCCGCTGGCCCGGCCGTTCTGCGGCAAGGGCGCCCTGTCCGCCTGCCGCGGCACCCTCCTCGACACGCTGCGCGAGGCGGCCGGGAAGACGGCCGAGCAGGTCTACCCCGGCGACGACAGCTGCAAGGCCGGTGACCAGTGGTGCTCCGACGCGATCATCCACCGCGCCGTGGGCGGCCTCACCCACACCGCGATCAGCTGGCAGAACCGCCCCACCTACCAGCAGGTGGTGGAGTTCCCCGCGCACCGCTGACCCGCGGACGCACCGATGGCGGACGCCGGTCCGGGGCCCGCGCCCCGGGCCGGCGTCCGCCGTGCAGAGTGGCGCAACGTGCAGTCAACAGATGGGACGGCGTGTCCCGGACCGTGGGATGCCGGGGAGTGTCCTTCGGGTGCGCTGCTACGGATAGCGCAGGTAGCGGCGGCGTACGGCCCGGAAGCGGGCCAGGTCGTGCTGCCAGGCGGCGACGACGTCGTCCGTCCCGGCGCCCTTGTCGATCATCGTGCGGACGGTCGCGGAACCGGTCAGCCGGTCGATGCCGAGATCCGGCCGCCAGGCGAAGCCGTCCCACACCTGCCTGGCCGTCACCAGCAGCGCGATACCGGTGCGCACCGGGTCGAACGCCGCCCGGTCCGTCACGTGCAGCTGCACCCCGCCGACCGTCTTCCCCTCGAACTTCGAGAACGCGGGCGCGAAGTACGCCTCCCGGAAGCGCACACCGGGCAGGGTGAGTTCGCCGGCCGCCGCGGCCCAGCGCCGGTCGATGCCCTCCGCGCCCAGCAGCTCGAACGGCCGGGTGGTGCCGCGTCCCTCGGAGAGGTTGGTGCCCTCGAACAGGCAGGTCCCGGCGTAGACCAGCGCGGTGTCCGGGGTCGGCATGTTCGGGCTGGGCGGCACCCACGGCAGCCCGGTCGCGTCGAAGAAGTCGCCGCGCCGCCACCCGGACATCGCCACCGTCTCCAGCCGCACCGGCCGCCCCGCGTCCGCCGCCACGAACTCGCCGTTGAACAGCCACGCCAGCTCCGTCACCGTCATCCCGTGCGCCTGCGCGATCGGCTTACGGCCGACGAACGACGCGTACGCCGGATCCAGCACCGGCCCCGCCGCATCCCGCCCGGTCACCGGGTTGGGCCGGTCCAGCACCACGAACCGCTTGCCCGCCAGCGCGGCGGCCACCATGCAGTCGTAGAGCGTCCAGATGTACGTGTAGAAGCGCGCGCCGACGTCCTGGATGTCGAAGACCACGGTGTCCACCCCGGACGCGGTGAAGATCTCCGCCAGCTCCCGGCCACTCTTGCCGTACGTGTCGTACACCGGCAGCCCGGTCGCCGGATCGTCGTACCGCCCCTCGGAACCGCCCGCCTGCGCGGTGCCGCGGAAGCCGTGCTCGGGGCCGAACACCGCGCGCAGCCGCACCCGTTCGTCGGCGTGCAGCACATCGACGAGGTGGCGCAGGTCCGGGGTGACGCCGGTGGGGTTGGTGACGATGCCGACCGAGTGGCCGTCGAGGAGGCGGTAGCCGTCGGCGGCGAGCCGGTCGAAGCCGGTGCGTACCGGGCGGCGACCGGGCTCGCCCGGCGGCGCGGCGGAGGCGGTGGTGGGCGCGGCGGCGAGCGCCGCACCGGCGGCCCCGGTCGCGGCGAGACGGCCGAGCAGCAGACGTCGGGACAGGGTCATGTGCGGCCCTCCGGGAACGGTGAGCGGACAGGTCCGTACCGGGCGCACCGTAACCCGCCCGCGACCGGCGGGGAACGCGCCGGACGGTGGCGCATCCGGCTCTTCCACTGCGACATACCGACTGGTTAGTCTGCCTCCTGGGGGAGAGCCGAGCGACCCGACCGAGGAGAGCCAGCGTGGAAGCCGTACGGGACAAGGCCGTTGTCGTGACCGGGGCGGGCGGGGGGATCGGTGCCGCACTGGCCCGCCGCTTCGCCGCCGAGGGCGCCCGGGTGGTCGTCAACGACCTCGACGCGGCCAAGGCGGAGAAGACCGCCGGGGAGATCGGGGGGCTCGCCGTCCCCGGGGACGCCTCCGCGGTTGTCCCGGCCGCCCGTGAGGCGCTCGGCGGCGACATCGACATCTTCTGCGCCAACGCGGGCGTCGGCACCGGCGGGGGCCCCGGCGCCCCCGAGGAGGACTGGGCACTGGCCTGGGACGTCAACGTCATGGCGCACGTCCGCGCCGCCCGCGAGCTGCTGCCCGGCTGGCTGGCGCGCGGCGCGGGCCGCTTCGTCTCCACCGTCTCCGCCGCCGGACTCCTCACCATGATCGAGGCGGCCCCTTACAGCGTCACCAAGCACGGCGCGTACGCCTTCGCCGAATGGCTCTCGCTGACCTACCGTCACCGCGGCGTCGCGGTGCACGCCATCTGCCCGCAGGGCGTACGCACCGACATGCTCGCCGCGACCGGCGCCGCCGGGGAGCTGGTCCTCACCCCCACCGCCGTCGAGCCCGCGACCGTCGCCGACGCCCTCTTCGACGCGATGGCGGAGGACCGCTTCCTGGTCCTGCCGCACCCGGAGGTCGCCGGGTACTACACCGCACGCGCCACCGAACCGGATCGCTGGCTCGGCAGCATGAACCGCCTTCAGCAGAAGCTGGAGGAGACGGAGAACCGATAGCCGCCCCGGGCGCGCGGCCCCCCCCCCCCCCCCCCCCCCCCCCCCGCCCCCCCCCCCCCCCGCCGCCCCCCCGGGCC
>NZ_JBHYGX010000073.1:0-8555 GCF_042739975.1 Streptomyces sp. NPDC059080
TCGTTTGCGGCGCCTTGGCGTGGTCACTACTTTAGCGGTTTTCCTCGGTGACGCATAATCACGTCGCGGTGTGAATTTCAGGCATGCCGAAATTCTTCCCGGTGAGGAGTCGTGCGGTAGTGGTGTGCCGCGATGCGGCGGATGGCTGCCACAGAACCGTTCCGGCTGTGGGGCAACTCGGAGAACACTACGTATCGGCCAGGGCCGTGTCAACTCGGGTCAGTCGAGGTCGCTGAGGCGGCCTTCGGCGTCGGGCTGGGTCTCCTCGACGCGGCGCAGGAGGCGGGTGAGGACCGCGCCGAGAGTGCGGCGCTCCTCGCTGTCGAGGTCCTGGAGTAGGTCCTCCTCGAAGACGGAGGCCATGCGCATGGCCTCCAGCCACTTCTCGCGGCCCTCGTGGGTCAGCTCGACGATCACCCGGACCCGGTTGTTCTCGTCCCGCTCTCGGTTGACCAGCCCTTCATCAACCATGCGGTCGATGCGGTGGGTCATCGCGGCGGGGGTGAGGCCGAGGCGCTTGGCGAGTTCGCCGGGGCCGAGGCGGTACGGAGCGCCCGAGACGACGAGGGCCTTGAGGACCTCCCATTCGGCGTTGCTCATACCGAGGGTGGCGGTCTGGCGTCCGTAGGCGACGTTCATCCGCCGGTTGAGCCGCTGGAGTGCGGAGACGACCTGTTCCACCTGGGGGTCGAGGTCTTGGAACTCTCGCTGATAGGCCGCGATCTGTTCCTCAAGGCTCGGCTCGGTGCCACCGGCCGTATCTGAGGTCTCAGGCATGCGCCGCAGTATGGCATGGAACTCATTGGCGTTGAAGTCCTTCGCCATGTACTGTTTAACTTCGAACTTTAGTGTTGAAGTCTTCAGGGTGTGATCGTCCGGTCCCCTGGAGAGGCGGGGGCTTTTCGTATGTCCGCGCGCCGGTCCGCCGGGCTTCCTCCGCAGTTCGTCCCGTACTTCCTGACCGTCTTCCGACCTGACCTAGGTAGGTGAGTGTGACCACCGCGATGGGCGCCGCGCTGCGCCGGATCCAGCTGGGGAACGCGCTGAGCGCGTTCGGCAACGGCTTCACGGTTCCGTATCTCTACGTCTATGTGGCGAAGGTGCGGGACCTGGGCGCGAGTACTGCCGGTGTGGTGCTGGCGATGCTGGCGGTCTCGGCGCTGGCCGTGCTGCCACTGACCGGTCGGGCCATCGACCGGCGCGGGCCCCTTCCGGTGGCCGTCGTCGGTACGGTCTCGGCGGCGCTCGGTGCGCTGGGGCTCGGGCTGTCCAGCAGCGAGGCGCAGGTCATCGCGTCGGCGGTGGCGCTCGGTGCCGGTATCGCGGTGATCCAGCCGGCGCTGGCCACGATGATCGTGTGGTGCTCGACGACGGTCACCCGCTCGCGGGCGTTCGCCACGCAGTTCTTCCTGAACAACCTCGGGCTCGGCATCGGCGGGCTCGTCGGCGGGCTGCTCGTGGACGAGACGCATGCGTCGAGCTTCGTGCGGCTCTTCGCCATCGAGGCGGCGATGTTCCTGATGCTCGGCGCGGCGGTGGCGACCGTACGGCTGCCGCGGGCGCCGAAGGTCGAGGACGCGGTGCCGACCGGTGAGCGGCCGCAGGGTGCCTGGCGTGCGCTGCTGTCCGACCGGCGGATGGTGTGGCTGTGCGTGCTGGGGTTCGTGGTCTTCTTCGCCTGCTACGGGCAGTTCGAGTCGGGTCTGGCCGCGTACGCCACCGAGGTCACCCGGATCGCGCCGGCCACGCTGGGTATCGCGCTGGCGGCCAACACGGCGGCGATCGTGGCGGCGCAGTTCGTGGTGCTGAAGCTCGTGGAGCGGCGGCGCCGCAGCCGGGTGATGGCGGTGGTCGGGCTGATCTGGACGGTGGCGTGGATCGCGGCCGGTCTGTCCGGGCTGGTGCACGGCGCGCAGGTGGTGGCGACAGCGCTGCTGATCTCGACGTACGCGCTGTTCGGCATCGGGGAGTCGCTGCTGTCGCCGACGGTGGCGCCGCTGGTGGCCGATCTGGCCCCGGCGTCGCTGATCGGCCAGTACAACTCGGCGTTCGCGCTGGTCAAGCAGTTGGCGCTGGCGATCGGTCCGGCCGTGGGTGCGCTGATGGTGGGCCACGGGATGTCGGCGGCGTACATCGGGATGCTGGTGGTGTGCGCGCTGGGGATCACCGTGCTGTCGCTGCGGCTGGGGCGGATGCTGACCCCGGCGCAGGACAATCCGCACCGCGCGGCGGCCGTTCCGGCCCGTCCGGCGGAGAACGCGGCGGACGGGGCGGAGGCCGCTGTGGCGGTGGCCTGAGCGGTTCCGGCGGGCGGTGGCCCGTGCCCGTAGGGAGGTCCCGTACGGGGTGAGTGGTGCGGAGAACGGCCCGGCGATGCACGCCGGGCCGTTCGTCGTACGTGCGGGCCCGCGGCCCCCGGGGTCACGGGGACGGGAGGCCGAATTCGCACCACACGGCCTTGCCGCTGTCGGGGGTGCGGCGGGAGCCCCAGTTGGAGGCGATGGTCGCGACGATGGAGATGCCTCGGCCCGCCTCGTCCGCAGGCTCGGCGGTGCGGCGGCGCGGGAGGTGGTCGTCGCCGTCGGTGACCTCCACGATCAGGCGGCGGTCCGTACGGCGCAGCCGCAGGCGCATCGGCGGGGTGCCGTGCTGGAGGGAGTTGGCGACCAGCTCGCTGGCGGCGAGGACGCCGAGGTCGTGCAGCTCGGGGGCGAAGCGCCAGGATGCGAGCACCCCGGAGGCGAAGGCGCGGGCGCGCGGCGCCGCCTCCGTGCCGCCGTGCAGCTCCAGGACGGCGTTGTGGAACAGCTCGGCGTCGTGGCCGGTGCGCTCGGGGTGCTGGACGACGAGGATCGCGACGTCGTCGTCGTGGGCGTCGGTGATGCCCATGGAGCGCAGCAGGCGGTCGCAGACGACGGCGGGGGCGTCGTCCGCCCCGGCGAAGGCTGCGGCCAGCGCCTCGACGCCGTGGTCGATGTCCTTGTCGCGGCGCTCGACGAGGCCGTCGGTGTAGAGGACGGCGGCGGCGCCGGGGCCGAGCGGAACGGTGCCGGAGGTGTGCAGCCAGCCGCCGGTGCCCAGGGTGCCCAGGGGTGGGCCGGTCGGTTCGGCGGTGCGGTGGACGGTGCCGTCGGCGTCGCGGACGAGGATCGGCAGATGCCCGGCGGAGGCGTAGACCAGGCGGCCCTCGTTCGGGTCGTGGACGGCGTAGACGCAGGTGGCGATCTGGCTGGCGTCGATCTCGGCGGCGAGGCCGTCGAGCAGCTGGAGGACCTCGTGGGGCGGCAGGTCGAGGCGGGCGTAGGCGCGGACGGCGGTGCGCAGCTGGCCCATGACGGCGGCGGCGCGGACCCCGCGGCCCATGACGTCGCCGATGACGAGGGCGGTGCGGCCGCCGCCGAGGGTGATGACGTCGTACCAGTCGCCGCCGACCGCGGCGTCGGTGCCGCCGGGGCGGTAGGTGGCGGCGACGCGGAGGTCGTCGGGCTGCTCCAGCTCCTGCGGGAGGAGGGAGCGCTGGAGGGTGACGGCGGCGGCGCGCTGGCGGGCCTCGCTGGCGCGCAGCCGTTCGGCCGATTCGATCTGGTCGGTGACCTCGGCGCCGAAGACGAGGACGCCCTTGTGCGGGGCGACGCAGGCGACCTCCGGGTCGGGGGCCGGGCCGTTGGCGGCGACCTCGATGGGGGTGCAGGTGAAGGTGTAGTAGGTGTCGCGGGCGCGGCCGGCTCCGGCGCGGACCCGGCGGGACTTGACCGTACGGGGGCGGCCGCTGCGCAGGACCTGGTCCATCAGGGGCAGCAGGCCGAGTTCGTCCAGCTCAGGCAGGGCCTCGCGGGCGGTGTGGCCGGCCGGGCGGGGGCCGAAGACGGTGGCGTAGGCGGCGTTGACGTAGGCGAGGCGGTGCTCGGGGCCGTAGACGACGGCGACCAGGGCGGGGATGGTGCCGAGGATGTCGTGGACGGAGAGGGCGTCGACGGTGGGCGGGGTGGCGGCGCCGGGGTGGGCGGTGCCTTCGGGGGCGCCGGGCGGGGTGTCGCCGTCGGGGGCGTTGGGGCCGGACGCCTCGGCGCGGGCGGCCGGGACGGCGCCGCCTGCCGGGGGCTCGGCCGCGGTGGGGCAGGCGGCGGGCGCCTGCTGGCCGTTCGGTGTGGCGGCGGCCGGGCGTGCGGTCCGGCCGGGGCGGGCGGTGCGCCGCTGGGGGAGCTTGGCGCTCCAGCGCGTGAAGATCACGGAGGGGTACCTCTTACTTCGCTTCGTCGCGCGGGCTCGGGCCGTCGGCGCGGGGGAAGTGCCCGCCGGGGGACCGGCGGGCGGTCGGCCGGGGCCCTGCGTGGCGCCCTCTGACGTGATGCGGCAAACGTCCGATTTCCTCGTGATTATTACTCTTCGCAGAGACGAGCCCACCCATGGTCACACGACCAGTGTGGCCGACCCGAGCGGTATCCGTCAGACGTCCGGGCACCGGGGTGGAGTTCCGGACTCCGTTTCGCCCGGCCGGGCCCGGTGGCGCTGGGCCGCACCGGTGGGGCGCGGCGCGTCCCGGGGGCGGCCGGTCAGCTGGCCTCGTTGTGGCGGCCCGTTCCGGCGGCCAGTTCGAATTCGGCGCGGGGGTTCTCCAGCGAGCCGAGCGAGACGATCTCGCGTTTGAACAGGCCGGAAAGGGTCCATTCGGCGAGCACCCGGGCCTTGCGGTTGAAGGTGGGGATGCGGCTGAGGTGGTAGGCGCGGTGCATGAACCACGCCGGGTAGCCCCTGAGCTTCCGGCCGTAGACGTGGGCGACGCCCTTGTGGAGGCCGAGGGAGGCGACGGATCCGGTGTACTTGTGCCGGTAGTCGAGGAGCGGGCCGCCGCGGACGGCGGCGGCGACGTTCTCGGCGAGGGTGCGGGCCTGGCGTAGCGCGTGCTGGGCGTTGGGGGCGCAGAGGGCGGGCGGTTCGTCCGGGGTGGCGGGTTCGGGGGCCGTGAGGTCGGGGATGGTGGCGGCGTCACCGGCGGCCCAGGCGTGGGCGACGCCGTCCACCTGGAGGGCTGCGGTGCACTTGAGGCGGCCGCGGCCGTTGAGGGGCAGGCCGGTCGCGGCGAGGATCGGGGGCGGTTTGACGCCCGCGGTCCACACCAGGGTGCGGGTGGGGAAGCGGGAACCGTCGCTGAGGACGGCGATCCGGTCCTCGCAGGAGTCGAGGCGGGTGTCGAGGCGGACGTCGATGTTGCGGGCGCGCAGCTCGCGTACGGCGTAGCGGCCCATCTCGGGGCCCACTTCGGGAAGGATCTTTCCGGTCGCCTCGACGAGGATCCACTTCAGGTCGGTGGCCTCGACGTTGTGGTAGTAGCGGACGGCATAGCGGGCCATGTCCTCCAGCTCGGCGAGGGCCTCGACGCCCGCGTAGCCGCCGCCGACGAAGACGAAGGTGAGCGCGGCGTCGCGGACCGCCGGGTCGCGGGTGGAGGAGGCGATGTCGAGCTGTTCGAGGACGTGGTTGCGCAGGCCGATGGCCTCCTCGACGGTCTTGAAGCCGATGCCGTGGTCGGCGAGTCCGGGGACCGGGAGGGTGCGGGAGACGGAGCCGGGCGCGAGGATCAGCTCGTCGTAGGCGATCTCGGTGTCGGCGGCGCCCGCCGCCTCTGCGGCGAGGGTCTCGACGGTGGCGGTGCGCGCGTCGTGGTCGAGGGCGGTGACCTCGCCGATGACGACCTGGCACTGCGGCAGCACGCGGCGCAGCGGCACGACGACATGGCGGGGGGAGAGGGATCCGGCCGCGGCCTCGGGGAGGAACGGCTGGTATGTCATGTACGGATCAGGGTCGACCACGGTGATCCGGACAGAGCCCTGCCGCAGCTCCTGCTTGAGTTTCCGTTGCAGCCGCAGGGCGGTGTACATGCCCACGTAGCCGCCGCCGACGATCAGGATGCGCGCCACATCGTTCGAAGACACAGCCTTCACAGAGCTTCTCCTCGCGGTGGACCGGTCCCGGCAGGCCCCCGGGTCCGGCCGGCCGGCGGCACGGCAGCCCCAGGAGGCACTGTGCCCCCGGGAAGGCACAGCACTGTTCCATGACGCCTTCCCGGCCGCGCTTTGTCCACAGGCTCGACGAAATGCGTGGGCGGTCGCGTGGGCCCGGACGGAGGGTCGGCTTCCGCGGTGTGCGGACGAGGCGCGCAGGTCAGACGGGCAGCGGCGGTGCGGCGGGCGAACGCCGCGGAGAAGGTGGTGCCGGTGTAGGCCGATCGGGGTGCGGTGTGCCCGGAACTGACCCTTCAATCTTGACCGGGGCTCAACTATGTTCGGTAGTTCATGGGGGCGGGCCCACTCATCGGCGCGCCCCTTTCCGTCAGGGCGGGGAGTCTCCGGGGGGAGACGTCATGACCGGGGGATCACAGATGCATATTCAGGGCACACATTGGGCGGGCACCGTCACCACGGCGCCCGGTAACGGCGGCCGGGCCGCCACGGCGCACGGCAACGACGCCGACGGCCGCACCGGGCCTGCCGGGCGGCCCGCGGGAGGAGGCTCCCGCAGCGCACCGCTGCGGGTGGACGCCCAGCGCAATCTGGAGCATGTGCTGCGCGCCGCGCGCGAGGTCTTCGGCGAGCTGGGATACGGCGCGCCCATGGAGGACGTCGCGCGGCGGGCGCGGGTCGGCGTCGGGACGGTCTACCGCCGCTTCCCCAGCAAGGACGTGCTGGTGCGGCGGATAGCGGAGGAGGAGACCTCCCGGCTGACCGAGCAGGCACGCACCGCGCTGGGCCAGGAGGAGGACCCCTGGTCGGCACTCTCCCGCTTCCTGCGGACGTCGGTCGCCTCGGGCGCCGGGCGGCTGCTGCCGCCGAACGTCCTGCGCGTCGGCGCCGGTCCGGAGCGGGCGGCGGAGGCGGCGGCGGCGCCCGAGAGTGCGGCCGATTCCGCCGGTGCAGCCGCCGGCGCCCGGGTGCCGCAGCAACGGCTGCCCGTGGCGGGCGGCGAGCCCGCCACGGACGCGTACGGCGCCGAGGAGCGGTCCGGGGGCGTGCCCGCACTGCTGGACGTGGTGGGGCGGCTCGTGGAGCGCGCCAGGTCGGCGGGGGCGCTGCGGCCGGACGTCACGGTCGGCGACGTTCTGCTGGTGATCGCCACGAGCGCGCCGACGCTGCCCGATCCGGGGCATCAGCAGGCGGCGTCCGCGCGGCTGCTGGACATCCTGCTGGAGGGGCTGCGGTCACGGCCGCAGGGCTGACGGCCCGGAGGGCTCCGGCCGTGGCGGCGTGTCCCGGCCTGGACGCCGGCGTCGGCCGGGGCCGGGGCGCGCACATTGTGCCCCGGAACGGCGGTCGAAGGGGCCCTCTCCGGGCAGCGCGCCCCGGATGAGTGGTTGAGGGGACGGACTCCTCGGCCCGGGCGTGTCGTGTGGCACGCTTGCGCGGTGTTCCGGTGTGACGGCGTGTTCGGGGGCCTTGGCGATGACTCTTGACGGGCGGGACGAACGACGCGGTGGCGACCACACCACCACGGATCCGGACGAGCGGGGCGGGCGGATCCCGGGACGGGGGCCGCTGGGGGCCGCTCCCCCGGCCGTCGAGCCGACGGCGCGTCACGACTGCGCCGAGGCACCGCCGCTCGCCGGTGTACCGCCGCAGCGCGACCGCACCGAGGCGGGGTCCGCCGCACCCGAGCCGCCCGTGGACGCGGAGTGCGCCGAGGGCGCCCCGCCCTCCGATGCCGCGCTGATCACCGCCATGCGGGCCGGTGACGACGGCGCGTACGAGAAGCTGTACCGCCGCCACGCCGAGGCCGTACGCCGCTACGCGCGCAGCTGCTGCCGGGACGCGCACACCGCGGAGGACCTGACCGGCGAGGTGTTCGCCCGCACGCTGCAGGCGGTGCGGGGCGGTGCGGGCCCGGACACCGCGGTGCGGGCGTATCTGCTGACGACGGTCCGGCGGGTGGCGGCCGCCTGGGCGAAGACCGCGAAGCGGGAGCAACTGGTCGAGGATTTCGCGGTGTTCGCGGTCTCCGCGGCCGGGACGTCGATGGACGCCGGTGGCGGTCCGGGCAGCGGGGTCGGTCTCGGCGCCGACGTCCGGGCGATGCAGGAGGCCGAACGGACGCTGGCCATGCGGGCGTTCCGCAGCCTGCCGGAGCGCTATCAGACGGTGCTGTGGCACACCACCGTCGAGGAGGAGACACCGAGCCAGGTCGCACCGCTGCTCGGGCTGACCGCCAACGCCACGGCGGTGCTGGCGCACCGCGCTCGGGAAGGGCTGAAGCAAGCCTATTTGCAGGCTCATGTCAGCCAGTCGCTGACCGCCGGTGGCGACTGCGCGCGGTACGCCGACCGGCTCGGCGCGTACGCCCGTGGCGGGCTGCGGATGCGGGCGGAGCGCGGGCTGCGCAAGCATCTCGACGCGTGTGCGCAGTGCCGGTTGGCGGCGCGCGAGGTCGCCGATGTCAACCAGCGGATCGGCGCGCTGCTGCCGGTCGCCGTCATCGGCTGGTTCGCCGCCACGTACGCGGTCAAGGCCGCGGCGGTGGTCGCCGGGACGGCCGGGGTCGGGGCGGTGGCCGGGGCGGGCGCCGCG
>NZ_JBHYGX010000074.1:0-7606 GCF_042739975.1 Streptomyces sp. NPDC059080
GTCCGCAGTGCGATACATCCGCACCGCACGCTCACGCAACTCCAGCGAGTATTTCCTTGGGGCAGCCATGGTCGTAGGTCCTCTCATGAGTCCCACCTGACCCTCGGTCAGCTCCCTCCGCATCTCGGGGGAACCTCAGGACAGCGAACGCAGCCGTTTCGGCTGGCTGTGGTTGTGAATCCAATCGTGTGCGGTGAAAGTGCTGGTGGGCAGCCCAGCCCGAGGGCGTTCGCGGTCACACACTCCATGCTCTGGTCGTCCTACTGGTGGTCGAGGGGTTCGGCGGCATACGTGCCGTCGCCGAGCGGGGCATCGGTCAGTTCGAAGCGCTGGGACAGACTGCCGACCCGGCGGGTGACGACGCTGCCGGGGGCCCGGGTGGTCTCGTAGTACAGAGGGGTGCCGTCGGCGCCGGTGGTGCCCAGCAGACTGAAGCGGCGCAGCACGCGGGGAGGTGTCGGGGTGGTCCGGCGACGCCGGCAGAGCCGGTTGGCTGCGGCGGCGAAAACGGTGACGACCAGACCGACTGCAATCGGAATCAGGAACTTGTCGAAGAGGGCGGACACGGCGGTATCACTCCTGCGAGGCGGGTAGGGCCCGCCGCGGTGACGGGCCGCGCCGACTATGCGGCAGGCGGGGTTTAGCCGCGCAACCCCCCGTTCATCTGGTAGCTCCGTCCGGGAAGTTGGGAGCGGTCGGCGGATCTTCGTACAGCGCGCGCGGCACGTCGGCGTCGGCCGCCCAGCTCGGATGCACGGGATGCACGGCGAACGCGGACGGCGCCTCCCCGTCCCAGGGGGGCCGGGGCGCGGCGTCGTAGTGGGCGAGGGCGTCGCGGAAGACGGGTAGATCCTCACCGGACATCTCGTAGGCCGATGCCTGCCGCCATCCGTCCTGCGGGCCGCCGCCGTAGATCACGGTGACCGGCGCCTCGGTGCCTTCGGGCCACCAACCGTGCTTGACGCCGCGCTTGAGTGCGTAGGACAGGGCCACGGTGGGGCCGCGCAGTCCGCGCGGGAATGCCTCGCGCAGCACGGCGGCCTCCAGATGGCCGTCGGACTCTACGACCAGGCGCACAAACAGGCGGGCGTCCTCATTGAGTGTGTTCAGGAAGCCCATCGCCCTGTCGACGTCCCATGCGGTGTCGACGGAGACGGCCAGTTCGTCTCGATGCTCGGCGAGCAGGTCGAGCAGTTTGTGCTCGAACTTCTCGCTCGCGCCTTCAATGGTGATCCGCACAAGAACCTTCCCGCAGCACTCTACGTGTTCTCTATCGATCGCTATAGGTAGCGTTGCGGACTGGGGTCTGGGTTGTCTATAGCGACGACGTAGCAGTCTAGAGATCGCCAGCTCTTTGCAGGCAGGGGCATGCCGGATTCGGCAGGGCTCGGTTCGATGGCAAAACGACTGGGTTCGATGTCAACGGACAGTCGTTCGCCGGGGGCAGACAGAACAGATGCCGAAAGGACTAACACCCTGCCGGAAGAACCAGCCCGGCCCTACGGAGGCGCCTCTGCACGTGCACCATCCCATTG
The DNA here is from genome assembly GCF_042739975.1 of Streptomyces sp. NPDC059080. Lineage (NCBI taxonomy): Bacteria > Bacillati > Actinomycetota > Actinomycetes > Kitasatosporales > Streptomycetaceae > Streptomyces > Streptomyces sp. NPDC059080. Next base: position 1,536 of record NZ_JBHYGX010000074.1, read on the forward strand.
GTCCCTTCCGCCCTGATGCACAAGACCCGGTGTACTGGGTCACCCCTCGCCACTTGGCGGGTGACGACGGCGCGCTCGCCGAGCGGGTCGGCGACACTTTGGCCGGCTTCGGCTGGAGTATGTGGGCCACTGCCAGGAGCACGTTGTTGTATGTGAGCCCGGATGAGCTGTGCGGTGCAGAGTGGGTCCTCGCGGCCTACCCGTCCGAGCTGGGCGGCCTGCCCGTTGCCTGGCGGCTGAGCGCGCGTTCGCATCGTAACTCCGCGATGACGGAGCGGAACGCGTGCTTCACTGCTGGCAGCCCGTATGAGGCGCTCGCCGGTCTCCTCGTTGCGATCGACGCCCGCGCGGCCCGCGACGGCAGCTTCCCAGAGTCCGAGACGGTCCTCAAAGCGCTTACTGGCCAAGGCTGGATCCGCGACATGGGCCGCCCCCGCACCACCGACACGGACTCTGGGTTCTCCACCAGTATTTCCCTGGAGGTGCTGCCGCCGCTCGTCGAGGCCATCGACCCGCACCCTGACCTGGTGGGCTGGCAGGCGTGGGCGGAACTCGTGCTCGGCGCCCCGGAGCTGTGATGCGCCAGCTTCAGCGCCAGCGTCCCCCATGACTTGGTTGCCGCGCTCGCCTACTCGCTGGCCTCACCGGCCCCAACGCCGCGCCGCATCCTGCCCAAGCGCGCCGAGGGTCGGCTCAGCGTCGTCCGCCGAAGCTGACGCCCTGCGGCTTGGCGAGGCTTGTGCTGTCGACGCTGGTTCTCTGAGTTGTCCGTTCCCCGTGCCCACAAGATGAGAGAGGAAGACTGCGTGTTCCGACGATGTGCTCGTGCCCACCGTGAGTTCCGTGAGGCCCAGTGAGAAGCGCTCGCGTTGCTGCAGATGCACTCACTAGAGCCGCCGCGATTCGACACCGGCCAGGCCGAGCCACCGGCGTCGGCCGGATTGGACACGGAGGCGACGGTATCCGACTCCCTGCCACCCCACTTCAGCGCACCATCCCGCCAGGACGTCGCCGGGTTCATGATGCGCTGGCTGCAGCCGCTCGTCATCGACGGTGCAATCCACGCGTGCCCGGCCGACTATCGGCGTTGCTCGTCGATCAACTCGAGGTATCGGGCGTACTGGGCGTCGGTGACCTGGCGGTTGCGGATGAGGCTTCCTTCTTCCATGCGGTAGGTGCGGTCGGGATCACCCTTGAAGGACAGCCAGTTGAAGGAGGTGGTCACCCACACGTCGTCATAGACGAGGACCTTGGCGTGGGTACTCTTGAGCCGGGTAAAGGTGATTTTGTCCTGGTAGCGGGCGACGAGATTGTTGAGTTTCCGGACAGCGGCCAGGTCGGTCTTGGTGTCGTTGTCCTCGTAGCCGTAGGCGATGTCGATCTTCACGCCCCGGGTCAGGCGGGTTTCCAGACGGCTGAGGAACGTCGTGGTGATGATCGCGTTCTTGATCCACGGCGAGATGATCAGGAGACGCCGCCGGGCGTGGGTGAGGGCTTCGTCGAGGATCTCTGCGTGCTCGAAGACGCCGATGGCACGGATCTCGTCTGCCTGAGGTTGGGGTGCCGCAGGCGGGGCCGGCGCGGGGGCCTGGGAGCCGAGCTGGAAGGCAGCCTGTTCGGCGCGGTGCTGGGTTACCTCTTGGAGAGGGACGCGGGCCTTTTCCAGGTCGGGTTCCAGGAGGGGGCGATCAGGCGGCGGTTCGACGGTGATGCCGAGGGCCTTGGCGCCACCGTGACCGATCAGCTCGAGTTCGTGGGCCTGGCTGAGCTCGCCGTCCACGACGACGCCAAGCTGGATTTCGGTGCGGTCCTCGTCGGCGTACACGAGGAGCTTGACCGGGAGGACGCGGCGTGCCTTGGTCTGGCTGATGCTCTTGACCTGGAGCACCTCGCGGTTGGTGGTCCCGTTCTCCCGGAGCAGCGCGGTGATGTCGGCAGCCGTGATGTTGCTTTCGTCTACGGGGCCGGACCTTGCAACAGGCAGCACGATCAGGCCGTCTTCTTCGGCCAGTCCGCGCGGCACGGTGGTGCGGCGGTCGTAGGGTGCCACCTTCCCCAACATCTGGTCGTACACGAGTGGCTGGTTGACCCGCACTGGGACGACGGCGGCTGCCTTCTGCGCCGTGGTGCGGCCCTTGTCGGTGAGCCGCAGACCTGGGGTGCGGGCATCGTCTTGTGGAGCAGGCGGTCCCCACCTGAGGTTGTCCGAGCGGAACAGCTCGGCGACGGTCTGGTCCACCATCCGCTCGGGCACGCCGAGCATGCCCGCGACGTCGCGCCCGGTGTTCACGTTGCGGTCGACCAGCCGCAGCACAAACTCGTCCATCAGCGGCAGGCCCTTGCTGTCTTGGGCGAGGACTTCGGCGGTGATCTGTGCGACGGGGAGTGCTGCGTCGACGATGGTGACCAGCTCGAGCCCGGGACGGGCGTGGTGGTAGCGAACAGCCAGGAGACTGTCGGGGCTAAAGGTAGGCATCGCGAATCTCGCACTCTTCCGGGTGGCCGCTCATGTAGTCCAGGACGTCGCGCAGGGCCCCGGCCCGACTACGGCAGAATCCGGCGTCACCGATGATCATCAGACCGAAGCGAGCACGGCTGAGGGCAACGTTGATACGGCGCCAGTAAGGCTGGCCGAGGAAGCCGAGTTGACCGCGGTTGTTGCTGCGCGTCACGGAGAACACGGCGAGGTCGCATTCGCGGCCCTGCACCGCGTCGACGGACAACACCTCAGGGGTGATGTGCTTGAGCTTCAGGGCAGCCAGACCTCGCGTGAGTTCCTCTACCTGACGGCCGTAGGGGGCGATGACCAGGACATCGAGGCGACGCTTGTCATGAGGGACCTTGACCATCTTTTTGTCGATGGCCTGGTCGATGACCTCGAGGCGACGCATCGCCAGCTTGCTTTCGAGGGGGTTGGAGATGCTGGTCTCCGAGGAGGTCCGCTCGGATTCACGCCGACCGGGTAGGGCGCTGGTGTCCAGCCAGAGGACCGGCTTGTTGATCTGAACGTACCCCGGCAGTGTGTGGTCGTTGGGCGAGATCAGTTGTCCGTCGTAGAAGCAGGTACTGATCATGTTGCCGATCGCCGGCGTCATCCGGTACTGCTCGCGCAGAAGATGCTTGACCGGTGTATCTGTGCAGTTGGCGAAGTACTGGAACAGTGTGGTCATCACCAGCTCGGGAATGAGCTGGTGATCGGACATGATCTTCTCGTCGCGGAGCAGATCCTCGTCGATGGGAGGCAACTGGTTGGTGTCACCGACCAGCACCCACCGCTTAGCCCGGGCCAGCGGCACCAGGGCCTCGGTTGCGGTCGCTTTGGACGCCTCGTCGAAAATGCACAGATCGAATTCGAGATCCCTCGCTGCGGGGTGGCCAAGGAAGCCGAGAGCCGTGCCGCCGATGACGTGCCGAGTCCGCAGGAAGGCGCTGATCAGGTTCTGGTCGGTGCCGATGCGCTGCAGCCACTCGCCCTGCAGGCGCAGCAGGTCCATGAGCTCGCGCCCGGGGCCGGACGGGCCAAGAAGGACTTCGACCGAGTCGCGGGCATCGATGGCGCTGAGGTCCTCGCGCAAGGTGAGTTCGCCGGTGAGCATGGACTGGACCTCGGCGAACAGCTCGGCACGCTGTTCGAGCAGCTGCTCTTGGCGGGCGCGAATGGTGACGACTTCCTCGCCGAGGTCCCGGGCGGAGCTGGTGCGGTCAGGGGCCGGGCGGCTCGACAGTTCCTCGAGTTTGAACGATACGTGGGTCAGGTTGGCGGCTACGGAGGCGAGTTCCTCCAGTAGCAGGGCGGCTTTGAGATGCCGGGCCTCCAGCCCGTTGTTGGCGGCCACCGTGTCCAGGTACTTCTCCGCCCGTGCACGAACCCCCTGGGTCCATTTCTTGATCTGCTTGTCGAGGAGTAGCGGCTGGGCGCTCTCGGCAACCCGCGGGTCGTCGACGCGGCCCAGGCGGACGAGGCCGCTGATGCCGGCGTCCTCGATGCGCTTGAGCGCATTGTCGATGGCGATATGGGTTTGGCTGACGATGAGGATGCGGGCGTGGGGATCGCGCTTGAGCGTCTGCTCGACGATCTCGGCGATCACCGTCGTCTTGCCGGTGCCGGGCGGCCCCTCGACCAGCAGCAGATCCTGGGTTCCCAGGGCGTGGGCAACGACTTCGCGTTTGCTCTTATCGAGGTCGGCCCGGAACCACTGGGCGACCTCCGCGGGCGGACGTGAAGGAATGGCCGCGGGGTTGTCGATGAACTGCCGAAGGAGTGGGTTGGTCGTCTGTCCGGCAGCAACGGCGCTTAGGGCATCCCGCTGACGGTTGATGGCGCTCTGACTCGGCCCAAGGAATGGCAGCAGGACACCGCGAGAGGGAAGGACCGCCTTGGGGCGCGTCATCCGCAGCACGATGGTGTCGTCGGTCTGGTTGAGCACTTCGCCGCGGTCGACGGGCCGGCTATAGGGGTACTCGGCCACTGACCACTCTTCACCGATCTCCACTGCGGTGCCTGGCGCGGCGAGGTGGAAGACGCGGGTGTGGCCGCCTCCCTCTATCCGTTCGTACTCGATGGGCTGCCGGCCGTTTGCCGCCGCCTCCTCGCGAGCCTCCAGGACCCGTCGCCAACCGTCGAACAAGTCGCCGAGCTGGTGGCGCATGCGGTCCTTGGCATGCTCTTCGCGTTCAGTCTGGTGCGCATTGAGGCTGTCCAGCAGCAGGTTGAGCCCGTGATAGGCCGGATCCTCGCCTGGATCGTCGAAGGTCCAGGTGAGGATGGGCCGGAGCTTGAGTGAGGACTCGCGGCGCCTGGCCATCCACTCTTCCGATCGCTCCTCCGCGGAAATGATGACGCACCTGTCGTCGTACTCTTCGTCGTTGACTAGGCGGAGGAATAGCGTGCGGCCGAACACCCGCACCGTGGTGTCGTCGATCTCTTTGGTCTGCGGGTTGTAGCCGTAGTCGACGTGAACGGTGCCGGAGATGTCCGCCAGGATGTCGGACTTCACCTGCACCCAGTCGATCTCGTCGCCGGCCGAGGTGCTGCTCAGTTTCTCGGCTGCCCGGCGGGTCAGTTTCATCCAGAGCGCGTTGCGATGGCGTGCCTCACGGCTGCTGCAGATCTGCTCTGCTTCCAGGAGCCGATGCTCCAGGACGCTGGCGTTCGCCGGGCGCTTCTGCGGGTCGTAGTCGATGCAGGATTTCAGGATGCTACGGATCTCTGGAGCCAGCTCCAGCTCATCGAGTACGGCCGCCAAGTCCGGGTAGTCGCGGGCCTGGTTGCGGGACAGGACCTGGATGGCGAGGACTGCGTAGGCGTAGACATCACGGACGTACGGGATCGCGTCGCTCTGCTCCGGCGGCGCATACAGGGTCGAGCGGAAGTCGGCCACCGTCTCGTCCGTGGCGACGGCGGCTTTTGAAAGGAGTTTGGCAATCCCGAAGTCGGCGAGCTTAACTGCATCGTCATCGCTCAGCAGGACATTGCCCGGCTTCAGGTCACGGTGCTCGATTTGGTGCTCGTGCGCGTACGCGAGGGCGGAAGCCAGGGGCCCGCCGATGCGGGAGAAGTAGGCTGGCCAATCCAGAGGACGACCGTCTGCCATCTCATCCTTGAGGCTGCGGTCGATCCACTCCAGTGCGATGAAGTAACGCTCACGCTCGGCGTCCCAGCCAGAGTCGAGCATGTGCACGATGTGGGGATGGTCCAGTGCCTTGAGCGCCGATGTCTCCCGCTCCAGGAAGATCTCGCTGATTGCGTCGTCGCGCTGCTTGAGCAGTTTGACAGCCACGTAGTCGCCGCCTTCGCTGGTGACATCTACGGCCTTGCGGACCTCGGACAGTCCGCCAGGGCGGGCCTCCTGAGGCAGCAGCAGAAACCGGCCGTTGATTGTCTTTCCCACCCACTGCTCCCTGCTGATTGCTGTTGGTACAGCTCCCCCTACTGCCATCTTGCCAGCGCGTGTCTCATCGGATCAGCAGTTTGCTCTAAGACCGTGTCCTATGTGGTGAGGCGGGTGAATCGCTTGTAGCAGCACAGGGCTGCGGCGAGGCCGAGAAAGGCCAGGTAGTTGCGGGGGTGG
>NZ_JBHYGX010000075.1:0-6435 GCF_042739975.1 Streptomyces sp. NPDC059080
CTCGCGCGCGCGGTCCGGGACCACTTCCCCGCCCGGCCCTCGCCCGCGCCGGGGGGGCGGCCCCCGGCCCGCCGTGCCCGGCGCCGAGCCGCCGCTGGTCGGCGGGTGGCCGACTGAGACGTCCGGCCGACGCCCGCGGCGGCCCCGACCGGCACGGCATCATGTGGCGCCTGACCACCCACGGCGCGACCTCGGCCCGGGACTGCGGCTCCGACCTGCCCCAGGCGTGCTGGGCCCGGCACAGCGAAGGCATGGCCCTGTCCGGGCAGCAGGTGTGGTCACTGACCGAGTGGGCCGCGAACGCCGCCGGAAAGTGGGAACCGCCGGTCGTCGCGGAACGCGTGCTGTTCTCGGTACCGCTGGCGGGGCTGGACCGACCGGGTGACCGGCCCGCAGCGGAGTGCCGGCCCCGGCGGGGCCGGCCGCGCAGGCGGCCGACGGTCCCGCCGAGCCGGTCACCCGGTGAGGGAGAAGGAACCCAGAACGACCTCTTGTCGCCGGCGCTGTTCCAGCCGCTGGTCAGCCGGACCGGCTATCAAGATGGCGTACTGCTTACCGTCGTCTCCGACGAATACACGGTCAACGACGTGTCGTGGGCCGTACTTCTCACTGTTGTAGGAGTACTCGAGCTCCGCTGCGGCGTCGTCACCGGAACTGATCTTCTGCATCCGGATGCGCTTGTACCCCGGGTTCCCCGACAGGTTTTGATCCGCTGTCTTCACTGATTCGTAGGGTGTCGTCAGCAAAGCGGTGGCGCGGAAGATCTGGATGAGATTCTTGCCTCCCTCGGCCAGGTAGAAGACGCCATCGCTCTTCTGCGAGCGACTCCAGCCCAGCGGAACGTCCACGGTGAAGCCCGCCGGGTCGTGTACTCGCCGGTATCCGTCCGGTGTTTCCGGAACGGCAGAGCTTGAAGGCGCGACCGTGTCGGCCGGGGGCGTGGGCATCGACGAGGTGTACGGCAGCGTCATCACCCCGGCCACCGCTGCCGCGCACAGCGCAGCGGCCGCGACCAGAGCACGCACCCGGGTACGACGAGGGCGCCACGCGGCAGCGCTCGGGACGGGGAGAGGTGGACGCACCACCACCGGCGCCAGCTCGGTTTCCTGGATGCGTGCCTCCACCGGCCGGCGTGAGTCGGTCACGGGCGCATCGCTGCGGCCGTCCGGCAGCGTGGCGCGCGCCGGGTGGGGGAGCGGGATGTCCAGGAGCGAGGCGACATAGCGTCGCCACAGCGGATGGGCGGACGGGCCGGGCCGCTCTCCCGTGGGCCGACGAGCGGCGAGATCCGTTGCCAGAAGCGATTCGCGGTAGCGCTGCAGCAGAGGGGCTGTCATCCGGCACCCTCCCCCCACTGCCCGCCCGCGCTCTCCAGACCGAGAACCGCCCCGGGCGGCGGCGTCGCCGCGTCACCGGCAGCTGGGCCCCCAGGTGGTTGCTGTCGTTCGGCCGGCTCGCCCGACGAGGGACCTACGAGGCCCCGGACGCTCTTCGCGGCGCCGACCTGCCTCAGCATCGCCGGAGCGGAAGCACCCACGGCGACTGCCGCGTACACACCGGTGATCTGGGAGTGGAACAGCCATCCGGCCGCCGCGCCGAGGAGAAGACGGGTCGCCGCGGCCAGAAGATCCGAGGGAAGGTCGATATAGCGCCGCAGTGGGGGCAGACGCCCCCTGCCCTTGGCGAGCACACGGTGCCGCGCAGCCTGCCAGGTGGAGACCCGGCCGTAGAAGACCACGGCTTCCACGATGGCTCCTCCCGCGGCCCCGTAGGCCAGGTATGCGGGCCAGTCCAAGGCCATCTCCTCTGACGAACGTTCCCGTGCTCGGCCGAACCAGCCTGCCAGAAGGGCGAGTTCTCCGACAAGCATGCCGATCACGGGACGGAGGAAGCGGGAGGAGACGATGGTGGCTTCGCAGCAGGGCGCATGCCCGGGGCGGGAAGGCTGTGTGGGCGGCGTCGTCGGCCCGCCGCCAGCGTGACGCCGTCGGCGGGCTGGTTCGGCACCGGGCCTGCGGCTGCCCGGTCGCGTTCGTCGCCGTGGTGTTGGTCGCCGCCGCTCCCCGCGTCGTCGTGCCGCTCGGCGGCGTACCGGCGGGTGGCCCCGGACGGAGGGCTCCGTGCCCCTATGTTGTGGTCGCCGATGGCGAAGGCGCCGTGGACGCTGCCGATGCGGATGCCGTTGCCGCGGGCGTCAGCAGTTGCCATGTGTCTTCCGTTCCTTCGCGGCGGTACCGCTGTGCGGGGTGGTGTGGGTGGTGATCGCGTTGTGGTCGCCGACACCGACCGCGCCGTGCACAGTGTCGATGAAGACACCGCCGTTGCCGACGTTGACCGTCCGCTCCTCAGTGGTCTGCCAACCAGCTTCGTACAGCGCCTGCTGTACACCGCCGGTCACTCGGTCCTGGATGCCCCGTAGGTAGCGGTCAGCATCCATCTTCTGGACGTGCGAGGGCTCATCGTCCGAACCCAGCTCGCGGAGAGAGACCGCCGGGCCGTCGGGAAGCAGCCGGCCGTCGCCCAGAGTGACCACGGCCCAGGCCGAAAAGACCGCCGACGCCCCGAGGCGCAGCGCCAGACCGAGGCTTTCCGGGGTATGGCCCAGCGCCCAGAGCGCCTTGCCGGCCAGACTCTGGTGGCGGAGGCGGTGCGCGATCCGGTCGGCGTTCTGGAACTGCGGGCGCAGCGGCCACAGCACATGGGGGGCGAGCTCCAGCACCATGACGCCTCCCCTCGTGTGCACGCGTACGAAGACCGTCACGACCAGGCCCTCGCCCCAACCGCCGACGCGGATGCGCAGGCAGTGCCGACGGGCCTCGCCGCCCTCCTCGATCGAGGCTGCGCGGTGCAGCTCGAACTCCTCCTGGGTGTGCGGCGCCACGTGCCGACTGGGCAGCCCGTCCACCGGTAGGAACACGTACTCGTCGGCTTCCACTGTGCGCAGCCGGTCGCGCACCGCCGCCGCGCCCTGCTGCGCACCGCCGCCGGACGGTTCCCGCAACGGCTCCAGGGCCTGGCGGATCCAGTTCAGGACCGTGTCGTTGTCCAGGGGCCCGGGCGCATGGCCCTTGCGCGGCCGCAGCTCGACCGATGTCGACCACGCCTCGTGTGGCGTTCCCGAACCGCAGAAGGGATCGCCGACGCGATACAGCACCAGCGGGGCGTGCTGCTCCCTGCGGATGAGCGTGCGTACGCGGTGGAAGCGCGACCCGTCGGCCTGTTCCGCTGGGTCGGCCGCCAGGTCGGGGAAGCGGGAGGGGGACAGGGTGCCCGCCAGCGCGCCGGCGACCATGGCCCGCTGAGCGCCAACCGCCAAGGCCAACATCAGGAAGACGGCGAGCGCCGCCCATGCGTGCCGCGGGTCGACATGGGCCACGGCGCCGTACGGCCACGGGAGCGGGATGTCCGTGAAAGTCTCCGTCGTGGGCCCGCCACCAAGCGACCTCAGGCTCTCGGCCGCCAGGACCGTCGTCGTGAGGGCGGTGTTCAGCAGAGCTAGCAGCCCGTACCAGCGCAGGCACTGGGCCAGCACCCGGCGGGGCCGCCCCGCCCGAGGGTCGCCCGCCCGCAGCGCCGGTACGGCGGCGAGGACCACGACCGGGATCAGCAGGAAAAATACATTCGGAAGAAGCATCACGGTCACCGTCCAGACGGCCAGGATCGCCATGCCGCAGACCAGATCGATGCGTCGGGCGCGCAGCGCATGCGCCAGCACCCTGGCCGCGTCGAAGCCGGAGGACGGCGCGACGACGCGTTCATCGTGGACGTACAGCTCGTTGATCACCCTGTCCCGGAAGGCCGCGTCGAGATAGACCCCGGCGCACAGCAGCCGACACGCCTCACTGGCGGCCGGATCGGTACGGTTTACGGGTTGCGTCGCCATGTCCCCCGGATGCCCCCTGCGTCGAACTGGATCGAACTACCCCTCGTTGCACATAAGTTGACTGCTGCAAGCCATGCATTCTAGTGTGATGCGCCAGAAATCCTGATGGTTAGTTACTACCCTGTTGCCATGTCGCATCCGGGCCCTTCTGCTGTGGAGATCACACTGTCCGACGCCGAGCGTGCCGAGTTGGTGCGCCGGACGAAAATGCCGCACCGGCGCTCGGCCGAGAAGGCTCGCATCATCCTGGCGTGCGCTGACGGCTTATCAAACGCGGCGGTCGCACGGATCGTCGGTGTCCAGGCCAAGACGGTGGGCAAGTGGCGTCGGGCGTTCGCCGCAGAGCGGATTGCTGGGCTTGAGGACGCCGGCTGGATTGGTCGACCGAAGGCCGACCTGGTCCTGGACGAGGCTGAGCGGAGGCAACTGACCCAGTGGGCGCGGCGGGCGAAGACCGCCCAGTTCCTCGCGTTGCGAGCCAAGATCGTGCTGCGCTGCGCGGAGGGCGGGACGAACCAGCAGGCCGCGGCCGACCTCGGCATCGACAGGTCGACCGTGGACCGCTGACGGGCCCGGTTCATCGCCAAACGCCTCGACGGTCTGCATGACGAGCCCCGCTCGGGCCGGCCGCCCTCGATCCTCCTTGACCGCATCGAGGAGGTCATCGTGGCCACCTTGGAGTCGACCGCGGGCAGGGACACGCACTGGTCACGGGCCTCGATGGCCCAGCGCACCGGCCTGTCGAAGTCGACTATCGGCCGGATCTGGAAGAAGTTCGACCTCAAGCCCCACCTACAGGACTCCTTCAAACTGTCCACCGATCCGCAGTTCGTTGCCAAGGTCGTCGACGTGGTCGGCCTGTACCACCACCCGCCCGAGAAGGCGGTCGTGCTCTGCGTGGACGAGAAGTCCCAGATTCAGGCGCTGGACCGCTCGCAGCCGGTGCTGCCGATGATGCCGGGCATGCCCGAGCGCCGGACCCATGACTACTACCGGCACGGCATCACCAGCCTGTTCGCCGCCTTCAACATCACTGACGGCACTGTCATATCTCAACTCCACCGCCGCCACCGCGCGATTGAGTTCAAGAAGTTCCTGGTCCGGATCGACAAGGCGGTGCCCGCCGGACTCGACGTCCACCTCGTCTGTGACAACTACGCCACCCACAACACTGTCGAGATCAAGACGTGGCTGAGCAAACACCCGCGTTTCCACATCCACTTCACCCCGACCGGCTCCTCCTGGATGAACCAGGTCGAGCGGTGGTTCGGCCTGCTGACCGACAAGCTCATCCGCCGCGGCGTCCACAGGTCCGTGAAGGCCCTGGAGGACGACATCACCGCGTGGATCGACACCTGGAACGAGAACCCACGGCCCTTCACCTGGACCAAGACCGCCGACGAGATCCTCAACTCCCTCGCCGACTACCTCACCAAGGTCGGAACCGCCAGCCAGAAAACAGAGCAGAACTAACCATCAGGATTTCTGGCGCATCACACTAGTTCGGTGGCCGCCTGATCCGGCGAGCGGCCACTTTGGTGGTTGCCGATGCCGTGCACTGCGACGATCGTCACTGCTCTGGCCCTTCCTCCGAGTGACAATGAACGGAGTACGCCGGAAATCGCCAAGGGCCATCGGCAGTCACGCCGTTGACCTTGCTGATCTCGTACCAGTGTGCCTCCAGCCGAACGACCTCAAATCCTTCGCGTGTCAGTACGTCGACGAGAGCATCCTGGAGTTCGGCCGTCGTCGCAGTGATGGGGCGGGTGTAGACGAGGCCGTGGGAAGGCGGCAGTCCTCCCTCCCACTCGTCGACAGTGTGCAACTCCCATCCGTCTGCGCGGGCATCGCCACAGAGCAGTTCGCCTGGCAACCACGCCAGGACGTGGGTGACGTGGACGGTCGGCTGCGTCGGGCGGAGTATCGACGCCGCTGTGGAGCAGGCCCATCCGAGGGCCGTGACGTGGCCAGCCTTGCTGCCTACCAGAACGCCGCACTCGTAGGGGGAGATCGTGTGCACTCGATCTGGCACTGGGGACGGAGGCCCGAGTGGATCGCCCGATTCGGCATCCCAAGCCTGGACCTCCGCCTCGCTGACGACGGCCACGAGTACCGGTCTGCCGTTCACTTGGCTGACAGTCATCACCTGCTGGTCGGTCATGGGGACCGAGCCCACGAGCGAGGCCGTTACGAGATCCCAGATTCGTACCTGCCCGTCGTCCGCCGATCGCTCGGCGGGCGCGGCGGCGGCCGGGACCGCGGCCGGCGCACCCGCGTGCTGCGCGGCGTCCGTGGCGGTGCCGCCGACCCGCACCACGTAGGCGGCCGAACCGTGTCCGTCGGGACCGTAGCGGGGGCAGCGCGCGTGCCCCAACGGGCAGCCGGAGCACGCACATCGGGTGGCCGGACGCCGTGTGAGGTACTCGCTGACCTGCGATGGACCGGGTTCCGAGGCGCCCCGGGGGCCCGGGTGCAGCCCGTGCGGGCCCCGAGGGCAGCCGGCCCGGTCCCTAGGGGCAGTCGACCCTGCCCCCAGTCCTGCGACACGCCTC
>NZ_JBHYGX010000076.1:0-5204 GCF_042739975.1 Streptomyces sp. NPDC059080
CGGCCGCCGCGCGCGCGCCGGCGCGGCCCGGGCCGGGCCGCCCCGCGGGGGGCGGGCGCCCCCGGCGCGCCCGCGCGCGGGCCGCCCCCCCGCCGCGCGCTCACATCCCCAGCGTCCGCAGCGCCTTCTCCGCATCCCCCGCGTACGCGCCGTCCCCCGCCGCCGTCCACGCCGCCGCGCAGAGCGCCCGCAGCCCGTCCAGAGGCGCACCGTCCCCCTCGACGTCCAGCCGGTCACCGTGGGCCGCCGCCCGCAGGCCACCGCACCGGAACCCGTCCCCGTCGGGCACCACCGCGGGCTGCGGCACCAGCAGTCCGCGCAGGTCGGCGTCGACGTAGGCGGGCCGGTGCGGCGGCGGCGCGGCGAGCAGGCCGGCGGGGGTGGTGACGCCGGTGAGGACCAGCAGCGCGTCGACACCGCCGTTGAAGGCGCCCTCGATGTCCGTGTCGAGGCGGTCCCCGATGACCAGCGGCCGGCGCGCACCGGTCCGCAGCACCGTCTCGCGGTGCATCGGCGGCTGCGGCTTCCCCGCCACCTGCGGCGCCCCGCCCGCCGCGATCCGCACGACCTCGACCAGCGCACCGTTACCGGGCGCGATCCCGCGCTCCCGGGGAATCGTCAGATCGGTGTTGGACGCGAACCACGGCACCCCGCGCTGCACCGCGTACGCCGCCTCGGCCAGCCGCCCCCAGTCGATCGCCGCGTCGTACCCCTGGACCACCGCCGCCGGGTCGTCGTCGGCCGACTCCACCGGCTCCAGCCCGCGTTCGCGCAGCGCGACGCGGAGTCCCTCGCCGCCGACGGTCAGCACCCGGGAGCCCGGCGGCACCTGCTCGGCGATCAGCCGGGCCACCGCCTGCGCCGAAGTGATCACGTCCTCGGCACCGGTCGGCAGGCCGAATCCGGTCAGTTGACCGGCGACCGTCTGCGGCGTCCGGGCGGCGTTGTTGGTCACATACGCCAGATGCATCCCGCCCTCCCGCGCCGCGGTGAGGGCGTCCACAGCGTGCGGCAGAGCCACGCCCCCGGCGTAGACGACCCCGTCCAGATCCAGCAGCGCCGTGTCGTACTCCGCGCACAGCGCACGGTCACACCCGTCGGGCCGCCCGCGCATCCGCTCCGTCATGCCGCTTCGCTCCTCACCGCCCGCGCCTCACCGCGCCCCGGTGCGGACGTCGCGTTCCGCCCGCACCGCCGCGCGGCCCGCACCGCGGACCACCGATACATCCAGCCATGTCCTGGCTCTCCCCCGATCATCCCGTACACGGTGGGCGCCGTAGCATTCCCCAATGACCGATACCGACGGCCTCCGCCTCCTCCCGTTCCGTGGACTGCGCTACGCCCCGGACCGGATCAGCAGTCTCACCGCGGTCACCTCTCCCCCGTACGACGTCGTGGTCCGCCCCGACGGCGTCCGGCTGCTGGAGACCGCCGACCCGTACAACATCGTGCGGCTGATCCTGCCGCAGGCCGCCGACCCGGCCACCCGGCACCGGCAGGCCGCCACCACCCTGGCCCGCTGGCGCGCCGAGGGCGTCCTGGTGACGGACCCGCGGCCCGCGCTCTACGTCTACGAGCAGCGGTGCGGCGACGTCCTCCAGCGCGGGCTGATCGGCTCGCTGCGGCTGGACGGGCCGGTGCTGCCGCACGAGGACGTCATCCCCGAGGTGGTCGAGGACCGGGCGGAGCTGATGCGCGCGGCGGCCGCCAACTTCGAGCCGCTGCTCCTCGCCTACCGCGGCGACGGCTCGGTCACCGGCGCCGCCGCCGTCATCGCGACTGCCGTGCGGCGCGCCCCGCTGCTCGCCACCACCACCGAGGACGGCTTCACCCACCGGCTCTGGGCCGTCACCGACCCGGCCGAACTCGCCACGATCGACGCGGACCTGTCCGGCCATCACGCCCTGATCGCCGACGGCCACCACCGCTGGGCCACCTACCAGCGCCTCCACGAGCAGACGCCCGGCGCCAGCGCCGGCTCGCCGTGGGCCTCCGGCCTGGTGCTGCTCGTCGACACCGCCCGCCATCCGCTCCAGGTCCGCGCCATCCACCGGGTGCTGCCGTACCTGCCGCCCGACGAGGCGCTGGCCCGGCTCGGCGGCGCCTTCCGGGCCCGCCCGCTGCCGGGCGACGCGGCGGCCGCCCTCGCGACGCTGGAGAAGACCCCGGGCAACGCCTTCGTCCTCACGGACGGCACCGGCACCTTCCACCTGCTGGACCGCCCCGACCCGCACCTGCTGGCGGAAGCGGTACGCGCCGACCGCCCGGAGCTCTGGCGGACCCTCGACGCCACGGTCCTCCACTCCGTCCTCCTCGACACGGTCTGGCAGGTCCCCGACCGCCCCTCCCACATCAGCTACCTCCACCACACCGAGGCCGCCCTCGCCCAGGCCGCCCGCCACGGCGGCACGGCCCTTCTGATGCGCGCCGCCACCGAGGAGACCGTCCGCGACCTCGCCCGCCAGGGCGTCATGATGCCCCGCAAGTCCACCTCCTTCGGCCCCAAACCGGCCACGGGGCTGGTCCTGCGCACGTTGGACTCGGCGATGGACTGATCCGGGGCGGTCTGCCGGGGCGGTCGGGCACCCCTGGTCAGGAGGCGGCCCGGATACGAGCCCGCGCATCGCCCACCAGGAGATGCCCCGGACGCCGATGGCCCGGGCACCACCGGCCAGAAGGCGAACCGGACACTCGTGGCCCGGGCACCACCGGCCGGAGGCACCCAGGCGGCCCGGGCCACCCAGTCCCAGGCACCCCGGCCCCACCCCGCACGACGGAGGGCGGGACCCCCACGGGATCCCGCCCTCCGTCCTTCACGTCATCCGCGACGCGGCACCGGCTCAGCCCTTTCCGGGCTCACCGTCCTCGGCACCGTCCCGGCGGGCCTCGTCGGCACCGTCCGCCCGCGCCTCGTCGCTCTCCCGACCGGCCTCGGCAACCTCACCGGCGTCCTCGTCGGCCACATCGACCGCCGCGTCGACGACCCCGGCACCGGCGTCAGCCGCGTCCCGGTCCTCCGCCTTCGCGGCCGCGGGCTCCGCGTCGCCCTCGTCGTCCGCCGACTCGTCCAGCGCGTCGGTGAACTCCACACCGTCCAGCTCGGCCAGCCGGTCCGACGCGTCGGTCGTCCCGCCCTGGTCGGCCTCCAGCGCCTTGGCGAACCAGTCGCGCGCCTCGGCCTCCCGGCCGACGGCCAGCAGCGCGTCGGCGTACGCGTAGCGCAGCCGCGCCGTCCACGGGTGCACGGCGTTCGACGCCAGCTCGGGGCTCTGCAGCGTCACCACCGCGGCCTCCGCCTGGCCCATGTCCCGGCGGGCACCCGCGGCCACCAGCCGCATCTCGACCTGCCCGGCCTTGTCCAGCTTCGCCACCTCGGGCTCGCCGGCCATCGCCATCGCCTTCTCCGGACGGCCCAGACCGCGCTCGCAGTCCGCCATGACGGGCCACAGCTCCACACTGCCGGTCATCCGCCGCGACGCCCGGAACTCCGCCAGCGCCTCGCTGTACTTGCCGACGGCGTACGCGGCGAAGCCCGCCGCCTCCCGCACCGCGGCGACACGGGACGCCAGCCGCAGCGCGACCCGCGAGTAGCCGTACGCCCGCTCCGGTTCCTCGTCCAGCAACTTCGCCACCATGACCAGGTTCTTGGCGACGTCCTCGGCGAGCGTCTTCGGCAGGCTCAGCAGCTCCTGCCGCACATCCTTGTCGATCTCGTCACCGGTGACGTCCTCGGGAATCGGCAGCCGCTTGATCGGCTCCCGCCGCTCGTCCCGCCGGTCATCCCGCCGCTCATCACGCCCACGCCCGGCCCCGTAAGGCCGACGACCACGCTCGTCGTCCCTGCGGAAGCCGCCACGGTCGCCGCCCCGGTCATCACGGCGGAAGCCACCGCGGTCGCCGCCACGGTCGCCGCCCCGGTCATCACGGCGGAAGCCGCCGCGGTCGCCGCCCCGGTCGCCGCCCCGGTCATCACGGCGGAAGCCGCCGCGGTCGCCGCCACGGTCGTCACGACGCTCGTCACGCCGGAATCCGCCACGCTCCCCGCCACGGTCGTCACGACGCTCGTCGCGGCGGAATCCACCACGCTCCCCGCCGCGGTCATCGCCCCGGTCGTCACGCCGGTCGTCACGGCGGAAGCCCCCACGCTCGCCGCTGCGGTCGTCACGGCGGAACCCGCCACGGTCGCCGCTGCGGTCGTCACGGCGGAACCCACCGCGCTCGCCGCCGCGGTCGTCACGCCGGTCGTCACGGCGGAAGCCACCACGGTCACCGCCCCGGTCGTCACGCCGGTCATCGCGGCGGAAGCCGCCACGGTCGCCACCGCGGTCGTCACGACGCTCGTCACGCCGGAACCCACCACGGTCACCGCCCCGGTCGTCACGACGCTCGTCACGCCGGAACCCACCACGGTCACCGCCCCGGTCGTCACGACGCTCGTCACGCCGGAAGCCCCCCCGGTCGCCACCGCGGTCATCCCGGCGCTCGTCACGCCGGAACCCACCACGGTCGCCTTCGTCGCGGCGCGGCCCACGCGGCCGGTCATCCCGCCCGAAGCCCCCGCGCTCGCCACCACGGTCATCGCGACGGAAGCCACCCCGATCCCCACCGGACGGACGATCATCCCGCCGGAACGACGGCCGGTCATCGCGCCGGAACCCACCGCGGTCGCCGCCACGGTCGTCACGCCGGTCGTCCCGGCGGAAGCCCCCACGGTCACCGCCACGGTCACCGCCGCGGTCATCCCGGCGCTCGTCACGCCGGAACCCGCCGCGATCACCACCCCGGTCATCCCGGCGGTCGTCCCGGCGGAAGCCGCCACGGTCGCCCCCGGACGAACGGTCATCCCGCCGACCGTAACCGCCACCGGACGGGCGTCCGCCACGGTCATCGTCACGTCGCGGCCCCCGGTCATCACGCCGGAAACCACCGCGGTCGCCGTCATCACGCCGCTGCGGACGACGCTCCGAACGATCGTCGGAAGAGTTGGTGGGCATCGACGTGACTCCTGTCTTCGGCACTGCAATCATTCTCACGCACCGACCACTTCGGCGCGCTTCGGCAAAACAAAAAGGACCCCTGGTCCCAGCATGAACGCTGGGACCAGGGGTCCTGAAAAATTGTTCGGCGGCGTCCTACTCTCCCACAGAGTCCCCTCTGCAGTACCATCGGCGCTGAAAGGCTTAGCTTCCGGGTTCGAAATGTAA
>NZ_JBHYGX010000077.1:0-5197 GCF_042739975.1 Streptomyces sp. NPDC059080
CCGCACGCCCGCCCGGGCCGCTCGCGCCCGGGCCGCACGCCCGCCCGGGCCGCACGCGCCCGGGCCGGCCACCCCTTCGCGGCCCGACGCCCCCTACGCCGGCGCCGCCAGCAACGGCCGCGCCCGCTCGCGCAGTTCCACCACCCGCGGCTCGTCCCCGTACGGCTCCAGGCGGTGCAGCAGGTCGCGGACGTACTCGGTGGTGCGGGCCGAGGAGATGCGGCCGGCGACCTCGACGGCGCGGGTGCCCGCGGCGCAGGCGGCGTCGAGGTTGCCGGACTCCAGCTCGGCCACGGCGGAGACCACCAGGCGCAGGCCGTGCGAGCGGACGAACTCCTCGGTGGGCCGGGAGAGGGCCTGTTCGGTGAAGCGGCGCACCTGGCGGGGCAGTCGCAGGTCGCGGTAGCACTCGGCGGCGTCGGCGGCGAACCGCTCGTAGGAGTAGAAGTCCAGCCAGGACGGGTCGGCGTCGCCGCCGCGGGAGCGCTCCAGCCAGCCCTCGGCGGCCTTCAGGGCCACCTCGCAGGCGCGGGCCTCACCGGCCTTCGCCTGCGCGCGCGCCTCCACCAGGCGGAAAAAGCTCATGGTGCGCGCGGTGGCCAGTCCGCGGTTGCGCTCCAGCGCGGCCTGGGCGAGATCGACTCCCTCGTCGGCAAAGCCGCGGTACGTCGCCTGCAGGGACATCGAGGCGAGGACGTAGCCGCCCAAGGGGACATCGGCCGCGGCGCGGGCCAGCCGCAGCGCCTGGATGTAGTAGCGCTGGGCGGCCTCCTGCTGCCCGGTGTCGAAGGCCATCCACCCGGCGAGGCGGGTGAGTTCGGAGGTCGCGCCGAAGAGGGCGCGCCCCACCTCGTCGCTGTACGAGGCGAGGAGCAGCGGGGCCGCGTCCACCCGCAGGCACTCCGGCACCATGGACGAACGCCAGTCGCCGCCGCCGTATTTGGAGTCCCAGCGGCGCGCGTCCTCCGCCGCCTCGCGGAGCTTGCTGACATCGCTGTGGCCGACATGCTGGGGTATCGCCGCGTTCGCGGCCGAGGCGGTGTCCTTCTCGCCCGCCTCGGCTGCTTCGACCGCGTTTCGCGCCACCGAGCTGTCGGCCGGGGATATCAGCCACCGGGAGGCGGGGGTGGCGTACGCGCTGACGGCGAAGGATCCGGCCAGGCTCTGCCAGATCCCCCCGCCCCCGGCCCGCCGTCCGGCCAGATCCAGTCGGTAGAGATCGGTGGCGGAACGCACCGCTGCGCCCACATCGCGGGGAAATGTCAGCCCGACCTCGGGCGCCGGATCAGCGTCGCCCAGGCCGATCTCGTGCAGCGGGACCGGCCGCCCGAGCTTGCTGCCGATCGCCGACGCGATCAGATGGGGCGCGGCGCCCTGCGGCACCATCCCCTTGGAGACCCAGCGGGCGACCGACGTCTTGTCGTAACGAAGCGTCAGCCCGCGCTGTGCGCCGAGGTCGTTCACCCGGCGCGCCAGACCGGCGTTGCTGATACCCGCGAGGGCGAGAACGGTGCCGAGCTTCTCGTTCGGCCCGCGTATATCCCTGGACATTGCGCACCCCTCGACACTGCGACGGCAGCCCCGGTGCCCCGGGGCGTGCGTCCACCCAGAGTAGTTCGCCGGATCCCGACCGTTAAGGGCCGGTGTCCCGGATGGCGAGATTCATCTTGGGTCGGGGGAGCGGGAGTTGGCATGTGCTCCGGGTACGTGTTGCCGTGCGCCCACATGTGCGCGCTGCCTCCCGGAGAGCGCCGCCGCTTCCATGGGTGCCGCGTGGGTCGGCCCGCTGTACTGGATCCGGTGGGCTGGGGGATACCGCCGCTCCATTCCCCGCGGGCGGTGGTCCGGTCCGGGAGGCGCAGCCCGCTTCCCGGACCGTCGCGCGAGCCGGACGCGGCTCCCGCGCCGCCGGTCTGCGCGAGGCGCCGCGGCGCGCCGCCGGCTGAACGGAGTTCAGCAGACTTTGGCCGAATAACGCCGGGCGACGGAAACGCGCCGCGGGCCCGGACGGCGTCTCCGGAACGGCGCGGCGCGCCCCGCGGCACGCCCCCGACACCCGCCGTGCGCCCTGCCCGCACTCCGCCGCGCACCGCGAGGCAGAGCCCTGCCCGCGACGTCAACTTCCCGCTCCCGGGCGCCGCCCCGCCGCTCCGCTCGGCTCCCGTACGCCCCCGTCATGGCAGCATGGACCGCACAACGGCTGAAATCCGCGGTACGGGGCGGTGGCGCGCCCCCGCGGCACGGGGATGCGGGGAGGCGGCATGCGCTGGTTGGTGGGGTGGAGCAGTGCCACCACGGGCCCAGCCGCCACCGGGGGGAGCCGCACGGTCCTCCCCGTGGGCGCCCAACTCCTGTGGGACGGACCGGATCCGCTGTGGGCGGTCGGCGACTGGCGGCCCGACGAGGTCCGCGTCGTCCGCGCCGACCCGGAGACCGCGCTCGCCGTCTTCGGCGTCTGCGGCGCCACCGACGACCAGCTGCGCGTCGGCCTCTTCGCCGCCCGCGGCGGCGCGCTGCGCCACCTCACCGCCTGGCCCGGCAGCTACACCGCCGTCGTCCGCATGAGCCGCCGCCTCACCATCACCGGCGATCTCGCCGGGGCCCGCCCCGTCTTCCACGCCCCCTGGGAGGGCGGCACCGCCTTCGCCACCGCAGCCCTGCCGCTCGCCGACCTCATCGAGGCCGGACTCGACATCGGCCACCTCGGCGCCCTCCTGGCCTGCCCGGACTCCCCCGAGGCGCTCGGCTCCGGCACGCCCTACGAAGGGGTGCGCCGCGTCCCGCCCGGCCACGCCCTGGTGCTGCGCGGCGGCGCCCATGAGATCACCTCGTACGAACCGGTCGCCTCCCTGGCCGTCGCCGCCCCCCAACTCGCCCCGGAACAGGCGGTGGACGGCGTCCGCGAGGCCCTGGTCGATGCGGTCCGGGCCCGGCTGTCGAGCCCCCGGCACGCCGCTGTCCCGGATGGCCCCGACGGCCCCGAAGGGCTGGACCCGGGCCCGGTGCCGGGCATGGGCCCCGCCGAACGACGCGCGGCCCGCGGCGCCCCTGCCCCCGGGGTCGGCGCCGACCTCTCCGGCGGCAGCGCCTCCGGCACCCTCGCGCTGCTGGCCGCCGGGCTGCCCGGCGCACCGGGGGCGCTCACCGGCCGCGGCGAGCGCCTCCTCGCCGTCACCTTCACCGACCACACCACCCAGGGGGGCCGCGCCCACCGCGACGCCGAGCTGGAGCGGGCCCGCGCCCTGGCCGACAACCCCCGCCTGCACCACCGCGTCGTCACCGGTGGTGAAGAGGCCCTGCCGTTCGCCGGGCTCGGCACCCTCCCGCTCACCGACGAGCCGGGCCCCTCCCTCGTCACCGCGTTCCGCCACCGCAGCCGCCTGCTCGCCGGGGGCGCCGACCACTTCACCGGCCACGGCGCCCGCCAGGTCCTCGACGCCCACCCGGCCCGCCTCGCCGACCTCCTCCTGGACCGCCGCAGGCGCCATCTGCTGCGCCCGGTCACCGCCCTGGCCAGGGCCGACGGCCCCTCCGCGCACTCCGTCCTGGTGCCCTTCACCGTCTACCGCGCCGCCCGCAAGCTCGCCCGTACGCCCTACGGGACCGGGGTCGCCGAGACGGCGCGACGCCTGGTGGAGCGGCGGGTCGGCGACCCCGGAGAACCGGGCGCCGTCGACGCCTCCCTGGCCGCGCTGTTCTGGTGCCGCCCGGGGCCCGCCGCCCGCTGGCTCACCGGCGAGGCGCTGGCCGAGGTGGCGGTGCGGCTGAGCGCGGCGGCGACGCGCGCCCCCGGCGCGGGAAGGCCGGGCGAGCGCCGGGCGCGCGCCGCGCTGGCCCGCCGCGCCGCCGACCACCGCGTCTTCGAACAGGCCGTGGAGGTCCGCAGCCAGCGCCTGCATGCGCCGTTCCTCGACAACCAGGTGGTCCTCGCCTGCCGCGCGCTGCCCGACACCCTCCGCGTCCAGCCCGGCGCCCGCGCCGCCGTCCTCCGCTCTGTCCTCGCCGGAGCGGGTGTACGGGACCTGCCGCCGGGCTGGGGCGCCACCGCGGACCTCCCGCACACCGCCGCTCTGCGGACCGGGCTGCGCGCCGCCGTCGACGGCCTGCTGCAGCTCTTCGACGCGCCGCTGCTCGCCGACGCCGGGCTGGTGGAGGCGCGGGTCGTCCGCAAGGCGCTGCGCGCCGCCGCCGAGGGCGCCGCGCTGCCCCTGGACGGCCTGGCCGAGCTGGTCTCCACGGAGCTGTGGCTGCGCCGCCTGGTCCTGCGGCGCGGCAGCTGCTGGACCGATGCCGCCACGTCCCCGCGCCGCCGCGCGGTCGCCGCCGGGGTGCCGCCCCGGGCCCGCCTCTGAGCGAAGCCGCCGACGGGCCCCGCCAACGCTGTCAACGCTTCCCGGATCAGCGGCAGTTGATCTGAGACTGCGCCCAGTCCGCGAGCACCGGAGTGTCCATGGGCGTCTGCGGCGCCACGCTCAGCCGCAGCGTCTTCACGCCGGTCAGCGGGACGTGCACCGGCACCGCGGGCCGCCCGCCGCGCACCACGCCGGAGCTCCACAGCGGCTCGCCGTCGCCCGCCACGGAGAACCGCACCGCCCCCAGCCCCAGGCTGAGATCGTCCACCCCGGCGACCGCGTCGTACGAGGTGCAGGGGCGGTTCAGATCGATGACGACGGCGGACGTGCCGGGGACGGTCACGCCGTTCGGGTACGCCCGGCCGTCGATCTCCGGTGCGTCCCGCCGCCATATCCAGCTGCTGTCCAGGAGGCGGACCTCCGGCTCCGTACCGTCCCCGCCGAGATCCGTCCCCAGGGAGCTGAGGAGGTACGGCGTCGGTTCCGGCGACGGAGTGGGCGTCGGTGTCGGGGTGGGTGTCGGGGTGGGCGTCGGAGTGGGCGTAGGCGTCGGCTTCGGCGCGGTGGGCCGGGGCGTCGGGGTGGGCGTAGGCGTCGGCGTGGGCGTCGGGGTAGGCGTCGGTTTCGGCGGAGGCGGCGGCGGCGCCGGACGGGTGGCGGGCGGCGGCGTGGGCTCCGGCGCGGGCGGCGCGGGCAGCGGGGGCGCGGGCGTCCGCGGCGCCACGGCGGGCGCCGGCTCCCTCTTCGCCTCCGGCTTGGGCGGCTCCTGCGCACCGGTCATCGCCATCGCCAGCGCCGTCCCGGCCACGACCATCACCCCGGCGCCGATCGCGACCTTCACGGGC
>NZ_JBHYGX010000078.1:0-1850 GCF_042739975.1 Streptomyces sp. NPDC059080
ACACAGTGGACGCGAGCAACTGAGGACAAGCCCTCGGCCTATTAGTACCAGTCAACTCCACCGGTTGCCCGGCTTCCATATCTGGCCTATCAACCCAGTCGTCTACTGGGAGCCTTACCCTCTCAAGGAGGTGGGAGTACTCATCTCGAAGCAGGCTTCCCGCTTAGATGCTTTCAGCGGTTATCCTTTCCGAACGTAGCCAACCAGCCATGCCCTTGGCAGGACAACTGGCACACCAGAGGTTCGTCCGTCCCGGTCCTCTCGTACTAGGGACAGCCCTTCTCAATACTCCTACGCGCGCAGCGGATAGGGACCGAACTGTCTCACGACGTTCTAAACCCAGCTCGCGTACCGCTTTAATGGGCGAACAGCCCAACCCTTGGGACCGACTCCAGCCCCAGGATGCGACGAGCCGACATCGAGGTGCCAAACCATCCCGTCGATATGGACTCTTGGGGAAGATCAGCCTGTTATCCCCGGGGTACCTTTTATCCGTTGAGCGACGGCGCTTCCACAAGCCACCGCCGGATCACTAGTCCCTACTTTCGTACCTGCTCGACCCGTCAGTCTCACAGTCAAGCTCCCTTGTGCACTTACACTCAACACCTGATTGCCAACCAGGCTGAGGGAACCTTTGGGCGCCTCCGTTACTCTTTAGGAGGCAACCGCCCCAGTTAAACTACCCACCAGACACTGTCCCTGATCCGGATCACGGACCCAGGTTAGACATCCAGCACGACCAGAGTGGTATTTCAACAACGACTCCACAACCACTGGCGTGATCGCTTCACAGTCTCCCACCTATCCTACACAAGCCGAACCGAACACCAATATCAAGCTATAGTAAAGGTCCCGGGGTCTTTCCGTCCTGCTGCGCGAAACGAGCATCTTTACTCGTAGTGCAATTTCACCGGGCCTATGGTTGAGACAGTCGAGAAGTCGTTACGCCATTCGTGCAGGTCGGAACTTACCCGACAAGGAATTTCGCTACCTTAGGATGGTTATAGTTACCACCGCCGTTTACTGGCGCTTAAGTTCTCAGCTTCGCCACACCGAAATGTGACTAACCGGTCCCCTTAACGTTCCAGCACCGGGCAGGCGTCAGTCCGTATACATCGCCTTACGGCTTCGCACGGACCTGTGTTTTTAGTAAACAGTCGCTTCTCGCTGGTCTCTGCGGCCACCACCAGCTCAGAGTGCAAAACTCATCACCAGCAATGGCCCCCCTTCTCCCGAAGTTACGGGGGCATTTTGCCGAGTTCCTTAACCATAGTTCACCCGAACGCCTCGGTATTCTCTACCTGACCACCTGAGTCGGTTTAGGGTACGGGCCGCCATGAAACTCGCTAGAGGCTTTTCTCGACAGCATAGGATCATCCACTTCGCCACAATCGGCTCGGCATCAGGTCTCAGACTATATGCACGACGGATTTGCCTACCGTGCGTCCTACACCCTTACCCCGGGACAACCACCGCCCGGGCTGGACTACCTTCCTGCGTCACCCCATCACTCACCTACTACCACCTTGGATCAGCGGCTCCACCACTCCCCTCAACTCCGAAGAGATCAGGGCGGCTTCACGGCCTTAGCATCAGAGGGCTCGATGTTTGACGCTTCACAACGGGTACCGGAATATCAACCGGTTGTCCATCGACTACGCCTGTCGGCCTCGCCTTAGGTCCCGACTTACCCTGGGCAGATCAGCTTGACCCAGGAACCCTTAGTCAATCGGCGCACACGTTTCCCACGTGTGTATCGCTACTCATGCCTGCATTCTCACTCGTGAACCGTCCACAACTCGTTTCCACGGCTGCTTCACCCGGCACACGACGCTCCCCTACCCATCACC
>NZ_JBHYGX010000078.1:1948-3838 GCF_042739975.1 Streptomyces sp. NPDC059080
TGCAATGACATGACTTCGGCGGTGTGCTTGAGCCCCGCTACATTGTCGGCGCGGAATCACTTGACCAGTGAGCTATTACGCACTCTTTCAAGGATGGCTGCTTCTAAGCCAACCTCCTGGTTGTCTCTGCGACTCCACATCCTTTCCCACTTAGCACACGCTTAGGGGCCTTAGTCGATGCTCTGGGCTGTTTCCCTCTCGACCATGGAGCTTATCCCCCACAGTCTCACTGCCGCGCTCTCACTTACCGGCATTCGGAGTTTGGCTAAGGTCAGTAACCCGGTAGGGCCCATCGCCTATCCAGTGCTCTACCTCCGGCAAGAAACACACGACGCTGCACCTAAATGCATTTCGGGGAGAACCAGCTATCACGGAGTTTGATTGGCCTTTCACCCCTAACCACAGGTCATCCCCCAGGTTTTCAACCCTGGTGGGTTCGGTCCTCCACGAAGTCTTACCTCCGCTTCAACCTGCCCATGGCTAGATCACTCCGCTTCGGGTCTTGAGCATGCTACTAAAACGCCCTATTCGGACTCGCTTTCGCTACGGCTCCCCCACACGGGTTAACCTCGCAACATACCGCAAACTCGCAGGCTCATTCTTCAAAAGGCACGCAGTCACGACTGCATGTGCAAGCACACACAGCGACGCTCCCACGGCTTGTAGGCACACGGTTTCAGGTACTATTTCACTCCGCTCCCGCGGTACTTTTCACCATTCCCTCACGGTACTATCCGCTATCGGTCACCAGGGAATATTTAGGCTTAACGGGTGGTCCCGCCAGATTCACACGGGATTTCTCGGGCCCCGTGCTACTTGGGTGTCTCTCAAACGAGCCGTTAATGTTTCAGCTACGGGGGTCTTACCCTCTACGCCGGACCTTTCGCATGTCCTTCGCCTACATCAACGGTTTCTGACTCGCCTCACAGCCGGCAGACTGCAAAAGAGAGATCCCACAACCCCGCATGCGCAACCCCTGCCGGGTATCACACACATACGGTTTGGCCTCATCCAGTTTCGCTCGCCACTACTCCCGGAATCACGGTTGTTTTCTCTTCCTGCGGGTACTGAGATGTTTCACTTCCCCGCGTTCCCTCCACACTGCCTATGTGTTCAGCAGCGGGTGACAGCCCATGACGACTGCCGGGTTTCCCCATTCGGACACCCCCGGATCAAAGCTTGGTTGACAGCTCCCCGGGGCCTATCGTGGCCTCCCACGTCCTTCATCGGTTCCTGGTGCCAAGGCATCCACCGTGCGCCCTTAAAAACTTGGCCACAGATGCTCGCGTCCACTGTGCAGTTCTCAAGCAACGACCAGCCACCCACCACCCCAACCCGAAGGCTGAGTTCACTGGGGCCGGCATCGCGAAGGTACGAACTCTCGTCCGTGCCCTCAGATACCCAACAGCGCGCCCGACAAGTCCCTCACCTCTCCTGTGTTCCACGCCGAAGCAGTACTAACAGAACAGATCCTGAACTCGCCGAATAGTCAACGTTCCACCCATGAGCAACCAGCATCAGACATTCGCCGATGTACTGGCCTCTGACCTCACCCCGAAGGACTCGGTAAGAAGTGCTCCTTAGAAAGGAGGTGATCCAGCCGCACCTTCCGGTACGGCTACCTTGTTACGACTTCGTCCCAATCGCCAGTCCCACCTTCGACGATTCCCTCCCACAAGGGGTTGGGCCACCGGCTTCGGGTGTTACCGACTTTCGTGACGTGACGGGCGGTGTGTACAAGGCCCGGGAACGTATTCACCGCAGCAATGCTGATCTGCGATTACTAGCAACTCCGACTTCATGGGGTCGAGTTGCAGACCCCAATCCGAACTGAGACCGGCTTTTTGAGATTCGCTCCACCTCGCGGTATCGCAGCTCATTGTACCGGCC
>NZ_JBHYGX010000079.1:0-4922 GCF_042739975.1 Streptomyces sp. NPDC059080
GCTCGACGGCACCCCCACGCCCACGGCCGCCCCGGCCTGCGCCCCGCCTTAACGACCAACCCCGGCCCCAGCGCCCGCCCCCCGCCCGCCCCACCCCCCCCCGGGGGCGGCGGCGACCGCACGGCCGCCGCCCGGGGAGCCGGACCGGCGCGCGGACGCACCGCCGACGGGCCCGGGGCGGAGCCGTCGGCGGGCGAGCCGGACGCCGACGGGCTGCTGTCGGCGGGCGCCGCCCGCGCCGCCGCCCTCCTCGACCGGCAGCTCACCCTCGCCCGCAGCCGCGCCCACTCCGCCGCCCTCCAGGCGCTGGGCTCCGCCCGCTTCCACGCGCTCGCCGACGCCGTCGCGGTCCTGGCGTCCGAGGTGCCGCCGGCCGGTGCGGCGGGCACCGCGCCGGCCGCCGGGGCGCTCCACCCGCTCGCCGAGAACGCCCACCGCCGCCTCGCCGAGGCCGTCGCCGCGCTGCCGCCGGTCCGCGCCGGGCACGCCCACCAGGCCGACGCGCTCTCCGCCGGGCACCGCCAGGACACCCCCTGGCACCAGGTACGGACGCTGGTCCGGCTCAGCCGCTACGCCCAGGAGGTCGTGGCACCGGGGCGCGCCGACCCGCGGCTGACGGAGGCCGGGCGGGCGCTGGGCCGCCACCGCGACGCCGCCGAGGCCGCGTCCGCCGCGGCGTCCGCCGCCCGCACGCCCCGCATCGCCCCGGCCACCGCGTACGCCCTCGGCGTCCTCCACGCCGACCAGCGCCACGAGGTGGCCGCGGCCCGCCACACCTTCAGCCGCCTCTGGCTCCCCGGGCCCGCGCCCGAGAGCTGCTGGAGCTGACGCCCGCGCACGACGTCCCGAGGAAGCCCGTGACCGGCAGGAGGAGCGACGAGATGACGACGGTGAGCGAGGGGACGCCCGCCGCCCCGGGGGTACGTCCGATCCGGGCCGCGGGCTGCGTCCTGTGGCGTCCGGCCGGGTACGGCGACGGGCTGGAGATCGCGCTCGTCGGGCGGCCCAAGTACGGCGACTGGTCGCACCCCAAGGGCAAGCTGAAGCGGGGCGAGAGCTTCCGGGCGGCGGCGGTCCGCGAAACCGTCGAGGAGACCGGCATGACCTGCGCCCTCGGCCCCCAGCTGCCCACCGTCCGCTACGTCGCCGAAGGCCGCCCCAAGGAGGTCCGCTACTGGGCCGCCGAGGCCACCGGCGGCGACTTCACCCCCAACCGCGAGGTCGACCGGCTGCTGTGGCTGGCCCCGGAGGCGGCCCGGGCGCGGGCGACGCAGGAGCGTGACCGGGGATTGGTGGACGCGTTGCTGGAGGCGTTGCGGGGGGTGAGGTGAGGGGCGTGCGTCCCTGGGGCGTGCGCCCCTGAGCGCGGGCATGCGCCCCGGCCTCGTACTGGGCGGGCGTACCCGCACACGGGCGGGCGCGGCTCCGCCGGGCGTCTCCGTATGCGCGTACGTGGACGGGTACGGCCACTCGGGCCGCGCCCGCTCGGTATCCGGATCGCCCGCTCGGTATCCGGACCGGGAACGCCCGGCCTCCGGCTCAGGAATGCGCCGGCCGGATCTCCCACACCTGGCTGCTGTTCCCGTTGGCCTTGTTCAGGTCCAGCCGGGGCGGATAAATAAGCAGCGGCGAGATGTCCAGCGCGTAATTCGGGTCCTTGGCGGAGAGCAGCCGGTAGGTGCCGGGCGCGCCCGCCGGGGCGAGGCGCCAGGCCATCGGCGCCGTCCGCGCCGCCACCGGCTGGTGGGCACCCGGCCCGCCGCGGTGGCCGAGGAACGCGCCGCTGCGCACATTGCGGAGCGTGCAGTCGCCGCCGTCGTCGCAGCGGATGTCCCACCGCTGCGCGTCCGGCCGCGCCGCGGGCGGCACCAGCGTGGCGTGCGCGTCCGGGTCCGTGACCTGCTGCGTCACCAACTGGCCGCGCTGGCCGAGCGTGTAGACGCCATCGGCGACCGGGGCGGTGGGTGCCGGAGGGGTGGCCGCGGCGCCGACACCGGGCACGGCGGCGGCCAGCACGGCGACCGCTCCGAGGGCGGCGGCGCGGACGGTACGACGGGACGCGCGGGGCCGGGACGCCGGACGCCGGGCGGCGGCGGACGGGCGGTCGGGGCGCGGTCGGGACGGCAGGGTCAACGTTCTCTCCCGGGTGCGGAATTCGCGGATTCACGGTGCGCCCGTAATTCTCCTCCGGCAATTCCCGGAATTCGGACGCCCGCCAAATCTAGTGCGGAATTCCTCCGCCGGGGGCGGGTGGAGCCGTGACGGCGGGCCGGTCGGGTGAAAGGGGTTCGAATTCCGGCGGTGGAATTCGAAAGGCCCGCCCGTGTACGTTCGCCGCCCGGATCGGAGCCGGGCGCGTCACCGCCGCCGTAGTGACGCGTCCGCCAGCGCCGGGGGCACGTAGTAGTTGTCGGTGGGGTTGAGGTCGATGCCCGGCGGGACGATGGCGTCGATGCGGTCGAGGAGATCCGCGCTCAGCGTCACGTCCGCGCCCTCCAGCAGGCCGTTCAGCTGGTCGACGGTGCGCGGCCCGATGATCACGGACGTCACCGCCGGATGGGCGAGGACGAACGCCGTCGCCAGATGCGGCAGCGACAGCCCCGCCTCCGCCGCCAGCTGCTTCAACTCCGCCACCGCCTCCGCCTTGCGGGCGTTCCCCGGCAGCGACAGGTCGAACTTCTGCGTCTCCAGCGACGCCCGCGAACTGACCGACAGATCCCGCCCGGACAGCCATCCGGCGCTCAGCGGACCCCAGGTCAGCACGCCCATGCCGGACCGCTGCGCGGTCGGCAGCACCGCCGCCTCCACGCCCCGGGACAGGAGCGAGTACGGCGGCTGCTCGGTGCGGAAGCGGACGTGGCCGCGCCGCTCCGACACCCACTGCGCCTCGACGATCTGCTCGGCGGGGAACGTCGAACTCCCCACCGCCAGCACCTTTCCCGCCCGTACGAGGTCCGACAACGCGCCGAGCGTCTCGTCCAGGTCGGTGGCCGGGTCCGGGCGGTGCATCTGGTAGAGGTCGATGCGGTCGGTGCCCAGCCGCCGCAGGCTGTCCTCGACCGCGCGGACGATCCAACGCCGGGACCCGCCGCGCTGGTTGGGGTCGTCGCCCATGGGGTGGAAGAACTTCGTCGCCAGCACCACGTCGTCGCGGCGGTCCTTGAGCGCCCGGCCGACGATCTTCTCCGACTCGCCCGCCGCGTACATGTCGGCGGTGTCCACGAAGTTGATCCCGGCGTCCAGCGCCCGGTGGATGGCCCGCACGCTCTCGTCGGGGGCGGTGTTGCCCAGGGGGCTGAGCATCATCGCGCCCAGCGCGAACTCGCTCACGGAGATTCCGGTGCCGCCGAGCGTCCTGCGCTTCATCTGCTGCTCCTCCTGCGGAGAGTGCGGGTGGGTGCCGCGTTCACGGCTGTGGGTGCCTTGTCCACGGCGGACGACGCCGCACGACATGACTGTGGGTGCCGTGTCCACGGCGGACGATGCCGCCCGCCGCTCCCTACGGGCCCGGCGGCGCGGTGACCTCAGCCTGCGGCCCGCGCGCCCGCACCACCAGGCCCGCCGCAACCTGGGTCCGGCAGAACCACCCGAGCGGACCCCGCCGCATACGGGGCGGATGCCGTCTGCCGAAGCCGAGATCAGCTCGTTCCTCAAGGCCCGCCGCGCGGCGCTCGATCCGGACGCCCTCGGCCTCCCCGGCGGGCTGCACCGCCGCCGGGTGCGTGGCCTGCGCCGCGAGGAGGTCGCCCGGCTCGCTGGTATCAGCGTCGACAACCCGGCTGCGGGAGCTGGCCCGGCGGGTGGCGGGGGAGCGGGCCCCGGCGGCGTAAGGGGGCCGGTCGCCGGAGCCGGGAGGCCGGGCGCGGCGCAGGGGCCATGGGCTGGGGGCAGGGGGTCGGGCATGCGGCCGGGGGGCCGGGGCGCAGGTCCGGGGGACCGGGCGTCGGGCCGCGTCGGGCGTCGGGTTCGGCCCTGCCGCCGGGCCCGCTGCCGCCCCCTCACCCCCGAGGCGCCACCGCCTCCCACCGCACCGTGATCTCGCCCTGACGGCGGCGGCGCGGGTCGCCGGTCAGCGGCCAGTCGGCGGCGAGCGCGCGGGTGGCGGCCAGCCAGCGCTGCCGGGCGCCGAGCGCGCCGAGTGGTGCCGCCGCCGCCCAGGCACGGTCGAAATCGCGGAGGAAGGCGTGCACCGGCTCGCCCGGCACATTGCGGTGGATCAACGCCTTCGGTAGCCGTTCGGCCAGGTCGGACGGGGTGTCCAGGGAGGCGAGCCGGGCCGCGAAGGTCACCGTGCGCGGCCCCTCCGGGCCCAGCGCCACCCACACATGACGGCGCCCGATCTCATCGCAGGTGCCCTCGACCAGCAGCCCGTCCGGCGCCAGCCGCGCGCAGAGCCGCCGCCAGACCGCCGCGACCTCGTCCTCGTCGTACTGCCGCAGCACATTCGCCGCCCGTATCAGCACCGGCGCCCGCCCCGGGGCGCCGGGCAGCGGCACCTCGAAGCCGCCGTGCCGGAACTCCAGCCCGGACCGCTCGAACGGCCGGGCCGCCGCCACCCGCTCCGGATCTATCTCCACCCCGACCACCCGCGCGTCCGGCCGTGCCGTCCGCAGCCGCGTCAGCAGCTCCAGCGCTGTCCAGGGCGCCGCCCCGTACCCGAGATCCACGGCGACCGGATCCCCGCTGCGCCGCAGCGCCGCCCCGTGCTCGGCGGCGATCCAGCGGTCCATCCGGCGCAGCCGGTTCGGGGTGGTCGTGCCCCGGGTGGCGTTGCCGACAGGACGGGCGGACGCGGGGACGGTGGAGCGGCGGGGCATACGACGAGCCTAACTTGATCTTTAACCTGTGCGGCGTGGGCGAGGAGTCGTGGACTTCGTCGTTTTCGGTTTGGCAGCTGTTTTGCGGACTGTGTGCACGTCGTG
>NZ_JBHYGX010000080.1:0-4569 GCF_042739975.1 Streptomyces sp. NPDC059080
GTCCACGCCGTCCACGATCTTGCCCACCAACACGCGGTGGGCGGGGCCGGCGGCCGCGGCCGTGTGGGTGGAGGTCTTATCCATCAGGCGCTTCTTGGGCTCGTCGGCCGACGGCGCCGCCGGGGCCGCCGCCGGGCTCCAGGCCGGGCGGGGCGGCGGCGGTCCGGTGTAGGGCGCGGGTGGCGGCGCGCCGTCGTCCCACTGCTGGGTCTCGCTGTTCCAACGGGCGGCGCCACCGCCGTGTGCGGTCATCCGCCCACCAGCGCGGCGACGGCCTCGGCGACGGCCGTCCCGGAGGCCAGCAGTCCGACGACGGAACCGGCGTCGGCGAGCGCGGTCCGCAGGCGGGCCAGGCGCCCGGCGCCCGCCGCGCCCTGTGCCGCGATCTCCGTCTCGGTCTCCGCCAGCTCCCCGCCCAGCGCGTCGATCTGCGGGGTGGACACCGCGCGGGACAGGTCCTGGCGCAGCTCGCGGACGGCGCGCAGCAGCTCCTCGTGCGCCGGGTCGGTGGCCGGGCCCGCGCCGCTGTTCTGGGTGACGGTGTTGCCGTTGCCGATGGCGAGGGCGCCGTTCACCGTGCCGATGTGGATGCCTTTGCCCTGGTCGTCAGCCGTTGCCACGTGGGGCCCCTTCCGTGGGCGCGCCGCCGCGCCGGTCGTTGTTGGTGACGGTGTTGTGGTCGCCGATGCCCACCGCGCCCTGGGCCGACTCGATGTAGACGCCGCCCTCGGCGACGTTGACCACGCGCCGTTCGAACTCCTCGGTGACGTACCCGGCCTCGTGGAGCGCGGTGGTCACCCCGGCGGTGACCCGCTGCTGGACGGTCTTGAGGTAGCGGGCGGCGTCCATGCCCTGGAAGAGCGAGGCGTCGCCGTACGATCCCAGTTCCCGGACCGCGAGTCCGGGGCCCTCGGGCAGTGCGGCCGCGTGGCCACCGGTGGCCAGCCGCCATACGGAGCGCACCCCCCGCGCGAGGGTGGCGACCGCGCGCCCCCCGGCGCGAGGTGTGTCGATCAGTGCCCGGAGGCCCCGGACGACGGGGGGGAGGTGGGCCTCCTGGTGGGCGAAGCGGTCGGCGTCCTGGAACTGCTGCCGCAGCGGCCACAGCACATGGGGGGCGACCTCCAGCATCAGCATGCCGCCCTGGGTGTGGACCCGTACGAAGACCGTCGTCACCACGCCTTCGTGCCAGCCGCCGATCCTGATGCGCAGGAAGTGCCGCCGGGTCTCGCCGCCCTCCTCGACCGCCTCGGCGCGGTGCCGGGCGAGCTCCACGGGGGCGTACGGCGCCGCGGCGCGCGCCGGGAGTCCGTCCGCCGGGAGGAAGACGCACTCATCGGTCTCCAGCTCCCGCAGCCGGTCCCGGACCGCGGACCGCGCCGCCGGCGAACGGCGCGCCGAGGGCACCCGCAACGCCTCGACCAGCGGGACGATGCGCTCCAGGAACGCGGCGTTGTCGAGCGGCCGGACCTCGGCGTCCGTACGGGGCCGCAGCTCCACCGAGAGCGACCAGGTGCCGTACGCCTCCCCGGCGCCGCGGAACGGGTCGGTCGGCCGGTACATCACCAACTGGCCGTGCTGTTCCGTACGGATCCGCTCGCGCAGCCGCTGGAAGCGGGCGCCGGTGTGCGCCTCGGCCGGGTCGCGGTGCAGGTCGGGGAAGCGGGGGCGGGAGAGCTCCTCCTGGAGGACGCGGGCGGTCCGGCGGCGCTGGAGGGCGACGAGAACGGCCACGGCGACCGGCAGCAGCAGCGTGATCCACATCTGTACGGGGCCCGGGCCGGACGAGGAACCGTCGTTGAAGGCGCCGGAGCTGGTCCAGTCGGTCGCGGCGGCGCCGTCGGACGCGTAGGTGGAGTAGCTACTGCTGCCGGACGACCACGGGACGAGCCATTCCACCAGGGACGCGGCGGCACCGAACGCCGCGGTCAGCAGGAACACCGCGATCACGACCGCGGTGATCCGCCCGTACCAGCGGAGCAGGAAGGCGGCGCCGCCCGCCAGCCAGTGCGGCAACGGCAGCCGCCGGACGAACCGGGCGAGGCCCAGCAGCAGCACGGGCCAGACGTAGAGCGTGGTCATGCCGTACGAGAGCGGGAGGGAGACGATCCACAGGCCCAGGAGGGCGGCGGCCCAGCCCAGTTCGAGGCGGCGGGCGCGCAACGCGTGGGCGAGGACGCGGGCCGCGTCGATGCCCAGGGACGGGGCGGCGAACCGCTCCTCGTGGACGTACAGCTCCTCGATGACGGCGTCGCGGTAGGTGCCGTCCAGGTAGGTGCCGGCGCACAGCAGGCGGGTGGCCTCGCTGGCGGCGGGCGGGACGGAGGCGGGCGGTGGCGCCCCCGGGGGCGGGGGCGGCGCGGCCGGTCCCTTGTCGAAGGACGTCCGGTCGTCGTGGTCGCCCGGTTGGGCAGGCACGTTCGTCTGACTCACCGCTCTTCCCCCCAAGGCGCGGTCCGGAGCCGTGGCCCGGGCCTGACAGCCCCTCCGCCGCGCAGTCTACGGAGCGGCAGCATAGGGGAGGCGGGCGGTTTCCGGCCAGCGCCTTTGCGGCAGGGGGCGGCGCAACGGCCGGGCCCGCGCGATCCGTTGGGACCGCGCGGGCCCGTGGCCGTGCGCCGGGTGCGTACACCGGGGCGGTCAGCGCCCGGCGGTGCGGGTCAGAGCAGGCCGAGACCGCGGACGGCGTCGCGCTCGTCCGACAGCTCCTTGACGGAGGCGTCGATGCGCTCCCGGGAGAAGTCGTTGATCTCCAGGCCCTGGACGATCTCGTACGCGCCGTTCTTGGTGGTGACGGGGAACGAGGAGATCAGGCCCTCGGGGACGCCGTAGGAGCCGTCCGAGGGGATACCCATGGAGGTCCAGTCGCCGTCGGCGGTGCCGTTGACCCAGGTGTGGACGTGGTCGATGGCGGCGTTGGCGGCAGAGGCGGCGGAGGACGCGCCACGGGCCTCGATGATCGCCGCGCCGCGCTTGGCGACGGTCGGGATGAACTCGTCGGCCAGCCACGCCTGGTCGTTGACGGCCTCGGCGGCGTTCTTGCCGGCCACCTCGGCGTGGAAGATGTCGGGGTACTGGGTGGCGGAGTGGTTGCCCCAGATCATGAGCTTGCGGATCTCGGAGACCGGGGCGCCGGTCTTCTTCGAGAGCTGCGAGAGCGCACGGTTGTGGTCGAGGCGGGTCATCGCGGTGAAGCGCTCACGCGGCACGTCCGGCGCGGCGGCCTGGGCGATGAGGGCGTTGGTGTTGGCCGGGTTGCCGACGACGAGGACCTTGATGTCGTCCGCGGCGTGGTCGTTGATGGCCTTGCCCTGCGGCTTGAAGATGCCGCCGTTGGCCTCCAGCAGGTCGCCGCGCTCCATGCCCTTGGTACGGGGGCGGGCGCCGACGAGGAGGGCGACGTTGGCGCCGTCGAAGGCGACGTTCGGGTCGTCCGAGATGTCGATGCCCCGGAGCAGCGGGAAGGCACAGTCGTCCAGCTCCATGGCGGTGCCCTCGGCGGCCTTCAGGCCCTGGGGGATCTCCAGCAGGCGCAGCTTGACCGGCACGTCCGCGCCGAGCAGGTGACCGGAGGCGATGCGGAAGAGGAGGGCGTAACCGATCTGACCGGCGGCGCCGGTGACGGTGACATTGACGGGAGTGCGGGTCATGGCGATCTCCTGCGCGATGTGTTCCGGGGGCAAGCCCCGGTCCACCTGGGGTGGCGGCGGGTGTCTGCCCGTTTTCGAGGTCTCATCGACGACTCTCGACGAGTCTCTTGGCATCGAGAGACCTGTCCGTCAGGCTATCGGACCCCGCCCCGCCCCCGACGACGGGCCGGTGTGGCACACCTCACCGGACGCCTCGGAGACGCCCGTACGGGTGCGGTGGGGGCCTGCCGAGAGCCTGCCCTGACGCGTTCCCCTACGGGCTGCCCGAAGGGGCTTGCGAGGGGCGCGTGGTGCCGGGTGTGCCGCTGGTGCCGGGTGTGCCGCGCCCCGGCCGTCCGACGCGGCGGCCGCCCGCTGGAGGAGGGGCGCGGGCAGCCGCCGGGTCGGACACACCCGTGGGGGGTTGCTGTCCGCCTGCCCGCGATGAGCGACGGCATGCCCCGCGGTACGGGCCACCCCGGGCCCGTCGGCGATTACCGGCCAGTCCACCGGGCGCCCGGCCCGCCCCTGCTCACGGCCGCGCAGTACCGGTACCTGGGGGACCGCCGCGGAGGCGCAGGTTCCTGGTGTGGCGTCAGAGGGGTGTGGGTCGGCCGGGATTTGGTGGCTGCCTTGCGGGCGTACGGGCGAGCCGCACGGGGCGCGGGTGTGCCCGGGGCACCTCGGGCCTGTCGGGGCGGGTGACCGGCGAGGGGTACGGGGTGTGCCGTACGGGGCGTGCCTGGGCGGGCGATCCGCGAGGCGTGCCGCGCGGGCCTGCCCGGGAGAGGCGCCCCGGGCGGGATGCCTGCGGGCGGTGCCGTACGGAGTGTGCCGTACGGGCGGTGCCGTACGGGCGGTGCCGTACGGGCGGTGCCGTACGGGCGGTGCCGTACGGGCGGTGCCGTACGGGCGGTGCCGTACGGGCGGTGCCGTACGG
>NZ_JBHYGX010000081.1:0-3837 GCF_042739975.1 Streptomyces sp. NPDC059080
AGCGAGTATTTCCTTGGGGCAGCCATGGTCGTAGGTCCTCTCATGAGTCCCATCTGACCCTCTGTCAGCTCCCTCCGCATCTCGGGGGAACCTCAAGGAGCGCCTCCAGGGGTTCGGTGCGGGTCTAGCCGCCAGCACGGCGGCGGGGGCGGCGCGGGGGCGCCTGGACGGGGCCCTGCCACGTCAGCTTGGTGGCGACCTCCGGCGGCAGGTGGCCAAGTTGCGCGTCCTCGTCCGGTCCTTCGGCGAGGTAGACGACGGTCCGGCCGGATTCGTCCACCGACTGCAGGACCTGCGCCAAGCGGTGTGCCATCGGGAAGAACGGGTTCATGGCCTGGCGGACCGGAGCCGTCCGGTCGCAGCCGGACAGCAGGTCGATGAGATCGTCAACGGTCATCTCCGGGGACGTCACGAACACCCTCCTGGGTTGGGGAAAGGGGCGGCCTTCGCTACGGCCAGCAAGCCACAGGGCGGGCCCTACCTGTCGGTGTCCGCTCTGTCAGATGCGGCGTGAGGTCTCCAGCACGCGCGCCACGGCGGCGGCGACAATGTCGGCCGGCGTCTCGGTGTCGAACGACATGTAGTAGCCACGGACTTTGGCGGTGCCGGTGACGGCGATCGTCCATCCCTCACCGTCCGTGCCGGGGCGGCCGTTCGGAAACCAGCCGAGGTAGAACCGGCCGTCCTTGGAACTGACGTGCACATCCGCACGATCGTCCACGATCAAGTTGAAGTCCTCGGCGGAGAACTGGTCCATGACCAGCGTCGGCTGGCCGGGGCCGAGCAGCCACTCCCGCAGTCGCAGGGCTTCGATGGTGGTGGAGAAACCGGGGCCCGTAGGGGCTACAGTCACGGGCAATCACCTCTCTGACCTGGGGTTTCTTGCAAGGTCATCTACGTTGACATGGCCTCACGCCCGTTGGCCAGTCCTTCCGCCGCATTTCCTGTCTGCCCCCGGCGAACTGCCGTCCGTCGACAGAGAGTCGCTCCGTGCGGTCCGGACAGCTTTCCGCCGGCATCACCACCAGCTCGGCCCCGCCCGACACCGCGTCCAGGCCCAGTCACCTCACCCCACCCCTGGTCACCGCCACCGGGCCCTGGCGCATGACAAGACGAACGGGCCCGTCTCCAAAGGAGACAGGCCCGTGACAGTGACCTGAGCGAACCGGCACGTCAGCGTGCTGCCCGAGAGCGCACGGAACACGCTCATGTCCGCCCCGGCTGGCTGACGCACGTCGTACTCGCGGCAGCTGGGCCGGTCGTTCCCGCCCCAAGGTTTCACGGACCTCTTGGAATGCCCCGCTTCACGCGCTGGCGACGCCGGTCATGGAGCGTCCGCCCGCCAGGACGCACCAAGATCGGCAAGATGCCTGCGGAGTGCGCCGCGCTGTTCCTCGAGATCCTGCGAGATGGGAGACAAGAGATAGACATTGGCCCGGTAGGGGCGAAATCCCAGACGCTCCCACCCCATGGCGATCCTGGCGTTCACACGGTCCCACTCGGCCTGGTCCATCAGCCGGTGGCTGCTGAGGTCGGTGATGCCAGGCGAGCAGGCGATGGCCCGGCAGCCGGCCATGAGCCGGGTAATCGCCTCACACGCAAGTACAGCCGCCAGGCCGTGCCCGCGCCACGGGGGGGCCAACGTCACTCGATCCATGACAAGCAAAGCTGAGCCGACGTACTCCAGTCGTTCGCTGACCTCGTCGGTGAAGGAGCCCGTCTGGGGATCGAGGAGGACCTGGGCGGTCTCGTACAGGTCCTCGGACTCCTCCTCCATGGCCCCGTACGCGTTGCAGCCTCGGTCAAGGTGCACGCGGTAAAACGTCATGGCCCCGACGGGAACTTCCTCGACCGTGCGGTGTGAGGGTTCAGGGGCCACGAACCCTCTGGGGTCGACCGACTCGTGCCCCGCGGCGCTGGTACGTCGACGATGTAGGACGGTTACGTCCCAGCGCTCCAGGGTGTCAGCCTGCGGGGTGTCCCAGAGTTCGTCGTCGAGCTGTCGTGCCCTTCCGCCGTGCCCGTCTCGGGCGGTATCCGTTTGGCCGCGCCCGGCTGGCCGAGGCGTCCGGCACCGGCCGGCGCCCTGGGCGGTGTCGTGTCCCGGGGTTGTCGCTGCCTTGTGCTGCCGTGCTCTCGGGCCCGCGCCCGCGCCTCGGGGTGAGAATCGCGCTCACAGTGGCGCCCCTACGGCCGCATCCGCGATGCCATGAGGGGCGTGTGCGAGGCGGGCGCCTGACGGCCGCGGCTACGGGCACCCGCTCCCGCCGCCTGGCCGCGCTGCTCCGCACCTGGTCCGGCCCGCTGTCCGCTGTTGCGCCCGGCGGTCGCGCAGCGGCCGTCTCTCATCGTGTCCGGTCTCCGTCCGGGCTGCGGTCGCCTGCCGCATCGTGATGCCGCTGTCGTCGGGCGGGTGCATCGAAGATGGCGTCGCCACTCCGTCCGCTGCGCGCCGTCCCGATGGAGGAAGCGGCGCCAGGTGGGTAGTCCGACGAGTTCAAAGCCCTGACGATCGGCCGGAAAGCACAGGGGCGGTGCTGGGCAACGATGGAGTGCTGGAAACTGGTTACGGACAAGTCCTAGTGAAAAGAGCTGAGTTGAGCGCCCAGCATCATGACCTGAACCTGACCGACCCGACGAAGGGCTATCTGCAGTTCGTCCTCTACACCGAGCCGAGGCTGGGGATCGTCTCGGGTTCGTTGAACGCCGAGGTGTCGATCGACGAGGAGCGCACGCCGTGCGCACGGGAATGGCTCGGCCGGCTTCAGCGATGTGAGCCCACAGCCCTGCACTGCACCCTCGTGCAGCAGCAGAGCATTCCGTCCTTGTTCTACCCATGTGTGGACGAGGACCCCAAGAGCCCGTCGGCGATCAGTGGTTCGGGCTGCGTCTGCCGGCGGACTTTCTACGACCCCGAGTTCGGTCTGCCCGTCGTGGGCTCACACCACCGCCATGCCGGCGAATCAGGCGCGAACTGGTGGACCTACGAAACGTACGCCCCGCTCGCCCTGCGCCCCGAGGACACCTTTAGCCGGTTCACAGCCGAGAAGGGCCTCTTCTGGGCCAGGACCGACAAGGGCATGCTGTCGGTCCTGCCGCAACAGCACGGGCTCGGCTACAACATGGGCTACAGCGGCGGCGGACCGCATGCCCTTGCCGCCTACCTCTCCCAGATTGCCGCCACCGACGGGAAAAACACGGCCGCTGGCGCCAAGTACGAGCAGGCGCACCCGGCAATTCTCGCCTGGACGCAGAGTTCCTTCGGGGACCGGGGAACGAACGAACTGACCCTGCAGGATCTCAAGGCGATGCAGCTCAGCTGACCACCAGGTCGGTGCTGCCCTGACCAGCTTCGGCCACGCCACCGCCGCACCGGGCACCCGGCTCCGAGGACGCCGGGTGCCCTTGCACGTTCTGCCCTGGAGGGAGAGGGCCTAGAGCTAGCTCAAGAGGCGGGCGACCGCGCTGCGGTGGGCTAGGTCTGTCGTAGGTAGAGGCGTGCGAAGTGCGCGGCCGGTTCTACGAGCGGTGCTGCTGCCTCGGCGTCGGCCAGTTCGTCTGCCCGGTCAGCGAACGATGCTGTCGTCTCCAGCCAGGCGCCCGAGTCCGCTCGCTTGCGCTGCACCGGGGCGGTCGTCGTGCTGCCGCGCCGGGGCGGCGGGCGTGGTCGCCCGGGGCGTCCGGGCGCCCCGGTGCCGTGCTGCCCGCCGCCCGCGCCCGGGGGCCGGCCCCCGGCCCGGGGGGGGGGGGGGGGGGCCCGCCCCCGCCGGGGGGGGGGGGGGGGGGGGCGCGCGGGGCCCCGCCCCCGCGGGCCCCCCCCCCCCCCCCCCCGCGGTG
>NZ_JBHYGX010000082.1:0-3791 GCF_042739975.1 Streptomyces sp. NPDC059080
AAGGAACGGACGCTTCCTTTGTGCCTGTTTCACCAGGCTCTCCGGGCGCTTCCCTTCGGTCTTGCGTTTCCGACTCTATCAGATCCTTTCGGCCCCGATTTTCGCCGGTGCGGTCCGGTCTTTCGGCTTTTCCGCGATTTCACTCTACCAGGCTTTTTCAGCCTCTCGAAACGCTGAATTTCCACAGGCACGCAGAAGGAGATTCGATATTCCGAATCGCGATTCGAGGAGTGCTGTCCAAGGTACTTGATCGCGTTTTCCACGATGTCGGCGCTCTCGGGCAGATCTCAGACAGTACAGGCCCCCCATGGGCGAGGCAAATCGCGGGGCGCTGATCGGCGCCGCTCGGCGGGTGTCGTTCATGCGGAGGGGCTGATTCTTATGACTTACGCTCTGAACGGTGCGCTGTCTGGGACAGGTAGTGGCGGCGGCCTGATGAATCTCCACCCCCGGGAGGCTTCCCATGACCACCGTGACGTCACCGCTCGCCGGGCGTGCCATCGGACTCGCGGCTGTGCCCGACCCGGTGTTTGCCGGCGCGATGGTGGGCCCCGGTACCGCCATTGACCCCGTGCGCGAGCCTGTCGAGGCCGTCGCGCCCGTGGACGGCGTCGTCGTCTCGCTCCACCCGCACGCGTTCGTCGTGGTGAACGCGTCCGGTCACGGGGTGCTGACGCACCTCGGGATCGACACCGTGCAGCTCAACGGCGAGGGCTTCGAACTGCTCGTCCACAAGGGCGACACCGTGCAGCGTGGCCAGGCGGTCGTGCGCTGGGACCCTGCGCAGGTCGAGAAGGCCGGTAAGTCGCCGATCTGCCCGGTCGTCGCGCTGGAGGCCGCGGCCGACTCGCTCGGCGAGGTCCGCGAGGACGGCGACATCGCCGCGGGCGAGGCGCTCTTCTCCTGGCAGTAGCCGGGAGCCGTCCCGCGATGGCAGGTTCGACATCCACCGCGGCGGCTCGCGTCGCCGCATCAACCGGAGACGAGTGCAATGGAGACAACTCTGCGAGGCGTCGGCGTGAGTCACGGTGTGGCGATCGGCGAGGTGCGGCACATGGGGACGGCGGTGCTGGAGCCGCCGGCCAAGCAGATTCCGGCCGAGGAGGCGGAGCGTGAGCAGGGGCGTGCCCGCCAGGCCGTGGAAGCGGTGGCGGCCGATCTGATCGCGCGGGGCAACCTGGCCGGCGGCGAGGCGCAGGCCGTGCTGGAGGCCCAGGCCATGATGGCCCAGGACCCGGAGCTGATCGCCGATGTCGAGCGGCGGATCGCCGTCGGCAGCACCGCCGAGCGCGGGGTGTACGACGCGTTCGCGGCATACCGGGCGTTGCTCGCGGGCGCGGGTGAGTATCTGGCGGGCCGGGTCGCCGACCTGGACGATGTCCGGAACCGGATCGTGGCGCGGCTGCTGGGTGTGCCGATGCCGGGTGTGCCGGACAGCGACGAACCGTATGTGCTGATCGCGCGGGACCTGGCTCCGGCCGACACGGCGCTGCTCGATCCGACATTGGTGCTCGGGTTCGTGACCGAGGAGGGCGGTCCCACCAGCCACAGCGCGATCCTGGCGCGGGCGCTGGGGGTACCCGCGGTGGTCGCGCTGCCGGGCGCGGGTGAGCTGGCTGAGGGGACCGTCGTCGCGGTCGACGGGAGCACCGGCGAGCTCTTCGTCGAGC
This sequence comes from Streptomyces sp. NPDC059080, assembly GCF_042739975.1. NCBI lineage: Bacteria > Bacillati > Actinomycetota > Actinomycetes > Kitasatosporales > Streptomycetaceae > Streptomyces > Streptomyces sp. NPDC059080. The sequence goes on from NZ_JBHYGX010000082.1 coordinate 1,671, forward strand.
CGAGCGAGGCGAAGCGGGAGGAGCTGGAGACGGACGCCGCGGCGCGGAAGGCGGCGCTGGCCGCAGCGTCCGGGCCCGGTGCCACCTCCGACGGTCACAAGGTGCCGCTGCTGGCGAACGTCGGCGGGCCCGCGGACGTACCTGCGGCGGTGGAGGCCGGTGCGGAGGGCGTGGGGCTCTTCCGTACGGAGTTCCTCTTCCTGGACGACAGCAAGCAGGCGCCGTCCGAGGAGAAGCAGGTCGAGGCGTACCGGACGGTGCTGGAGGCGTTTCCGGAGGGCCGGGTCGTGGTGCGGGTGCTGGACGCCGGCGCCGACAAGCCGCTGGACTTCCTGACGCCCGCCGATGAGCCGAACCCGGCACTGGGCGTGCGGGGGCTGCGTACCCTGCTCGACCATCCGGACGTGCTGCGGACGCAGCTGACCGCGCTGGCGAAGGCCGCCGAGGGGCTGCCCGTCTACCTGGAGGTCATGGCGCCGATGGTGGCGGACCGTACGGACGCGAAGGCGTTCGCGGACGCGTGCCGGGACGCCGGGCTGCAGGCGAAGTTCGGGGCGATGGTGGAGATTCCGTCGGCGGCGCTGCGGGCGCGGTCGATTCTGCAGGAGGTGGAGTTCCTTTCACTGGGGACCAACGACCTCGCGCAGTACACCTTCGCGGCGGACCGTCAGGTGGGCGCGGTGTCGCGGTTGCAGGATCCGTGGCAGCCGGCGCTGCTGGATCTGGTGGCGCTCTCCGCGGAGTCGGCGAAGGCCGAGGGCAAGAGCTGTGGGGTGTGCGGTGAGGCGGCGTCCGATCCGCTGCTGGCCTGCGTGTTGACCGGGCTCGGGGTGACGTCGCTGTCGATGGGCGCGGCCTCCCTTCCCTATGTGCGGGCGTCGCTGGCCAAGCACACGCTGGCGCAGTGTGAGCGTGCCGCGGCGGCAGCGCGGGCGGCGGACACCGCCAAGGAGGCGCGGATCGCCGCGCAGGTGGTGCTCTCCGGGGAGTGACTCCCGGCGGCGCGCTGCCGCTCGTGTCGTACCGGACGGCCGTCCCGCCTCTGTGGCGGGGCGGCCGTCCGGCGTATCGCGTACCGCTGCGGGATGTCAGCAGCGGTGGGTCTCCGGTGGGCGGGTGAGGGGGAAGCCGTGGGTGTGGTCGACCTGGTGCTCGGGCGGGATGGGCTCGCCTGTCTCGGCGTCGGTGCAGTAGGCGGTGAAGACCTGGGCGGCGGTGAGCGGCTCCGGCCAGCCGTCGCGCAGTGTCCAGCCGCGCACGGTGTCGTGTGGCGTCGTGGTGCCGTCGTCCGGCTGCGGTTGCGGGCGGGTGCTGCGGGAGACGATGCCGCCCGGTGTGCGGTGGGCGATTCCGGCGGCCAGGACCGTGCAGAAGGTCAGGGACTCGGATTCCGGGAGGCGGTGGCGGCCCTCCTCGGAGGTGATGCGGAGGGCTGCCAGGAGGGGCGGGGCCCCGGCGGGGATGCTGCAGACGAGGTGGTGGGTGCCGTCGCCGAGGCCGTCGAGCAGTTCCTTGAGTGCCTGGGTGGCGAGGGCGAAGGCGGTGTGGGAGAGGTCCTCGTCGCAGTCCGGGCAGGTGCCGGCCTCGGCGAGCCGGGTGGCCGCCCTGTCCCAGGCGATCTGCCGCCCGGTCTCCTCGACCAGCAGCGGCAGGAGTGCGGCCAGGGGTTCACCGGCGTACGGCACGGTGGCGCCGGTGCAGGCGAGTTCGGCGGTGTAGCGGGCGCGGCTGTCCGTGGTGTCCGGGTCGAGGCCGAGCTCCTGGCAGTACTCGGCGTAGGCGGCGGGGTCGAAGAGGGTGAGGGTGGTGCGCACGCCTTCGGCGGTGCGGGTGCGGAGGTGGTCCTCCAGGTGGCGGAGGTAGCGGGTGTGGTCGTCGAACGGGAAGGTGCGGTAGCGACGCATGGCCGCGAAGTCGTGTGGGTCGGCCAGCACGGCGGCGGTGCCGGGGATTTCGCGGCGCAGTTGTTCCCGGGTGCGGCGGGTGGTGCGGAACGTGGATGTCATGACGCCCCCTCGGTGAGTTGGTCGTGGGGGGGGGGGGGGGGGGGCGCCGCCCGCCCCCGCGGACGCCCGGGGGGGAGTAACAAACACACAAACACCCCCCAAACCACAAAAAATG
>NZ_JBHYGX010000083.1:0-3281 GCF_042739975.1 Streptomyces sp. NPDC059080
CACCCGTACGATGATAAGGACATTACATTCAAAGGAACGTCAGGAGCCGGGGCGACAGGTGGGGATTCTTCATCTTCAGGCACTGACGACAAATCATATTTATCAAATATCATGTTCGGCGTGTTCAGATGGTCTCTTATTCTCGGGCTTGCTATCATTGCAATCGTGTTCTTTATGAAAGCCTTCCCAGCAGTCGGAGACGTTGCGAAAGGTACAGCATCCACCGCAATGGATTTTGTTCCGGGTGGTCGTGCTGTCAAATCTGTTTCTAAGGGAGCCAAAGCCATTAAGAAAGGACGCAGCGCGTCAAACCACATCAAGAAAGCCGCTACAATAGCAAAAGGAGTGAACAAGAATGCCGGAACTAGTCAAACAGCCGGGGGATGACCATAAAAAGAGTACATGGCGTGAACAGACCGTCACCATGCTACCGGGCGACATTACAACGGTTTATTTTGACGACACAAAGCCGAACCATTCAGCCATAACAAATAACACAAGTCAGATCGTGTACGTACACGAGCGCCCGAGCGTGTCGCCTAACAATTATCTTTTAGCCGTAGCGCCGGGGTCAACAAAGCTTTTGGCGCGACCGCTCGGCTATCACACAATCTACCTTGACGCCGCGATCGTGCAGCCCGAAAAAGTCCGGGTCGAATCTTGGATTGAGAAATTTACAGCGTCATCTATACCACAGTCCATTGACACCGTTCAGCTTGGGCAGATGACAGGAACCGTAGATATATCAGCGTTACCGCCGCTTGCGGCAGGCGACAAGCATATTGGGAGTGTTGAGATAGATAAGCCTGTCACACTCGGCGGGTCTTCTATCCCGGCGACACAACCTGTACCAACTCGGGAAGCCGGAATGAATGACTTTAGGGTTGGTGGGGTGAGTGTAGGCGTCACGCCTGTAATGGCAAAGTCAGGTTCTAGCAAACTGACAAACCGCCGAGAGTTGACGATCTACCCGCCTAACTCGGGTGTCATTTATTGGGGTAAGCAGGGTGTCGAGACGACTACAGGTGCGCCGCTCACGTCTAACGACAGCCCGCTAACATTTAAGGTTCATAGCCAAAGCCCTGACGTGTACCTAGTCGCTGATACTGAGACAGTCGTCACAATCGTGGAGGTGTCCTAATTGATTGAACTCGGGTCAAGGCGGACGCCGCCCTATGATGATACAGGCGTCAAAACAAGTATTTCAGATTTAAAAGACAAGATGGCAAAGCTTCAGGACACCGTTGACCATATGGACGTGTCAGATGAGATAAAGAACGATATTCTGACGCTTCAGCAAAAAGTCCAAGCGTTAGAGGATACCGCGGACGGTGGGTCAACTGGTGCAACTGACCAACAAATTCAAAGTATGAAGGCTGACGTTGATTCATTCGGCCGAGTCTTGGACGCTCATGTAAAGGACACGACCAAACACGTATCGTCTGAATACCGTACCAAGTGGGACGGTATGAGTGACAGGGTGACGACATCAGAAACAAACCTGAAGAACCATATCGCAAATGCTAAACCTCACGTCTCGGATTCTGAACGTTTGAAATGGAATCAAGCTGCTACGGATGCGACACAGCTGCAAAAGGATTTACAGACAACGAATCTATCGCTTCAGGATGTTATCGGGGTTCAAAACTTCTCACAGAAATATGCATTAACGGATGCTGAAGGAATGCGGAAACGGTTGGCTTCAGCTGACAGCATATTCACCGCACCACCCGGTTTTTATTATGGGACAGGATGGAATCAACTACCGTTACCGGGTGACGCTTCTTGGTACTATCTCGACATTCTACCAGCGCCAAACGGTCTGCGGAAATTGGTTCTGACACGTTCCTATGATAATACGTCATGGATTGGTGTTATACACACTGACAATGTATTCAGGGGTTGGCGACAGCTGTTTACACAAAATGATTTTATGGCGCTCACATGGTATAACCTTCCGTTATTGAATGGAGCAAAGGCGTCAGGAAGAACACCGCAGTATACCCGCTGGGGAAACATCCTCATGCTAAAAGGTGACGTGGCGTGTGACCTCGGCGTTGACTTTGCACAATTGCCCGCGTCATATTCACCGTCAGACAAAAAGGCGGTCATGGCAACAGCATACGGAACGACAGGCTTCACAAAATTTTATATCAACACTGACGGTAAACTGGCGTTTGTCGGCTTTTCAGGAAACAATCAGTCCGCCGTGTCCAGTTGGTCATTAGACGCGGCAGTGCCTTACTAGGAGGGTTGGAGCAATGGAAATGATACAAGTATTCGTATATGATTCGGATTTCATCTTCGACTATCCTGAAATTGTTCCGGCTGATTCCGTACCGGATAATGCGACAACCGTACAGCCGCCGGGATATTGGCGGGCGCAATTTCAGAAGGATAGAAAACTATGGATTGAATCCGCTTCAGACGAACAAATAAATGAAATGAGACAACAAATGAGGGAGAGTGTAAAAGAATGAGTTTCATGGAGAATGTTGCAAGTGAAGCACAAAAATTATACGGTGTAAGTCGAGTTTTACCTTCAGTTATCACAGCACAAGCCATACATGAGTCAAATTGGGGCAAATCCGGGCTTGCTACGCGTGCAAATAACCTGTTTGGTATAAAAGGTATCGGGAACGCTGGAACCGTTCATATGGGCACGTGGGAGGTTTTAAACGGGGTCGATAAAACAATCAAAGCAGGGTTCCGGGCGTATAAGTCTGTTCGCGATTCTATCATAGACCTTGTGAACCTCTATAACCGTCTTGACCGTTATAAGGCTGTTGTCGGGGAAACGAACTATGTACAAGCTTGTGCCGCCATCCAAAAGGGTGGATATGCGACAGACCCGAACTATGCGAAGAAGCTTATCGCCACAATCGAAGCCCACGGGCTGACGAAATACGATAAGGTCGGGAACAAAGCCGCAGTGAAGGCGAAACCTGCCAAGTCGTCCGGCTCGACATATACCGTTAAGGCGGGTGACACATTGACAGCAATTGCAAAGAAATATAATACGTCAGTGAAGGAGTTGGCGAAAGTGAACGGTATTAAAGATGTTAATATGATTCGTGTTGGTCAAGTCCTGAAGGTATCAGGAGCCGCACCATCCGGCGGTACATTCTACACCGTAAAGGCGGGCGACAACCTGACGAAAATTGGTAAGAAATTCGGTGTGTCCGTTAAGACATTGACCACAGTTAATCGTATCCCGGATGCGAATAAGATTTATGTCGGTCAACGGTTAAGGGTGAAATAATTTACAATATATACTAACA
>NZ_JBHYGX010000084.1:0-1107 GCF_042739975.1 Streptomyces sp. NPDC059080
TACTCTTATCAACTTCCTGTTTTAGTTTTAAGCTCACCGCAGCATCGCTTTTTCTTTGAATGATCAAAACTTTATTTTCAGCTGACAGTTCCTCGTTTTCCGTTCGTAAAGTCGTCAGTTCCTCTTTCACTTCCTGCCGCAGATCCTGACGCTGCTCTTCCGTAAATTCCTTTGCAAGCTTGCGCCGCATCTCCTTTTTGGACGCTTCAACTTCCGAATGGATCCTACTCTGCAGTTCCTGAAGCCGTTGGTCTTTTTCATCCGCCCGATCTGCTTCCTGCCGGGCGATAGACTGCCAGCGCTCCTTTTCCTTCGTTTCCGACTTCAATTGCCCCGCCAACTCGGCTGCTGTTTTAGTTTTCTGCTCCGCATAGGCGTACAAAGCATGAAGTTCCCGCTCCGGCACAATGACTTTATCCTTTTTGAGCCACGCTTTTTCATGTTCAATAGTCGGCATTTTCAACTCTTCAGCCTTAACTGTCAGCGATTCTTTTTTCACTTCTATAACTGCTTGAACAGCTTTGTTTTGCTTTTCCAGTTCCTCTCTCTGCTTTTCCTTTAAAGCAATTTCAGCATTAAGCCGCTCAAGCTCCGCTTTCCGCTGATTTATTTTATACTGGTGAACATTCTCATGCTTCTTTTCGCTTGGTTCGCCGCGTACCAGGTCAAAACCGTTTTCAACCATGTGCCGATGAAAATCATCTTGAATGGCTTTCATCTTCAATTTGCCATTAAAAAAATCTTTCGCAGAGAGTCGACCGTCCTCCGTGATCGGTACAATACCAACATGCATATGAGGAGTCGCTTCATCCATATGGACTGTGGCATAAAGCATGTTTTCAGCGCTGTATTTCTCTTTCAAATGATCAACCGCTGTTTCAAAATAGCGCCGCTGCTCCTTCTCGCTCATCCCATTCATATAGTCAGGACTTGCCGTGATCAAAAATTCGCTGACCAAGACAGCATCCGCTCGGACCTTCCGTTTGTGCACCCCCACAACTTTTTTATGTAAACCGAGTGTATATAGAAAAAGGTTTTGTTTTACACCACAAAACATTAAATGAGTCAGAGCCCCCCAGATAATTTTATTTTTTTTTTGTTTGTCAA
>NZ_JBHYGX010000084.1:1117-2080 GCF_042739975.1 Streptomyces sp. NPDC059080
ATCGCTAATCGGTTTCTGGTTCACCAGATAATAATTTATGTGCGTCCGCTCCCGATATATATTTTCATTTTTGCTTTTTTGAAACTCCCGCTGATTGTGTTTTTGTGTTCCATTCAATCTATCTTTTTTGTATTTTTCCATCCTTATGACCGCATAATTTGCCATGAGAAAAACCCCCGATTCAGACCACTGTATAGGGGTTATGGTAACACAAAGTTTATCTTTGGTGTAACGCACTACACCAAATTATGCCCATGGCAAATTTGGACGTGCGACCTGCGGTGCTGGTGGCTCTCTCATTCTCGCTATCGCATCGAAAGTTCGTGCCACTTGTCGGCTGTCCGCCGACCCGATTTTTCCGCCGATGAGAGATCGGCAGAAAATCAGAAAAACCCTTGCTGCTTCCACAGCATTTGACACATGAACAAATTGTTCTATGTGTCAAATTTTCAATCAAAGAAAGTATGCTGCGGCAACACGCAGCTACTTTCTCTATTTTTAAAACCATCTTCCCAATCAAAATGATATTAAGACATTGATATATCTGTATTTCGCACACTATAAAGACCGCAAAAATGCCCGCAATCAAAAGTTCAACCTCATAGGAATTTTTATTCAATTTATTTGAAATATTGTTATTTTATTCATATTCAGATACAAGCTATGTTAACGTGAATTCGGTACCAAAATCATACAAGGGAGAGTGTGAAAATGAGGAAATGGATTCTGTTTATGATTATCAGTTTTGTTACACTTGGATTAGTATTGCCTTCAGGCGAAGCTTCTGCTGAAGAAGTAAAGAGTCAATATACGCCCCAAGATTATGAAAAGTACCTCGCAAATTACGATTCAGATGCAGCTAAAGCAGCCGGTGTATCTCCAGAGTACATATCGTCAGCTGTTATGGAAGCTGGAAAAATCCTTGAAGATTTTAAAGCCTTATCAAAATAAGATCAGGAAAAA
>NZ_JBHYGX010000085.1:0-2017 GCF_042739975.1 Streptomyces sp. NPDC059080
AAAACAACCCACATATGTGTGTGTTATATTTTGGTCTGGCCCGCTCTATATCTTTTTTTAAAAAACAAAAAAAACACTTATTCAAAAAAAAAAAAAACGGCTCCATAAAGAGGAACCGTTTTGCTTCAAAAATCACGTTTTGTGTTATACTGGAGAAACGAAATTGTGTTTTCAAAATTGTCATTTTCGACATGATAACTTTTCTCGTAGTGTGGTTTTGCCGAACCCACTACTTTTTTTATGTCTCCGAACTTCATTTCTTCCCGTTCCGGCTTAACAATCCCTTTTGATTTTCGATACATATTCATTCCGGAAGGATACATGTGCAGCCGTCCGCCTTTTAAAAATTTCTTTTCCCGACCTTCTACGATCTTTGTTTGCACCTCACAGCCCTCTGAAGCCACTTTTAAGGCTGTTTCCCTGTCTTGGACATCTTCTAGGTCTATATCAGTCAAATAAGCGCTCAAATAGGCTCCTATGTTGTCTATATCCTTTAATGACTTGATTGTTACAAATCCTAAACCCCATAGACTCCTTAATTCAGCATTTTTAATATAAATCTTATCCAAATCATTAAAGCGCATTAAAACATGACAATGCCAGGCTCCACGTCCTTGTGGCTCTACCACCGATAAATAATCTATCGAACTTTCTTTCTTGTATTTATAACGCAACCTGTCGATAAAATTTTGAAAATCACTATAAAGTTTTTTCGTGTCCGTCATATTTTTCTTGTATGTCAAAGTTATATGTAATTCATTTGGCCGTCCTATAAAATTGTTATTTATCAAATAACGCAGCTTCTTAAAGGTTTGTCTCAAAGAATTATAATTTTCCTGCCGATTTTCCGAATGCTCGAACTCCCGGATCTCCCCAGTAGAGAGGTCTACAAACCTATCCTTGTCCAATTTTTTGATATTATTTTTCCGGTTCATCTTCTCCATATGCTGAACTTCAATGACGTGATTCATAGTGGTCACTTTTACAACATCATTTGGAGCTATGAAAACCGCGTCACCATTGCGTTTATCCATCCATTTCCCCTCAATTTTTCCTGTAATGTTTAATTAAAATCAAGTTAATAATAAAGAACCCCAAATCCGAAGTCAGTTTTTCAACAAAAATTAGCGTCCTTTTCCCAAATAGTCCCTATACAATTCCTTAATAGCAAACTCAATTACAGCATCTTTTGAAACTCTTCCAAATTCATTGTGTTTTGTAAAATGTTCGGCTAATAACTCTAGCTTTTTAAATGTTTCAACAGTAATTCGAGGTCCAATTTGTTTTTTCTCTTCCATCCAAACACACTCCTAACAAGTTGTTAACATAATTCTAACATTGGAAATAATAGAATTCAAGAACAGAAAAAAGAAGCACACTCGGAATGATATTTCGTTTCCTTTTGATTCCGAGCCTCCACCCCTTACAATCCCCAAAGGCAACCGACAAGGGAAAATTCGTCCCTTATCGGCACCTCCGGAAATTGTACAGCAAGGGGTCACTCCCAATAAAAAGACTACGACATATAAAACAGGTTTAGCTTCAGAGAAAAAGAGCATAAGGAAACTCGGTGCCACCCTAAAAAAAAGGGTGTCAAACAGGCTGTGCCTGTTGAGTTTCTATGCTCTTAGAACAGGTGCCGTTTTTGAAGCCAAAGATATAGCATAGATACCCCATAGATATAGCAGGGATATACCAAAATATCTCTAGAGATACGGGTATCTATGCTATATCTCTCTACAAGATTCCTCCACACGCTTGACGGAAATGCTTCAGCATTTTAGCACTCACTCGACAGAGTGTATAAGTGCGCCATTCGGAATTTCAAAGCTTCAAATTTCACAGAGAGTGCCCATTTATACACACCCCCTAAATCGTGGTGTGACAATGGGTTCTCGCCGGCTCGAAATCGGTTTGTCATTCTGACAAATAACCCATCGGGAAATAAAAAAAAATGCACAATAAATATTAAACTTTTTTCTTAAAAAAACAATTTTTGTGTTTATCAGCAGAAACT
>NZ_JBHYGX010000086.1:0-1764 GCF_042739975.1 Streptomyces sp. NPDC059080
CCCTCTGGGGTGCGCCCATTTCGCTGTATTGCCCGGTGAGAGCAATGGCGGAGGATACGAGATTCGAACTCGTGAGGGGTTGCCCCCAACACGCTTTCCAAGCGTGCGCCCTAGGCCACTAGGCGAATCCTCCGCCGCAAACAATACAAGACGCCGAGGGGTGCTCGCGACCATGATCCGAAGGGTGGGGTTCCGGGTGAGGGTGGTGGGGAGTCGCAGGTGGGGGCGGGTCGTGTTCGGGGTGGGGGATCGGCTACTGTGGTGCACAGCCCCTCACGTGGCGCTATCTGACTGAACTCCCCCAGGGCCGGAAGGCAGCAAGGGTAGGTCGGCTCTGGCGGGTGCGTGAGGGGCGTTTGCGTTTGTGGGCGGCTCGATTGTCGGTGGGGGCCGATATCGTCGTATGCGTGTCGTCCCTCGCGCTGTACCGCCGCTACCGACCCGAGACCTTCGCCGAGGTCATCGGGCAAGAGCACGTGACCGATCCCCTGCAGCAGGCCCTGCGGAACAACCGCGTCAACCACGCGTATCTGTTCAGCGGCCCGCGCGGCTGCGGCAAGACGACCAGTGCGCGCATCCTGGCGCGCTGCCTGAACTGTGAGGAAGGTCCCACCCCGACGCCGTGCGGCACCTGCCAGTCCTGTGTGGACCTGGCGCGGAACGGCAGGGGCTCGATCGATGTGATCGAGATCGACGCGGCCTCGCACGGCGGCGTGGACGACGCCCGTGACCTGCGGGAGAAGGCGTTCTTCGGGCCCGCCTCCAGCCGGTACAAGATCTACATCATCGATGAGGCGCACATGGTCACCTCGGCGGGGTTCAACGCCCTGCTGAAGGTGGTCGAGGAGCCGCCGGAGCATCTGAAGTTCATCTTCGCGACGACGGAGCCCGAAAAGGTCATCGGGACGATCCGCTCGCGTACCCACCACTACCCCTTCCGTCTGGTGCCGCCCGGGACGCTGCGGGACTACCTCTCCGAGGTGTGCGAGCGGGAGTCCGCGTCCGTCGAGGACGGGGTGCTGCCGCTGGTGGTGCGCGCCGGTGCCGGTTCGGTGCGTGACTCGATGTCCGTCATGGACCAGCTGCTCGCCGGAGCCGGTGACGACGGTGTGACATATGCCATGGCGACGGCGCTGCTGGGATACACGGACGGGTCGCTGCTGGACGCGATCGTGGAGGCGTTCGCGGCCGGGGACGGCGCCGCGGCCTTCGAGGTCGTCGACCGGGTGATCGAGGGCGGCAACGATCCACGTCGTTTCGTCGCCGACCTGCTGGAACGGCTGCGTGACCTGGTCATTCTCGCTGCGGTGCCCGACGCGGGGGAGAAGGGGCTGATCGACGCGCCCGCCGATGTCGTGGAGCGGATGACGGCACAGGCGTCCGTCTTCGGCGCCGCGGAGCTGAGCCGCGCCGCCGACCTGGTCAACACCGGGCTGACCGAGATGCGCGGCGCCACCTCGCCGCGCCTGCAGCTGGAGCTGATCTGCGCCCGGGTGCTGCTCCCCGCGGCGTACGACGACGAGCGGTCGGTGCAGAGCAGGCTGGACCGGCTGGAGCGCGGCGTAGGCGCGGCCGGGCTCGCCGCCGGCGGCGGGGCCGCGTTCGCGGGCGGCGGTGCGCCGGTGGTCGCCGGTGGCGGCCCTGCGGCCGGATATGTGCCCGGGCCGGAGGCGCACCCGGTGGGTCCGCCCGCCGGTCCCGCGGGCCCGGCGGCGGCGCGGGCGGCGGCGGGCCCCCCGCCCCGCGCCGCCGCGGCGGGGGCGG
>NZ_JBHYGX010000087.1:0-1568 GCF_042739975.1 Streptomyces sp. NPDC059080
GATCCGGACAGTCTGTTGTCGAAGCAGTCGCGGTACTGGCAGGAGCAATTGGCTGGGTTGCCGGAGCTGACGGAACTGCCTCTGGACCGGCCACGTCCCGCCACCGCCACCCACCGGGGCGACGACGTGGAGGTACGGATTTCCCCCGATCTCCACCGCCGGCTCGGTGCGCTGGCACGGACGACCGGGGCCACCGTGTTCATGGTGTTGCAGGCGGGGGTTGCGGCGTTGCTTTCCCGTCTGGGTGCCGGTACCGACATTCCGATCGGTACGGCGGTGGCGGGGCGCACCGACGAGGCGTTGGAGGACCTCGTCGGGTATTTCGTGAACACGCTGGTGTTGCGGACCGACACCTCCGGTGACCCGGGTTTCCGTGAGCTGCTGGAGCGGGTGCGGGAGACGGACCTGGAGGCGTTCGCCCACCAGGACGTGCCGTTCGAGCGGCTGGTGGAGATCGTCAACCCGGCCAGGACGCTCTCGCACCACCCCCTGTTCCAGGTGATGCTGACCGTGCAGGGCCACCAGGCGGGCACCGCCGAAATGCCGGGCCTGCGAGCCGAGCCGGTGGCGGCGGAGACCTCGGCCGCCAAGTTCGACCTGGCTTTCAGCCTACGCGAACACCACGAGGAGACCGGCGCCCCGGACGGCATCACCGGCAGCGTCGTGTATGCCACCGACCTCTTCGACCGCGACACGGTCGAGGCACTGGTCACGCATCTGGTGCGGTTGCTGGAGTCGGCGGCGGCTGACCCCGAGTGCCCGGTCGGGGTGCTGGAGGTGCTGTCCGAAGCGGAACGCAGCCGGTTGCTGGAAGAGTGGAACGACACGCGGCGCGACACTGCGGTGGGCACCTTGCCGCAGTTGTTCGAGGCCCAGGTGAGCCGTACGCCCGATGCGGTGGCAGTGGAGTGCGGCTCCTCGACGCTGTCGTACGCGGAGGTGAACGCGCGGGCAAACCGGCTGGCACGGTACCTGGTGGGTTCGGGCGTCGGGCCCGAATGCCTGGTGGCGGTGGCGCTGCCCCGCTCGGTGGAGTGGCTGGTCGCGGTGTTGGCGGTGGTCAAGGCGGGCGGTGCGTATCTGCCGGTGGATCCGGAGTATCCGGCTGAGCGGATTGCGTACATGTGGGAGGACGCTGGTCCTGTGTGTGTGGTGTCCGACTCGGTGACGGCTGGTGCGTTGCCCGGTGTGGCGGGTCTGGTTCTGCTGGACGATCCAGATATCGCGTCCGGTATCGCTGGTGCCGACGGTTGTGATCTTACGGACGGGGAGCGGAGTGCTCCGTTGCAGTGGGGTTCTCCGGCGTACGTGATCTACACCTCCGGCTCCACGGGACGGCCCAAGGGCGTGGTCGTCACCCACGCGGGCATCGCGAGCCTCGCCACCGGCCAGATCGAGCGCTTCGATGTGCGCTCCGACAGCCGGGTGTTGCAGTTCGCCTCCCTGAGCTTCGACGCGGTGATCTCCGAACTCTGCATGGCGTTGTTGTCGGGGGCGCGGTTGGTGTTGGCGTCGTCGGATGAGTTGTTGCCGGGTGCGTCGTTGGTGGAGGTGTTGGCGCGGTATGG
>NZ_JBHYGX010000088.1:0-1491 GCF_042739975.1 Streptomyces sp. NPDC059080
CAACGCCTCGTCGGTGCGCCCCGCCACCGCCGTACCGATCGGAATGTCGGTACCGGCACCCATACGGGAAAGCAACGCCGCAACCCCCGCCTGCAACACCATGAACATCGTCGTGTTCGTACGGCGGGCGAGTGCATCGAGGGCGCGGTGTGTCCCGGCGTCGAGGCGCACGGCAACCGAGCATCCCCGGTGGGTGGCGGTGGCGGGGCGTGGCCGGTCCAGAGGCAGTTCCGTCAGCTCCGGCAACCCAGCCAATTGCTCCTGCCAGTACCGCGACTGCTTCGACAACAGACTGTCCGGATCCTCCTCCGAACCCAGCACCTCCTGCTGCCACAGCGTGAAGTCCGCGTACTGCACCGGCAACGGCTCCCACACCGGAACCGACCCCGCCCACCGCGCCGCATACGCCCACGACAAATCCCGCAACAACGGCCCAACAGACCACCCATCAGCGACTATGTGATGCATCAACACCAAAAGCGTGTGCTCCTCGGGCCCCGTACGGAACAACGACACCCGCACCGGCACCTCGGCATCCAGCACAAACCCATACCGCGCCGCCTCCCCCAGCACCGCCCCCAACTCCGCCCCCGACACCTCCACCACCGCCAGCCGAGAAACCCCCTCCCCCACCGGCACAACCCGCTGCCGCGGCACACCACCCACCTCCGGAAACACCGTCCGAAGACTCTCGTGCCGACCCACCACATCACCCCACGCCGCCCCCAACACACCAACGTCCAACCCACCCGTCAACCGCAACACCAACGGCACGTTGTACGTAGCACCCCCACCCTCCAACCGGTCGAGCACCCACAGGGGACGCTGGGTGACGGACAGCGGCAGCACATCGGGCCGTTCCCTCGGCACGGGGGCGGTGCGCGCACGGCCGGCGCCCTCGACGCAGTCGGCCAGAGCCGCGGGGGACGGGGCTTCGAAGAGCGCCCGGATCGGCAGCTCCACGCCGAAGGCGGAGCGGATGCGGCTGATCAGCCGGGTGGCCAGCAGCGAGTGCCCACCCAGGTCGAAGAAGGAGTCGTCGGCGCCGACCTGCTCCAGCCCCAGCACCTCCGCAAAGAGACCGCACACGATCTCCTCCTGCGGCGTACGCGGCGCACGCCCGGCCCCCTCCACACCCCACTGAGGCGCCGGCAACCCCTTGTGGTCCAGCTTGCCGTTGGGTGTCAGTGGCAACTCCGCCAGCGAGACGAACGCCGAGGGCACCATGTACCCCGGCAACCGCTCAGCCACATACGCCCGCAACGACGCGGCATCTACCTCACCCACCACATACGCCACCACCCGCCGATCCCCCGGCCGGTCCTCCCGCACCACCACCACGGCCTGCCGCACCAACCCATGACCCGACAACACCGCCTCAACCTCACCCAGCTCGATACGGAAACCCCGCACCTTCACCTGATGATCAACCCGGCCCACAAACTCCAACTCACCCGACCGGTTCCACCGCACCACATCACCCGTGCGATA
>NZ_JBHYGX010000089.1:0-1462 GCF_042739975.1 Streptomyces sp. NPDC059080
GGTCGAGAGGATTTCGGTGCTTGGGCTGGGCAGGCGGCCTTCGGGCGGAGGTGCCGAAAGTCGCGGCGGACTCGGGCGGGGGTGAGCCTTTCGGGCGGGGTCGGCTTCTCCCACGGCCGCCGGAGGTCTGCCGCCAGCGGGCGGGCGAGTCGGAGCTGGGTGAAGGCGGCGAGGATCAGCCAGGTCCAGCGGTCGGCGGCTTGGGGGGTGCGGATCTTCGGGCAGGTCCAGCCCAGTGTCTGCTTGAACAGGCGGAAGGTGTGCTCGATGTCGAAGCGTCGCAGGAACGCCTGCCATAGACGGTCGACCTGGGCTGTGGTGGCGTCGGTGCCCGACCACCACAGCCAGACCGGCTTCGGTGTCGCTCCGCTGGGCAGGTGGTCGACCTGCAGGCGGATCACGGTGCCCTCGATCACCGGCAGGGCTCCCAGCTGGGCCGTCCAGGCGGAGCGGTGGGTCAGTCTCGGGTGGAGCCGGTTCCAGGCGAGTGCGGTGGCGGTGCCGTAGAGCCGGGTTTCGGTCACCGTCTGCGCGTCGGGGATATTCCACGTGGCCGGGTCACCGAAGACGAACTCGCCGCCATGGCGGGGCGGACGACCCCGGGCGCTGGGCTCGCGGGGCGGTGCCGCACGGCGCAGGACACGGTCCGAACGCATCCGGCCCAGCACCTGCACCGGCAGATCCCGTAGGAGGAAGGCCAGCCGCGGCACGTCGTAACCGGCGTCCACCACGATCAGGATCTCCGGGTCACCGTCCTTCCACTGCCCGGCCGAGATCAGCCGTTCGACGAGTTCACGCATCTGCCGGGCAGTGACGGTGGCGGCGTCGTCGCCCGGTGCCAGCCGCAGCGCGTCCAGCGGCGCGGTCCACGAAGTGCGTCCCGTCTCCAGCGCGCAGATCACTGAATACGGCCAGCCGGGGACTGGGATGTGCTGATCCTTGCCCCGCCCGTATGTGTGGCACAGGATCCGCTGCGGTGATGTGTGCGCGCTGGGCCGCAGCCAGCAGGTGATATCCGCAGCCAGGGCCAGCCGGCCGTCCGCCGCCCGCGGCAGGGGCACCGTTGCCAGGGCCCGTCGCAGCCGGGCGACGTCGACCCGGCCTACGGCCAAGGCGTCGTAGAGTCCACCGTGCCCGCGACGGTGTTCACCCACCAGCGACAGTTCCACCAGCGACCGGACCGGACCATCGGCGCACAACACCGCGTCCGCGAGTTCGAACAGCGCATCCGCACGCCTGGTCAGACAGGAGTAGAACTCACCCCGGAAGCGTGACAGTTCCGCAAACGGATCCTGCCGGACAGCATGATGCAGCAGACTCATCCCCACGGCCTTCGTGCTGAGTGTTGTGTGTTCCTTGGTCGGATCACATGCTCAGCCGAAGGCCGCCCGCACGCACGGCAGTTACCAGTCCGAGTGATCAAGTACGAGGACTCGTTCGGGCCCTGAGGTTAAAGATCAAG
>NZ_JBHYGX010000090.1:0-1209 GCF_042739975.1 Streptomyces sp. NPDC059080
ATGTGAGCGTTGATTATCTTATCGAATCTATAAGAGGTTTTTTAGGTGCTAAACTTCCCGCTGAAATAGGAACAATAAGTATGCATGTTGTCCCCAATAATAAAAGGAAACAGCATAAAGCATTTATGAGAAATTTTGATTCTCTTAGACTGGCTGATATGAATTCATGGATTTTGCTATATGAAGGAAAAGCCGATTTAAGGAGATATAAAGATTTATTAATTGCAATAAATGCAGGCATGAGGGTTTTATATGACAATGAAGAAAAGGCTCAATTTATTGGGGATTTAATTCAGAAATATCTCCCGCAAGTAAATATCAAAACGGCGAAACGTTTAGCGAAGGATTTACGATGGAGAGGTGGATTTTAAATGAGTAAGGAAAAAGAGAATAAAGAAAAAAGCGCAAGTAAACCCGTTAAGATACTTACGCTTGATACTGAGACGCGAGGACTTTTTGGGGAAGTCTTCCGCGTCGGATTATATGACGGTAGTAGATACCGTGCGACAAACACTTTTAAAAACCTGAAAACGGTTCTCTCACAGTATACCACAAAATACGATTGTCATGTATTTATTCATAATCTAGATTTCGACATTTCAAAAATCGCAAAGGACATTTTACCTGAAGCGGATTTAAAAAATTCGATTTTTATTAATAATGTCGTTACGGTATTTAAAACAGGTCTTAATGAATCCCAAATAACTGAAGAAAATGAAATTATTTCGCAACCTATTACATTTCATGATTCCAGCAAGCTTGTAATGGGTTCATTAAAAAAGATATGTGAGGATTTTAATATTTCGCAAGAAAAAGCAAAAATAGATTTAAAAGACCATATTTTGAAATTGGGATGGGCGCTTGACGCTGACGGAAACCCCACAAATGACCCGGGTAAATATGATGACCGGGAATCCCAAGGGAATTATTTTATGAAGGTCGATCCGTATGAACCTGAATTAAATGAATATTTACGGTTGGACTGTGTGGCATTATATGAAATTGTTACAATGCTTATTGAAATATCCGGCTTGCCGATTCATGAATTTTTAAAATGTCCTACTACCGCAAGTCTTGCAATGAAAGTATATCAAATGAATTATCCTGAAGATTATGAAAAGGCTATTTCCACGAATTACGGTTATAGCAAATGGGGCGAGTTTACAGAGGATTTTATACGCAAGGCATATTATGGTGGACGTACAGAAG
>NZ_JBHYGX010000091.1:0-1206 GCF_042739975.1 Streptomyces sp. NPDC059080
ACCGATGCCGTTCCTCTTCCAGCGCCGCTGCGGCCCAGAGGACCGAGCCATCCCGCGCAACTACATCTACACCTGCCTCAACGACGCCCTCGCCGCCAGCGGGCTGACCGGGCCCGGCGATGAGCAGCTGCGATACACGCCGCACGACTTCCGGAGAATCTTCGTGACCGACGCCCTCCGCTCCGGCCTGCCCCCGCACATCGCCGCCCGCATCTGCGGCCATCGGACGGTCGACACGACCCTCGGATATGCCGCGATCTACCCCGAAGACGTCATCAACCACCACCGGTCCTTCATCGCCCGCCGCCGGTCACTCCGGCCCGGTGAGGAGTACCGCGAGCCCACCGCACAGGAATGGCAGGACTTCCTGGCGCACTTCGAGCAGATGCCCCGCCTGGAGGAGATCCACGCGAACCTGCTTGACCGGCTCCAGGAAGCCAAGGAACAGGGCTGGCTCGGCGAGGTCGCCGCGATCGAGGCCAGCCTCACCGCCACCAAGCAGAAACTCGCCGCGATGCGCGACCTCGCGGCCCGGCACACCACCGTCCACCTCGGCATGCCCGACTTCCGCGCCACCGCCGGCAGGCTCACTACCGGCCCTGCGGGGGGGAGAATGCATAACCGATTTCCAGGATGGGCGGTGAGGCTGGGACTGCCATCGGAGAGTAGCCCCTGGCCACAGGCCGGAAAATCGGACGGAGCCGGCTACTTCGACTCCGCTGCCAGGCCCCGGGCGATCAGCCGACGCAGCGTTCTCCCGCGGGTGTCAAAGAAATTCCTCTTGGCGTCATCGACGCGGGCGAGGACATTCTCCGAGAGCCGCAGCTCGACTCGGGGTTGCTTCCACGGCGGCCGGGACCCCCGCGCTGGTTTCCATGCTTCCGGCTCAGATACCAGCGACGCACAGGTCCCGGGAGGGAGCTGTGCCACCAACGGTGAAGCAGGTCCAGCCTGGCCAGCGTGATGAAGTCGTCCAGCGCAGACAGGTACAGGCAATCGTCGTCGCGTGAAAGATCTGTGCCGAACTCCTGCTCCCAATCCGGACGTTCGGCGCCCTCCATCTCGATGTCGTCGACCCACCGCGCCCACATCCCCGTCGCATCGGGATCGGCGACCATTGCAACCCGTTGGAACAGAGCTTCGGCGGCCTCGCGGACGGTCCTGTCGGCGCGCAGCTTGATGGCCTGCAATGTGGCCCACACCTCG
>NZ_JBHYGX010000092.1:0-1194 GCF_042739975.1 Streptomyces sp. NPDC059080
AAGCGAAAGTGTCAATGTTTTAAAGCCGCGGCGGGTTTTAACTTCTTTTGGAACAACTTTTAATGGCTCGTCCGTCCAAGGACCTTGCCCTACAATCCCAATGATACGTTGTAGGGAGCTTGCTACGCCCTGAGATACACTGTGATAGCCTTGTCCGTCTGCTGTTAAAAGAACAACGCGCATTGCCTGAATTGTCTCTTTCGTGACTTCATCCTCTAATTCAACCGCATGGGCGACCATGTCTGTAATTTCAATTACTTCTCCGATATGGTCTGATAGAGAGTGTTCAGCGTTGCTTACCGCGTTGTAAAGTTTGATGCTGCTCTTTCTGTCCGTTGCCTGGATAGTTGAAAACATTTGTTGTGTACCTTGTTCAAAAATACTTGGTGATGCTGTTGCAATGTCCTCAGTTGCCAATACGTCAGTAGTGTTTTCAGTGTTTTTAATAGTGTTTGTCATTTTAAAATTCCCCCAAAGAATTAATTTTGTTTTAAGTATTCATTGAATTTTTCAGCTGACACGCGCCATTCTCGACCGACTTTGAAACCTTTAATTTCTCCGTTGTTCAGCATTTTGCGAGCCGTTTTTTCAGATATTTTTAATATCTCGGCTACCTGTTTAACTGTTAAAACCTCTTCACTAGACAAAAAGCGTACCTCCCTCTACATATGTATCACTTCCTTTAAAGGGCTTCAGATTCCTTTATGTTCCCTTTGATGACCTTATCTTACCATCAAGGGATATATCATGTCTACCCCTTTTTACAAATTTCTTCAGAATTTTTTCAGGAAGGATTCGACATTATGCGACATATTGGTAGGAGAAGAAAATATTTCTGTACCAATAATAGAACACATGTTCCTGAATGTAAAGTCCTATTATATATGAAATAACTGGGTATCAGGGATAGAAATGTCCTATCTCTTATGTTCGCACTGAGTATAAATGTTTATAACAGGTTATTATTGACAAACTAAAATAAGTGTGTATATACTCTCTCCATTAAAGGAGATGAATAATTTATGCCAAATCTAGAAATATTAGATATTATTAATATGAAATTAGATACGAAATACAAGCATATTGAACACTTTTTAAAGGATTGGATAGATAAGAAGTACAACAATATGGATGTTTACGAAATTCTTGTATATTTAAAACACTTTAATATATCGCCTAAAGAATAGTCCTCCC
>NZ_JBHYGX010000093.1:0-1178 GCF_042739975.1 Streptomyces sp. NPDC059080
CTAGTGTCTCGTGATTCCGTCAGCGTTACGTGATCTTGTGTGGCAGGGTCTCTTGGCGTGGAGCTCTCTGTGGAACAGGCCGCCGAGTTGCGGGAGTTGGTGAACAGCCGGGACGTACCCGCCGACATCGCGACGCGGGGCCGGATCGTGCTGTGGTCGAGCGAGGGCCGTCAGCGTAAGGACATTGCTGCACTGCTTGGCGTATCGCTGCCGACAGTGGACCGCTGGAAACGTCGTTACGTCGAGCAGGGACTGGCCGGGCTGGAAGGGGAGCGTCCCGGTGGTGCACGGGAACAGGTGCCGGCGCGGGTGCGGGCCCGGGTGATCGCGCTGACGCGTATGACGCCGCCAGACGCTACGGGGCTTTCGCACTGGTCCACACGCGAGTTGGCGAAGTACCTGAAGCGGACCGAGAACATCGCCGTGTCCTGGCACTACATCGCGCGCGTCTGGCGGGAGGAGAGCCTGAAACCGCACCGCAGCGGCACTTTCAAGCTTTCCAGAGACCCCGCGTTCGCGGAGAAAGTGGCGGATGTGATCGGCCTGTATCTGGCCCCGCCGGGCGGTGCGGTGGTCCTCTCGATCGACGAGAAAACGCAGATCCAGGCGCTGGACCGGACCCAGCCGGTGCTGCCGGTTGCCTTCGCGGCGAGCGAGAAACGCACCGCCGACTACGTCCGGCACGGCACCACGAACCTGTTCGCCGCCCTGAACGTGACCACCGGCGATGTGCTCGGCGAGTGCAAGCCGACCCGGAACGGCAAGGACTTCCTGGCCTTCTTGAAGAAGGCGGTGAAACCGCACGCCGGGAAGGACATACATGTCGTCCTGGACAACCTCTCGACGCACACCACCCCGGAGGTCAAGGAGTGGCTGGTCAAGAACCCGCACGTCCACTTCCATTTCACTCCCGTCGGCTCCTCGTGGCTGAACCAGATCGAGATCTGGTTCGGAATTCTCACCCGGCAGTCCATCCGCCGCGGCACGTTCGCCAGCGTCAATGTCCTGATCAAACAGATCCGCGACTACATCAACTCCTGGAACACGGCGGCGAAACCGTTCACCTGGACCGCGACTGCCGGCGAGGTCCTCGCGAAGGTCCGGCTCGTCGCGACTAACGTGAAGAAACTCGTCAATAACAACTCGAACTGACATGAACAGGATCACGAGACACTAGA
>NZ_JBHYGX010000094.1:0-1167 GCF_042739975.1 Streptomyces sp. NPDC059080
GACTTGGCATGTTTCAGGAACAGCTACATCCCAATGAGACTCCCGATACCCGCAATCACGTCAAAAAACTTGTTAACCATCCACAAGACCTCCCATGATTTGTTTTACCTTGTCAACGTTCAGGACTGCCATACTTGCGAGAACAAGTACCAAGAACGTGTACGTTATTTTTTCATTTGTGAACATACCCAGCAGGATAACGAAAAAGAGAAAGGTGATAATACACCGCATAGACTTTGTAAACTCTTGCATAGAATCACCCCTTTACTTCAAGCCAAAACCGCGTTTAAGACCGTTCCAAAACCCATCTATGAAACTGTCTTTAGCGGCTTTTTTGACTTTCTTTTTCTGCTCCGGCTTCATCTTTTGATACTTTTTATACGTGTCGTATCCTGTCGCTTTTTCAACTGCCTTTTTCGCTGTCTTTCCGGCTTCGTCGACGGTTTATTTTGTAGTTTCCCAACCATCTTTTACAACGTCCATCGGTGTAGAAATGTCAGGCGTCATTTTCTGTGCCATCTTTGACAGGTGTTTGCCGCCATAAAAGTCATCAAGAATAATCCATATGGCTGTGAGCGCCAGCGTGAAAAACAAAAGACCTTTTTCCATGTGTTATCCCTTCTTTTTGCGGCGGATAAAGAAGAACCAAAACACGATGATAATAACGGTGAGAACAAGAATTTTAGTCATTGCTTGACGCACCCCCGATTTTTGAAATAACCATTTTCAGATCGGTTAGAATTTCCCGTGTCTGTTCGTTATCCTTTGATTGTTTGAACATGAACCACGCGAGCATTACGCCCATGGCTCCGTTATTTAATAGGATTGAATAGATTTGCTCCACAAGTCACACCCCCTACACCCTTGCCGAGAATAGGAATACGACAAGGAACACAATGCCGAACCCCAGCAAGATTTGTTTTGATGTAATAGGGTCTTGCTTTACGTCATGCTCTTTTGCTGTGTCCTCATCATCGACAAGAGACATTTGATCTTCAGCTTCGGGAACTGTAGACGTTCGGGTACTCATAAACCCCATGTTTGGATATAAGTCTGCGGCATGGTAGAACATTTCACCTAGACCCATTTGTGATGGTGCGTTCATATAAATCCTCCTTCGTAGTAGTCAAATAAGAAAAGGAGGGAAAAGCCCTCCCGCGTGTATTA
>NZ_JBHYGX010000095.1:0-1147 GCF_042739975.1 Streptomyces sp. NPDC059080
TTCAAAGTGAATTAAATGGCGGCTTTCATTATGATGTAAATTCATTATATCCGTACGTTATGAAAGTGAACCCAATACCTATAGGGAAACCGCGTCACCATAAAGGAGACAAAGCCCGAAACGTATTTAAATATTGGTACAGCTATAGACAGGGCGGCGGTTTTTTAGAATGTGATATTCACATACCGACTACTTTACATATACCGCCTCTACCTCACAGAATGTACAAAAAATTATGTTTCCCGGTCGGTAACCTTTCAGGGATATGGACGTTTGAAGAAATTGAATTGGCGTTAGAAATGGGTGCTAAAATAAAAGAAATTCATCAATGTATTTATTTTGAAAAGACCGATTATATATTTAAAGATTTTGTCTCCTATTTTGAAGAGATTAAAAATACAAGTGATGGAGCAAAAAAGACGTTTGCAAAATTAATGCAAAATGCACTGTACGGAAAATTCGGTATGCAAAGGGTTCGGCAAACGATTTTACCTGTCACAGAAATTGAGACATGCGAAGAAAAAGGCTATCCTTATGTTGAATTATTTAACCCTGTATATGGACAAGAATTTATTGAAGCAGCCGTCCCCAGCAAAGCGCCGTATATTCAGCCGCATATAGCCGCCTACGTTACGTCATACGCGCGTATTTTATTATATAGAGGTTTAATTAAACAATTAGAAAAAGGCGATGTGGCATATTGTGATACCGATTCAATAGCATGTGAAGCTATTTTTGATGATGACATGGTTGACGATAGAGAGTACGGTAAATGGAAACTGGAAGGTATTCTTGAAGAAGGTTTATTCATTCAACCAAAAACGTATTATGAAAAATATGCTGATGAAATAAAACCAGAAGAAATAGAAAAAGAAATATCCTCTTTTTCTCGGAATGTATTTAATTATCCCGAAAAAAGCAAAGTAAAACAATATCGTTTGGTCAAAGGTTCGGAGACAATGAAATTTAAAGGCATTCCCGGCGCGTATATCAAGAAATTAAATAGAGGGGTATATTATGATATCCTAGAGAAATTAAAAAGCTTACAGGCGCGTCAGGAGAGCGGAGAAATGATAACGAAAAAAGAAACCTATTATTCTATTTATAAAGTCGAATTATAAAGACTAAAATTTTATAATATTCTTAA
>NZ_JBHYGX010000096.1:0-1102 GCF_042739975.1 Streptomyces sp. NPDC059080
TAGGGCGCGTATCGAGTCGTGATCAATCTGTGTGATGTGCCTTCGTGGCAGGGTTCGGTCCGATAGACCGTCTTACGTGACGCGCGTACAACTGACCGGCCCAGAGTGGCAGTTCATCGAGCCGTACCTGCCGATTGGCGAGTACGGCCCGTACCCCGCGCGGCTGCGGCAGCAGTTCGAGGGCGTGATCTGGCGGTTCAAGACGGGCGGGCAGTGGCGGGAGATGCCGACGGAGTTCGGCGCCTGGTCGACCGTCCACAACCGCTTCCGGCAGTGGCGTGACGCCGGTGTCTTCGAGGCTCTGCTGGAGGGCCTGATCACGGAGGCCGCGAAGCGTGGTGATGTGGACCTGTCGCTGGTCAGCATCGACTCCACCACCGCCCGGGCTCACCATGACGCGGCGGGGATGCACCTCGGCGAGGACGTCGTCACCGCCCTGGAGAAAGCTGCCGCCGAGGAGGAGAAGGCCAGGTCAAAAGGGGCGGCCTCGAAGAACAAAGCGGGCAGGAGCCCGAAAGCGACCCCGCGCGGGAAGAGCGACGACGCATCCGGCGGCGGCACAACCTCCGGCTGAAGGCCGCCCTCCTCGGACGCTCCAGGGGCGGGCAGACCAGCAAGGTCCACATCGCCGCCGACCGCAAGTGCCGCCCACTGGCGTTCATCCTGACCGCGGGCCAGGCAGCGGACAGTCCGCAGTTCATCCCCGTCCTGAAGAAGGTGCGGGTGCGCGGGCCTGTCGGCCGTCCCCGCACCCGGCCCGGCGCGGTCGCCGGAGACAAGGCTTACTCGTCCCGCGGCAACCGCGCCCACCTGCGCAAACGCCGTATCAAGGCGGTGATCCCGGAGAAGAAGGACCAGGCCGCCAACCGGAAGAAGAAGGGCAGCGGGGGCGGCAGGCCCGTCAGCCACGACACCGAGCTCTACAAGGATCGGAACACCGTCGAACGCGCGATCAACAGGATGAAGGCATGGCGGGGCATAGCGACTCGCTACGACAAGACCCCAGGGAGCTTCCTCGCCGGCCTCCACCTGCGCGCCTCGATGATCTGGGTTACAGACCTCATCCGGAGCACCCGGTGATCACGACTCGATACGCGCCCTA
>NZ_JBHYGX010000097.1:0-1049 GCF_042739975.1 Streptomyces sp. NPDC059080
CGATCTCCCACAATCCGTCCGGAACAATCCAACTCCACGTACCCCGCCCCATACACAGACCAACGCCCGCCTCACCACATAGGACACGGTCTAAGAGGTTGTTTTATTTGGTGAGGCGGCGATAGGCGATGAGGGCTGCGGCCATGCCGACGAAGGCAAGGAAGTGTTCCGCTTTGCGTTCGTAGCGTCGGTGGAGGCGTCGGCAGCCGCTCAGCCATGACACCGTTCTCTCCACTACCCAGCGGTGGCGGCCGAGCCGTTGCGAGGGCTCGACGCCTTTGCGGGCGATGCGAGGGGTGATGCCGCGCTCGCGGAGCCATCGCCGCAGGTGGTTGTAGTCGTAACCCTTGTCGGCGTGCAGCTTCGCCGGACGCCTGCGACGAGGGCCGCGCCGGGACCGGATGGGCGGGATGCCGCGCACGAGCGGTGCCAGGCCGAGACTGTCGTGCATGTTGGCGCCGGATATCCCTAGCGACAGCGGCAGTCCATTTCGGTCGACGATCAGGTGGATCTCCGATCCCAATTTGCCGCGATCGGTCGGATTCGGTCCGGTCAAAGGCCCCCTTTTGCGGCCCGGACGCTGACGGAGTCGATCGCGCATCGGGACCAGTCCAGCTCGCCTCGTGCGCCGAGTTCGTCGAGGATGACGCGGTGGAGACGGGCCCACACACGGTCCCGACTCCACTGCGCGAAGCGCCGGTAGACCGTGGGCCAGGCCGGCCCGAACACCGGCGGCAACTGCCGCCAGGTGCAACCAGAGGTCGCCACGAACAAGATCGCCGCGAGCACTTCACGATCACCCGCCCGAGCCCGGCCCCCGCCCTGCGGACGCCTCACCACCGTCGGCGGAACAACTCGACGAAACAACACCCACAACTCATCCGGCACCAACCGCTCAACCAGATCCGTCATACACCTCTCAACGAGCCAACACGCCATAAGAAACAACGTCTAAGCTTGATCTTTAACCTCAGGGCCCGAACGAGTCCTCGTACTTGATCACTCGGACTGGTAACTGCCGTGCGTGCGGGCGGCCTTCGGCTGAGCAT